>DATLUE010000439.1:0-15960 GCA_035533255.1 Allostellaceae bacterium | reverse complement strand
TGCCGAACGCATGCGGCCGCTGCTGCTGCTGCGGCTGCGGCGCGGCGAGGCGGTGGCGCTGGTGTCGGATGCCGGCACGCCGCTGGTCTCCGATCCCGGCTTCAAGCTGGTGCGCGCGGCGCTGGCCGAGGGCGTCGCCGTCACCGCGCTGCCGGGACCCTCGGCGACGCTCGACGCGCTCGTGCTCTCGGGGCTGCCCTCCGACCGTTTCTTCTTTCAAGGCTTCCTGCCGCCCAAGGAAGCCGCGCGCCGCCGCGTCCTCGCCGAGCTTGCCGGCTTGCGCGCGACGCTGGTCGTCTTCGAGACCGCGCCGCGCCTTGCTGCCGCGCTGGCCGATATGGCGGAGGTGCTCGGCGAGCGGCCGGCGGCGGTCGCGCGCGAGCTGACCAAGCTCTACGAGGAGGTTCGCCGCGGCAGCCTTGCCGAATTGGCCGCGCATTATGCCGCCGCGGGCGCGCCCAAGGGCGAGATCGCGGTCGTCATCGGCGGCGCGCCGGCGGACGCTGCGCGCGCCGCGGTCACGGAGGATGCGCTCGATGCGGCGCTCGATGCGGCGCTCGCGACCATGAGCCTCAAGGATGCCAGCACCGCGGTCGCGGAAGCGACCGGCGTGCCGCGCCGCGAGGTCTATCAGCGCGCTTTGGCCTTGACCGGCCGCGACGAATGATCCCGCGCGAGAAAGCCCACCGCAACGCCGAGCGCCGCGGCAAAAGCGCCGAGCTTTTGTGCCTCTGGCAGTTGCGCCTGAAGGGCTATCGCATCCTGGCGCGGCGCTATAAGACCCCGGTGGGCGAGGTCGATCTGATCGCCCGCCGCGGCGGCGTCCTCGCCGCCATCGAGGTCAAGGCGCGCGGCGATTTCGACCGTGCCGGCGAGTCGCTGACGCCGCGCCAGCGCCGCCGCATCACCCGCGCCCTCGCGCATTTTCTCGGCCGTCGTCCCGACCTTGCCTTACTTGCGGCGCGTTTCGACGTCATGCTGGTGGCACCGCGCCGGTGGCCGCGTCACCTCGTCGATGCCTGGCGCGAGGAGTAGTGCAGCCGACGAGCGCGTCGATTGTCAATTCCGGGGCGGGCGGCTTAGAGTCGCGGCGCCTTGGCGAAAAAAGGAAGAGCGATTGTGATCGAACGACGTTATCTGCCCGCAGGTTTCCGCTTGGTCGCTTTGATTGCCCTCGCGACGCCCTTGGCGGGCTGCGTGGTGCCGCTGATCGCGGGCACGGCGGTCGGCGGCTATACGCTGGTCACCGAGCAACGCTCGCCCGAGCAGATCGCACGCGACGCCGCGATCGCGGCGGCCGCGCATAAATACTGGGCCGACGCCAGCAGCGATCTCGCCCGCGATGTTTCCGCGACCACCTATGACGGCGAGCTGCTGATCACCGGCATCGTTCCCAATCCGGCGATGAAGGACGCGGCCGAACGGCTCGCGCGCCAGATCGACGGCATCAAGAAGATCGACAATGAGGTCCAGATCGGGCAGCCGACCAATTTCGGCCAGGACGCGCGCGACGATTACGTCTCGAACGCGCTGCGCGCCAAATTGCTGACCGATCCGCAGGTGCGCTCGTCGAACTACACCGTCCATACCCTGAACGGCATCGTCTACATCATGGGCTATGCGCGCAACGGCGCGGAGCGCGATCTGGTGCTGTCCTATGCGCGCAACCTGTCCAACGTGACGCGCGTCATGTCGTTCATCCATGTCGGCAACCAGCCGTCGCAAGCGGCACCGGCCGCGGCGCCGGGCAATGCGCCGCCGCCGGTCGAAACGCCGCCGCCCGAGCCGCCACCCGGACCGCCGCCGCCGCCCAACGCGCCGATCGAGGTGCAGCCGCTGCAATGAGTCTCGACGTCGCTATCCAGATGGACCCGGTCGAGACCATCAACGTCGCCGCCGATTCGACCTTCGTCCTGGCGCTCGAGGCGCAAGCGCGCGGCCATCGCCTCTATCACTACCTGCCGCGGCAGTTGAGCCTCGTCGACGGCCGCGTCACGGCTGAGGCGCGGCGCTTCAAGGTATGGCGCGAGCGCAAACGCCACGCGGCATTGGGCGAGGTCGAGACGCTCGATCTTTCGCGGATGGACGTGATCCTGATGCGCCAGGATCCGCCCTTCGACATGGCCTATATCACCGCGACCCATATCCTCGAGCATGTCAGCGGCAAAGTGCTGGTGGTCAACGATCCGGCCGCGGTGCGCAACGCGCCGGAAAAGCTGTTCGCGACGCATTTCCCGGGGCTGATGCCGCCGACCCTGGTCTCGTCCGACCGCGCGGCGATCGTCGCTTTCCGAAAACAACATCGCGACATCATCCTGAAGCCGCTATTCGGCAATGGCGGCGCGGGCGTCTTTCGCGTCAAGCCCGACGACGAGAATTTCAACGCGCTGCTCGAAAGCTTCGCCCTGTTCTATCGCGAGCCGATCATGGTGCAGCGCTATTTGCCGGCGGTGCGCCGCGGCGACAAGCGCATCATCCTGATCGAGGGCGAGCCGGTCGGCGCGGTGATGCGCGTGCCGGCCAAGGGCGAGGCGCGCGCCAATCTCCATGTCGGCGGCAAGGCGGTGAAAGCGAAGCTCACGCGCCGCGAGCGCGAAATCTGCTCCGCGATCGGCCCGACCCTGAAGCAGCAAGGGCTGGTGTTCGTCGGCATCGACGTGATCGGCGATTATCTCACCGAGATCAACGTCACCTCGCCGACCGGGATCCAAGAGATCAACCGGCTCGACGGCATTGCGCTCGAAAAGCGGGTCTGGGACGCGATCGAGAAGCGGCTCGGATAAGGCCCGTTACAGCACCGCCCCGTTACAGCCGCGATTGCGTGATGAGATGGGCCTTGATCGGCGCGTCTTCGTCGCGACAGCGGGCCGGCGATGTGCCCGCGGAGAGACTGCGCTGCCAGGCTTCGGTATGGGTCAGGCGATAGCCGCCGGCATCGTCGTAAAAGAAGAGGTTCAAGACGCAATCGGCGGCACGATATTGCCAGAGCTCTGCCGGCGGCTCGTCGCGCTTCAGATCGGGCTGGCCCAACATCGCCAGCACCTCGTCGGGTCTCAGTCCGGCGAGGTCTTTGACGTCCGGCACGCGCGGCGGCGCTGCGCGATAGCCGGGCAGCGACGCCGGGGTCACTCTCATCGCCATGCCCGCGGCGCCGGGCGAGGGCGCGGCGCAAGCGCCAACCGTCGCGGCGACCGCTGCTGCCGCGGCAAGACCGGCAACCTGTCTTCCCAACCCCGACATTCCAAATTCCCCACCTGCCGCGTTCGGCTAATCCCCGAGCCCAACGCGGCGCATTCGCACCTGCCCACTTAATCACTCAATGTGCCGTAAATAAAGCGATTTCGTGCGAGACCGGCTTGCTCCTCGGGCGCCGGCCCCTATACTCGCTGCCCCAGCGTCCCGAGCCTGGCACCAACCCGGAAAGTCCCTCAATGGCGGCCCCCATAATCGATGTCGTCGGCATCGGCAATGCGATCGTCGATGTTCTTGCCCAGGCGGATGACGCCTTCATCCGGAAGGAGCAGCTCGCCAAGGGCACGATGGCGCTGATCGACGAGGCGCGCGCCCAGACGCTTTATGGCCGCATGAGCGCCGGCCTCGAAGCCTCCGGCGGCTCGGCCGCAAACACGATCGCCGGCATCGCCTCGCTCGGCGGCAAGGCCGCCTATATCGGCAAGGTCGCCGACGATGCGCTCGGCAAGGTATTCGCGCGTGATCTGCGCGCGACCGGCGTGCATTACGAGACCGCGCCGCTGACCGGCGGCCCGTCCACCGCGCGCTGTCTCATCCTGGTGACGCCCGACGCGCAGCGCACGATGAACACTTTTCTCGGCGCCTCGGTCGAGTTCCAGCCTGGCGACATCGACCGCGACCTCGTCGCCTCGGCTCAGGTCACCTATCTCGAAGGCTATCTCTTCGACCGCCCCTCGGCGAAAGAGGCGTTCCGCCAGGCCGGCGCGATCGCGCATCAGGCCGGGCGGAAGGTCAGCCTGACCCTGTCCGATCCGTTCTGCGTCGATCGCCACCGCGCCGATTTTCGCGATCTGATCCGCGGCCATGTCGACATCCTGTTCGCCAACGAGGCCGAAATCGGCTCGCTCTACGAGACCAAGGATTTCGAAGCGGCCGTCGCCGCCGTGCGCGGCGAATGCGCGATCGCGGTACTGACGCGCAGCGAGCAGGGCGCGATCGTCGTGACCGCGAAGGACCGCGTCGCCGTGCCGGCGGCTCCGGTCGCCAAGGTCATCGACACCACCGGCGCCGGCGATCTCTTCGCCGCCGGCTTTCTCTATGGCTTCACCCGCGGCCGGGACATGGCCTATTGCGCGCGGCTCGGCGCCCTCTGCGCCGCCGAGATCATCGCGCATTTCGGCGCGCGGCCGGAAACCAAGCTCAGCGAGCTTGCGGCGAAGGCGGGGCTCGCCTAGCTAACCCTCATGGATATTCGCAACATCGCCATCATCGCCCATGTCGATCATGGCAAGACCACCCTGGTCGATCAGCTCCTGCGGCAGGCCGGCGCGTTCCGCGCCAATCAGCAAGTAATGGAGCGCGCGCTCGATTCGAACGATCTCGAGCGCGAGCGCGGCATCACGATCCTCGCCAAATGCACCTCGGTGCTGTGGCACGACACCCGCATCAACATCGTCGACACGCCGGGCCACGCCGATTTCGGCGGCGAGGTCGAGCGCATCCTCTCGATGGTCGATGGCGTCCTGGTGCTGGTCGATGCCGCCGAAGGGCCGATGCCGCAGACGAAATTCGTCGTCGGCAAGGCGCTGCGCCAGGGCTTGCGGCCGATCGTCGTCATCAACAAGATCGATCGCTCCGACGCGCGGCCGGTCGAGGTCCATAACGAGATTTTCGATCTCTTCGCCGCGCTCGACGCCACGGACGACCAGCTCGATTTCCCGACGCTCTACGCCTCGGGCCGCGCGGGCTGGGCGGTTCCCGATCTCGACGACGAGCGCAAGGATCTGGTGCCGCTGTTCGCTCTCATCCTGCGCCATGTGCGCCCGCCCGAGGCCGATCTGACCGCGCCGTTCGCGATGCTGGTGACGACGCTCGAGAACGATCCCTATCTCGGCCGCGTGCTGACCGGCCGCATCCATAGCGGCGTCGCGCGCATGAACATGGCGGTGAAATCGCTGTCCCGCGATGGCCACACGATCGAGACCGCGCGGCTGACCAAGCTGCTGGCGTTCCGCGGGCTCGATCGCCGGCCGATCGAGGAGGCCGAGGCCGGCGACATCATCGCGATCGCCGGCTTTGCCGAGACCACCGTCGCCGATACGATCTGCGCGCCCGAGGTTGAAACCGCGCTGCCGTCGTCGCCGGTCGATCCGCCGACCCTGGCGATGACCTTCTCGGTCAACGATTCGCCGCTGGCCGGGCGCGAGGGCAGCAAGGTCACCTCGCGCATGATCGTCGAGCGGCTGGAGCGCGAGGCCGAAGGCAATGTCGCGATCCGCGTCCAGGAAAGCGAGGGCCGCGACGCAACCGAGGTCGCGGGCCGCGGCGAGCTGCAGCTCGGCGTGCTGATCGAGACCATGCGACGCGAAGGCTTCGAGCTCGCGATCTCGCGGCCGCGGGTGCTCTACAAGGCCGATCCCGAAACCGGCGAGCGGCTCGAGCCGATCGAGGAAGTGGTGATCGATCTCGACGAGCCGTTCGCCGGCATCGTGGTCGAGGAGATGTCGCTGCGCAAAGGCGAGATGCAGGAGATGCGCCCGACCGGCGGCGGCAAGCTGCGGCTGGTGTTTCATGCGCCGACCCGCGGCCTCATCGGCTATCTCGGCAAATTCCTTACGGACACCCGCGGGACCGGCGTGATGAGCCGCATCTATCACGGCTATGCGCCGTGGCGCGGCGCGGTCGAAGGGCGGCGCAACGGCGTGCTGGTCTCCACGGCGAATGGCGACGCGGTCGCCTATGCTCTGTGGAATCTCGAAGAGCGCGGGCCGATGTTCATCACGCCGGGCACGCCGGTTTATGCCGGCATGGTGATCGGCGCGCATACCCGCGGCAACGATCTCGACGTCAACCCGACCAAGGCCAAGCAGCTCACCAACATTCGCACCAAGGCGGCGGAAGAGGCGATCCGCTTGACCCCGCCGATCCTCATGACCTTGGAGCAGGCGATCGCCTATATCGCCGATGACGAGCTGTGCGAGGTGACGCCGAAATCGATTCGCTTGCGCAAGCGCTACCTCGATCCCAACGAGCGCAAGCGCGAAAGCCGCAAGACCGAAACGGCAGGCTGACGCGCCGGGCCCGGCGACGTGCTAGAATGCGGGCTTCCTGGCTTCGATAAAGGGAGCGCGTCATGGCCGAGCCGATATGGAACCAATTCCTCACCGCGCGCGACAAGGAATTTTTCGCGCAAAAGGGCTTCGGCGCGTGCGCCGGCTTCGGCAAGCGACCGGCGCTGCTGGTGATCGACGTCAACCACGCCTTTTGCGGCGACAAGCGCGAGCCGATCATGGAATCGGTGAAGCGTTGGCCAACCTCGTGCGGCGAGGAAGCCTGGGACGCGCTGCCGGTGTTGGCCCGCGTCATCGATGCTGCGCGGGACCAGGGCGTGCCGGTGATCTACACCACCGGCATCAGCCGCGACGACAAATGGGACATGGGGAGTTGGCGCTGGAAGAACAGCCGCGCCGGCGAGGCGACGCCCGCCCGGCAGAGCAATCACGACGGCAACGAGATCATGCCGCAGATCGCGCCCGGTCCGCGCGACATCGTGGTGCCGAAGCAGAAGCCGTCGGGCTTTCACGGCACCAATCTCCTGAGCTTTTTGACGATGCTCGGCTGCGACAGCGTGATCGTCGGCGGCACCACCACCAGCGGCTGCGTGCGCGGCACCGTGATCGACAGCTTCAGCTATAATTTCCGCACCGCGGTGATCGAGGATGGCTGTTTCGACCGCTCGCAGGCGAGCCATGCGATCAATCTCTTCGACATGCACGCGAAATACGCCGATGTCGTCGCCAGCGACGAGGTAATCGGGTTCCTCCAATCGCTGCCGCCGAACCTGTTCGAGCTGCCGCCGGGCGCCCCGGCGCGCTGAACCGAACCAGGCGACGGCGCGCCCAAAGCTGCCCAATGCTGTTCCCCGCCGCGGCCATTCAGAGCGCGGCTAACATCGTTGTCGGCATCCGCGCCATGATCCGGGTCGAGCCGGCGCCGGATTTTGACGGCCGATGCCTTCTCCCGCGCCCGTGCCTCGGCTAAACTCCGCTGTCGTTGTCAGCTTTGCGGATCGCGCCATGCCAAGAACGCTTCGTTTCCTTGCTCTCGCGGCCGCCGTCATCCTTAGCCTGGGAGGTCCCGTGAGCGCCGCCGATCTCGAAAATACCCTCTATCTCGACGTGCCCAAGGGCCGCGTGGTCATCGAATTGCGTCCCGATATCGCGCCCAATACGGTTGCGCGCATCAAGGAGCTGACCCGCGCGGGCTTCTATAACGGTCTCGCTTTCCATCGCGTCATCGACGGCTTCATGGCGCAGACCGGCGATCCGCGCGGCGACGGGACCGGCGGCTCGGGCAAGAAGCTCAAGGCCGAATTCAGCTCGGCGCGGTTCGTGCGCGGCACGGTCGGAATGGCGCGCGCCAGCGATCCCGATAGCGCCGATAGCCAGTTCTTCATCTGCTTCGCGCCGGCGCCGTTCCTCGATGGCAAATACACCGTCTTCGGCCAGGTGACGTCGGGCATGGAATTCGTCGACGCGATCAAGCGCGGCCAGGGCGACAGCGGCATGGTCACCAATCCGGATCACATCGTCCGCATGCAGGTCGCGGCCGATGCGGAGAAGGCGCCGCACTGATCGAGCGTTCTCTGAAAGAACCCCTCACCCTCTCGCGCCAAGCGCGGGTCCGCCTCTCTCCCCCCGGGGGAGAGGGTTGGGGTGAGGGGAAAAGTCTTACAGGCTCATGACCTCCTGGCGGGCGTCGCTGCGCGTTTATGACGACCGGCGCATCCTCGCGATTCTGCTGATGGGATTTGCCAGCGGGCTGCCGCTGGCGCTCACCGGCGCGACTTTGTCGATCTGGCTGAAGCAGTCGGGCATCACGCTTACCGCGATCGGCCTCTTTGCCCAAGCCGGCCTCGCCTATAATCTGAAATTCCTCTGGGCGCCGGCGATGGACCGGGTGCGCCTCCCGTTCCTGACCGCGCGTTTCGGCCGGCGTCGCGGCTGGGCGCTGCTGATCCAGTTCCTCCTGGCGCTGGCGATCCTCGCCTTGGGCGCGTCCGATCCCGACACCGGGCTCGGACGCGTCGCGCTCTGCGCCGTGCTGGTCGCGTTCCTCTCGGCCAGTCAGGACATCGTCATCGACGCCTATCGGGTCGAGCTTCTGGCCGCGGACGAGCAGGGCGCGGGCGCTGCCGCGACCCAGTTCGGCTACCGCATCGGCATGCTCGCCTCGGGCGCGGGCGCGCTCTATCTCGCTTATTATCTGAGTTGGTTCGCGGCCTATGCCGTGATGGCGGGGCTGATCGTGCTCGGCTTGATCGTGATCCTTCTGACGCGCGAGCCGCAGCGTCCGGCCATAGCCGCGGGCGCGTGGCTCAAGACCGCTTTGATCGCGCCGTTCGCCGAATTCGCCCGGCGGCGGCACTGGCTGGCGATCCTGATCTTCGTCGTGCTCTATAAATTCGGCGATGCGCTCGCGGGCGTCATGGCGGGCCCGTTCTACGTCGATCTCGGCTTCGCCCTGACCGAGATCGCCAATGTCGCCAAGCTGTTCGGCGTCGCCGCCAGCATCGCCGGCGTGTTCCTCGGCGGCGTCGCGGTCTATCGCTGGGGGTTGATGCGCGCGCTCTTGCTGTGCGGCGCGCTGCAGATGCTGTCGAACCTGATGTATTTGGTGCAGCTCCGGGTCGGGCACGATGTCGGCATGCTCGCGGTCACGATTGCGACCGAGAACGTCACCGGCGGCATGGCGTCCGCCGCCTTCGTCGCCTATCTCTCGAGCCTCTGCAGCCCGGCCTATACGGCGACGCAATACGCGCTGCTCTCGGCGCTCGCGGCAACCGCGCGGACAGTGCTGGCGTCGTCCGGCGGCTTCTTTGCCGATCGGCTCGGCTGGGCGGCGTTCTTCGCGATAGCGACCGCGGCGTGTCTGCCGGGCCTCGCGCTGCTGCTCTATTTGATGCGATCAGCCGATCCGCATCAGCCGCATGCGGTTGCGGTTGAGCCATAGCCGCCGCGCCTTCGCGCCCGGATGAAGCTGCTCCACCAGCCGCCAGAAGCGGACCCCGTGATTCATCTCGACGAGATGCGCGACCTCATGTGCGACGACGTAATCGATCACATTCTCGGGCGCGAAGATCAGCCGCCAGGAGAATGAGAGGTTGCCGCCGCGCGCGCAGCTCCCCCACCGGCTCACGGTGTCGCGCACGGTAACCCGCTCGATCGTCCGATCGATCGAAACCGCAAGCTTTTCCGCGCGAGTGCTAAGCTCGCGCTTCGCAAGATCGCGCAGGAAGTCGCGGGTTCGTCGCGCCAGGAACGCGGGATCGCCGGCGACGCGCAACTCGCCATCTTCGATCCAGACGGGTCCGTGCCCGCGCACCGCGCCCATCGCGCGAATAACATGCGGGATGTCCATTACCGGAATGCTTGCGCCGTCGGCAAAGGCGACGCGCGGCGGCAGCGCCGCCAGGCGCGCCTCGATCCAGCCGCGGCTTGCCTCGAGAAAGCGCAGCGCGTCGGCGCGCGAGCTGCGCTTGGGCAATACCATCTCGATGCCCTCGCCGGCGGCGTCGATGCGCAGAGCAATACGGCGCGCACGCGGATGCGTGCGCACGCGCAACGGAACCGCGACGCCGTCGCTCAGCCATAGGGTCGGGAAAGCCGGCAGCGAATCGGGCACGCGCTCGAGTCTAACCGAAGCCGGCCGCGGCTTCACGCGCGATCGATCAGGTGGACGAACGATCCCATGACCGTGCCGGCGATCTGGCCCGCGGCGCCGAGCGCTTTGCCGTCGGCGTCGCTGGCGGCGAATAACGGCCTTGCGCCGCTCTCATCGACGATCGTCGCGTAATGGAATTCGTGGCCGCGGAACGACATGCCCTTCGCGCCGAGGGGGGTGTCGCCGGCGAGCATGACCTGGCGATAGCCGAGGTGAAGCTTGCGCGCGGCAAAGCTGGTCGCCAGCGGCAACAGCCCGGCCATCGTATGCGAAGCGCCGCCGGCGTCGATCAGCGTGCGGCCCAGCACCATGTACCCGCCGCATTCGCCATAGATCGTCGCGCCGCGCGCTGCTGCGTCGCGTAAGCCGTGGAGGAAGTGCCGGTTGGCGGCGAGGCGCGCCGCGAACAGCTCGGGATAGCCGCCCGGCAGATAGACCGCGTCGCAGTCTAGCGGCGGCGCCTCATCGCCCAGCGGCGAGAAGAACGATAGCGCCGCGCCCGCCCGCTGCCAGCTCTCGAAGGTCGCGCGATAGGTAAAGACGAAGGCGTCGTCGCGCGCGACGGCGATGCATGCGCCGAGCGCCGGCAAAGAACCGTCAGACGCGGGCTTCGCGCGAGGCAACGGCATAGCGAGCGCGGCCAATGCCCGGCAATCGATATGCCGGCTCGCCAGCGCGCCGGCGGTGCCGAGAAATTTATCGAGATCGCGGCGCTCGCCGGCCGGCACGAGACCGAGATGGCGCGACGGTAAGGCGAGCTCGGCGGTGCGGGGCATCGCACCAAGGCAAGTCACCGCCGGCAGCACGCGCGCCAGCGCCTCGCGCAGGATCGCCGTGTGACGCTCGCCGGCGACGCGATTGAGGATCACGCCGGCGACCCGCACGTCGCGGCGGTGATGCGCGAAGCCCTCGACCAGCGCCGCGATCGAGGCGCCTTGGCCTTCCGCATCGACCACCAGGATGACCGGCCAGCCGGTCAGCGCCGCGAGATCGGCGGTCGAGCCGGCGCCCGTTGTTCCGGCGCCGTCGAATAGCCCCATCGCGCCTTCGCACAGGGCGAAATCGGCGTCGCGCGCCATTTCGCGCAATTGGGCCGCGAGCGTCGCGGGTCGCATCGCCCAGGGATCGAGGTTGCGGCACGGCGCGCCGCATGCCGCCGCGAGATAGGTCGGGTCGATGTAATCGGGACCGGCTTTGGCGGCGGCGATGCGCAGGCTTGCATCGCGCAAAGCCCGCAGCAATCCCAGCGTGATGACGGTTTTGCCGCTGCCCGAGCGTGGCGCGGCGATGATCGCTCCGCGCATCATTGCCGCCGCTCAGAGATCGCGCTGCAGCGTCGCGGCCATCACTTTGGGCGGCAGGCCGCTCGGCATCTCGCCAAGATAGCGCCCGTCGCGGCCCATGATATAGATGATCGAGCTGTGATCGAAGAGATCGTCGTCGATCGTCCCTTGCGGCGTTTTGGCGACATAGACGCGATAGTCGCTCTCGGCTTTCTTCAGATCGTCGGGCGAGCCGGTGAGATAGACGATGCCGGGGTGGAAATTCGCGGCATAGGCTTTGAGCTGCTGCGGCGTGTCGCGTGCGGGATCGATCGTAATGAAGACCGGCTGCACCTTGCTCGCATCGCTGCCGAGCAGGTCGAGTGTCTGGCCGATCGCCTGCAAGGTCGTCGGGCAGGCATCGGGGCAATTGGTGTAGCCGAAATAGACCAGCATCACCTTGCCGCGGAAATCCGTGTCGCGGCGCGGCGCGCCGTTCTGATCGATGAGCGAGAACGGACCGCCGACGGCGGGTGCGGCATTCTCGGCGCCGCCGAGCCAGAGCTGCTCGTAGAGCACGCCGCCGACAATGACGGCCAGTGCGGCGATGAAGATGTAAAGTCCGCGACGGACGGCTTCCGACATGGCCCGGATATAGGCCCGCGGCACGCCCCCCGCCAGCGGCGAATCAGCGCGCTGGATTAAGCGACTTTGCGGCGACGCCGCCGAGCCAATCGAGCTCGCGGCGCAGCCGCACCACCGGGCCGATGGCGATCAGCGCCGGCGGCTCGATCGCGGCCGCCACGGCGTCGCGGGCGGCGGCCGCGAGCGTCGTCTCGATCACGCGCTGCTCGTCGGTGGTCGCCTTGCTGATGATCGCGACCGGCTCGTCCGGCGATCGCCCGGCGGCGATCAACCGGCGCGCGATCGCATCGAGATTCTTGAGCGCCATGTAGATCACCAGCACCGCGGTGCCGCGCGCCACCGCTTCCCAATCGACCTCGTGCGGTAGCGCGCCGCCGCTCGCTTGGCCGGTGATGAAGGTGATCGCGGAATTGGTGTCGCGATGGGTGGCGGGAATGCCGGCATAGGCAAGGCCGCCGATCGCGGCGGTGATGCCGGGGACGATCCGGAATGGAATGCGCGCGCGGGCCAGCGCGATGCCTTCCTCGCCGCCGCGGCCGAAAACGAAGGGATCGCCGCCTTTCAAGCGCAACACGCGGTTGCCGGCGCGCGCCAGCGCGACGAGGCGCAGCGAGATATCGGGCTGTTGCGCCGAAGGCTTGCCGCCGCGCTTGCCGGCATGCTCGAGCGCGGCGCCGCTCCGTGCGAGGCGCAAGATCGCGGGCGCGACCAGCGCGTCATACACGATGATGTCGGCGCTCTCCAAGGCATGGAGCGCCAAAATCGTCAGCAGCCCGGGGTCGCCCGGCCCCGCGCCGACGAGCCAGACGCTGCCGGGCGCGAAATCGGGAAGATCGAGAATTGGCCGCTTCATGCTTCGGGAGTCTACAACCTCGACGGTCTGGCGTGTAGCCGGCGCCGCGGCAAAGCCATAGACTTCGTTCGATGGCAGACGAAGCAAAACCCGGCTTGCGGCGCGGCTGGACCACCGGCGCGTGCGCGGCCGCTGCCGCGCGTGCAGCTTATACGGCGCTGCTGACCGGCCGGTTTCCCGATCCGGTCGCGATCCGCCTGCCGGGCGGCACGCGGCCGGAATTTGCGCTTGCACTCAAGGAGAAGAACGGCGCTGCCATGCGGGCCGGCATCATCAAGGACGCCGGCGATGATCCCGATGTCACCCACGGCGCGCTGATCGTCGCCGAGCTTGCCGAAGCCGCGCCGGGCAGCGGGATCTCCTTTCATGCCGGACCCGGTGTGGGAACGGTCACGAAGCCGGGTCTTGCTCTTGGCGTTGGCGAGCCGGCGATCAACCCCGGTCCGCGCGCTTTGATCGCCGAGGCGTTGGCGGAGGTTGCGGCCGCTTGCGGTCGCCCGGCGGCGGATGCCGCGGTGACGCTCTCGATTCCGGGCGGCGAGGCGCTGGCTGCAAAAACGCTGAATGCGCGGCTTGGCATCCTCGGCGGCCTCTCGATCCTCGGCACCACCGGGATCGTCATTCCCTATTCCTGCTCGGCCTGGCTGCATTCGATCCATCGCGGTATCGACGTCGCGCGCGCGGCCGGTTGCGCGCACCTCGCCGCGTCGACCGGCTCGGTCTCGGAACGTGCGGTGCAACGGCTCTACGATCTGCCCGACACCGCGCTCATCGACATGGGCGATTTTGCGGGCGCGACGCTCAAATATCTGCGCCGCCATCCGGTGCCTCGCCTCACTCTGGCCGGCGGCTTCGGCAAGCTGGCGAAGCTCGGCCAAGGCGCGCTCGATCTGCATTCCGGCAAAAGCCAGGTCGATATCGCCGCGCTGGCCCGGCTTTTGGGCGAGCTCGGCGCGCCGCCGGCGATCGTCGATGCGGCCGCGCGCGCTACCGGCGCGGGCGAAGCGCTGGCCGCGGCGACGCCCGATTTCGCGCCGGCGCTTGCGAGCCGCGTCGCCGAGCGCGCGCGCACCGCGGCGCTGGCGACGCTCGCGGGCGGCATCGCGGTCGAGGTTGCGATCGTCGATCGCCAAGGTGCGCTGATCGGCCGTGCCGGCACCTAAGAATCTCCTGATTCTCGGCGGCACCGAAGAGGCGCGGCGCCTTGCCCAGGCGGCTGGCGATCGGTTCGGTGGCGCGCTCGCGATCACGACCTCGCTCGCGGGACGAACCCACAGCGCCGTGCCGGTCGCGGGCGCGGTGCGCCGCGGCGGCTTCGGCGGCGCGGCCGGGCTGGCCGCGTATCTTCGCGCCGCGCGGACCGATCTTGTCATCGATGCGACGCACCCCTTTGCCGCGCGCATCTCGGCCGCGGCGATTTCCGCCTGCCGCGATCTCGGCCTGCCGCTGCTCGCGGTGACGCGGGCGGAATGGCCACGCGAGCCCGGCGATCGCTGGATCGAAGTCGGCTCCGCGGCCGAGGCCGCCGCGCTGCTGCCCCATCAGGGCCAGCGCGTCTTTCTCACCATCGGCCGGCGCGATCTCGCGGCGTTCGCATCGGTGACGGGCGCGCGATTCGTGGTGCGGCTGATCGATCCGCCCGCGACCGCGCTGCCGTTTCCCTGCGCGGTGATTTTGGGCCGCGGCCCGTTCACCTTTGCGGACGAGCGCAGTATCATCGAGCGTCACGCGATCGATCTGCTCGTAACCAAGGCATCGGGCGGCGCGGCAACGGTGGCCAAGCTCGCCGCCGCGCGCGCTGCCGGCATTCCGGTCGTGATGCTGCGCCGCCCGAACGGCAGCGGGGGCGGCGCGTGCGTTGGGTGTATCGAGGATGCGGTGATATGGCTCGAGGAATGGTTGGCAACATCGTCCTGCGCGAACCCGTTGTGACGCGGCGCGCGTTGGTGATCGGCGGCATGGCGGTGCTCGTCTTTTGTCGGGTCCGCCTCGCCCGGGCGCAGGATATCTCGAGCTATTACGACATAGCGATGGCTGCGGCGCGCAACAAGGCCAACGATGTCATCGTCATGCTGCAAGCCGGCAAGATACCCAATGTCACCGACGATAGCGGCGAGACGCCGATCGGCTATGCCGCGCAGTTCGGCAATATCCGGATGCTGCAGGCGCTGATCTATTACAAGGCGAAGGTCGATGCGCGCGACCGGCTCGGCAACACGCCGTTGCATTGGGCGGCGCTGCGCGGCAATACCGCGGCGATCGAGCTCCTGCTCGGCGCCAAGGCAATGGTCGATCCGCAAAACCGGCAAGGCGTGACGCCGCTGATGATGGCGGCAAGCCACAGCCAAGTGCCGGCCGTGCGGCTGCTGCTGAAGAACGGCGCCGATCCGCACAAGGAGGATTTCACCGGCCGCGACGCGATCGGCTGGGCCGACGGCAAGCTCAACGTGCTGCAATTCCTGCGCGCGGCCAAGCCCGGCTGAATCAGCCTTTTTGCGCGCGCGGCCGCAAGACATGATGATGGTCGGGCGCGTAAAGCCGGCTGTCCGGAAAATCATTCGCACCGAGCACGCGCCCGACGATGATCAGCGCGGTGCGGGTGAATTTCGCCGCTTTCACCTGCGCGCGGATCGTGGCGAGGCTGCCGCGCAGAATCCTTTCGTCGGGCCAGCTCGCGCGATAGACCACGGCGGCAGGACAATCGGCGCCGTAGATCGGCGTCAGCGCGCGCACCAGCGGCACGAGGTTGTTGATCGAGAGATGCAGCACCAGCGTGGCGCGGCTGTGTGCGAGGCTGGCGAGGTCTTCGCCCGCGGGCATCGCCGAGGCGCGCACCGCGGTGCGCGTCAGGATCACGCTTTGCGCGACCCCCGGGAGCGTCAGCTCGATGCCGAGCGCCGCGGCGGCGGCGGCAAAGGACGGCACGCCGGGCGTCAGATCATAGGAAATTCCAAGCGCGTCGAGCCGGCGCATCTGTTCGGCGATCGCGCCATAGAGCGAGATATCGCCCGAATGCACGCGCGCGACGTCCCGGCCGGCCGCGTCGGCCGCGACCATTTCGGCGACGATCGCGTCTAGGGTCAGGCTCGATGTATCGATCACGCGGGCGCCCGATGGTGCCGCGCGAATGACAGCCTCGGGCACCAGCGAGCCGGCGTAAAGGCAAACCGGGCAGCGCTCGATCAGCCGCAAGCCGCGCACCGTGATAAGATCGGGCGCGCCCGGACCGGCGCCGATGAAATGCACGCTCATGGCCGGCGCTTGGCGGCATAGCCGCGCGGCGTA
>DATLUE010000438.1:0-5193 GCA_035533255.1 Allostellaceae bacterium | reverse complement strand
ATCGCCGGCACATGCGAAGTGGTGACGCCTGCGATGAGCTTAGCCACGGTCTTTCCATTCCGATTTGCTGCGATTGCCTTGGGGCGAACGGCCGCCGGCGAGCATCATCGCCGCGTATTGTTCCTGGGTCGAGCCGGTCATCAGCGCGGCGAGGTTCTGAAACGACAGCCCATCGGTCGCGCCGAGCTTCGAGGTGTAATAGATATTGCCGCCGAGCTCGAGCATTCGGTTCCACTGGCGTTTCAGGACCGCGTCGCGTTGCACCGCCGACATCGGGAACTGGTCGAGATATTTCGCCTCGTCGGCCTTGAAGGCCTTGCGGTTCTCGTCCTTCATCAGCGACATGCAAAACATGTTGAGCCAATAGCCCTCGCGCGAGCGGTGGGCGTCGAAGACCTGCGTGCCCGGGATATCGTCGTAAGGCTGTTGCTCGGCCATTAGTTGCTCCAATAGAGCCGCATCGGATTGTCCACTAGCAGCGCCTTTTGTTGTGCGGCCGCGGGCGCGAATTTCGGGATCATGTCGGTCAGCACGCCGTCATCCGGCATATGGGTCGTCATGTTGGGATGCGGCCAGTCGGTGCCCCACAGCACGCGATCGGGGAAACGCTCGACGATCGCGCGCGCGAACGGCACGACGTCGTCATAGGGCGGGCCTTTGGCCGAGATGCGCTCGGGCCCCGTCACCTTCACATAGATGTTCTTGTTGTCGCCCAAGAGCCTTAGATACGCCTGGAAGTCGGGATGATCGACGCCCTTCTTCACGTCGGGGATCGACATGTGGTCGAGCACGATGGTGGTCGGCAGCGCCTTGAGGAACGGCGTAATGGTCGGCAGGCTCGGCGCCTCGAAATAAACCACGGTGTGCCAGCCGAGCGGCGCGATCTTCCGGGCGACTCCGAGATAAACATCGTGCGGCGTCGCATCGACGAGGCGCGGCAGGAAGTTGAAGCGCACCGCGCGCATGCCCGCCTTGTCCATCTCTTTGAGCTCGGCCAGGTCGATGCTCGGCTTCACCACGGCGACGCCGCGCGCCATGCCGTTGGAGCTCAGCATCGCGTCGATGGTGGCGATGTTGTCGGTGCCGTGACAGCTCGCCTGCACGATCACGTTGCGCTGGAAGCCCAGGAAATCACGCAGCGCGAACAGCTTTTCCTTGGGCGCATCATAGGGCGTGTATTTGCGCTCGGGCGCGAACGGGAATTTGGCCGCCGGGCCGAACACATGGCAATGCGCGTCGACCGCGCCGGCTGGTGGCTTGAACTTGGGCTTGGTCGGGTTGAGGCAATAGGAGGCGAAATCGGTCATCAGTTGTTTTCCTTATCCGCTTTGGCATCCATCTCGGCGAACACCTGATTGGCGCGGTTGAACGCCGACATCGCGGCCGGCACGCCGGCATAGATCGCGGCCTGCATCAGCACCTCTTTCACCTCGTCGCGCGTGATGCCGGTATTGGGCGTGAGCCCGAGATGGGTCTGCAACTCCTCGAGCCGGCCGAGCGCCGTCAGCATCGCGATCGTCAGCATGTGGCGGGTCTTTTTGTCGAGGCCGGGCCGCGCCCAAACCTCGCCGAACGCGTATTGATTGACGAAATCCATCCATTCGTCGGTGAACGGCGTGCGCCGCGCCTGGGCGCGCTCGAACGTATCGCCCATGAGCCATTGGCGCGTTTCCGTGCCGCGCTTGTAGGCGTCGCTGTTCTTGTCCATCGCCTGCTCCTACTGCGCCGCGAGAAAGTCGCCGAGGGCGCGCGTCACCGCGGCCGGCTGCTCGATCGCGACGATATGCGCCGCCTGCGGGATGATGGTCAGCTTCGAGCCCTTGATCGCTGTATTGAGGGTACGCGCGGACGCCACCGGCGTCGCCGGGTCTTCTTCGCCGACGATGATCAGGGTCGGGCAGACGATCCGCGCGTCGTCGGGCCGCAGATCCATGTTGCGGATCGCGAGCGCGCAGCCGAGATAGCCGGCCATCGGCGTGCGCAGATACATGTTGCGGATGCCGGCGATGGTCGCCGGCTCGCGCTCGCGGAACGGCTTCGTAAACCAGCGCTCCATCGTGCCGTCCACCGTCACCGCGATGCCGCCGCTTTTGCGGATGGCGGCGATACGCTCGTCCCAAACCGACTGGCTCATCTGCGAGGCGGTATCGACGAGGATCAGCGAGGCCAGCAGCTCGGGCGCTTTCGCCGCCAGCTTCTGGCCGAGCATGCCGCCGATCGAGAGGCCGCAAAGATGCACCCGCCGCAGCCCCAGCGCCTTCATCAGCGCCGCCGCGTCGTCGGCGAGCAGGTCCATCGTATAGCCCGCCTCGCCGACATCGGGCGCGTCGGTCAAGCCGTGGCCACGCGTGTCGTAGCGCAGCACCCGGTATTTGCCGCGCAGTACCGCTGCCTGGGCATCCCAGAGGGCGAGGCTGGTGCCGAGCGAATTCGACAGCATCACCACCGGCGCATTCTCCGGCCCCTCGAGGACATAATGAACGGTGATGTCGCCGGCCCGAACGAACGGCATGCGCAACTCCCTTATTGGCCTATGACCCCGAAATTAGGGCCGTTTGCTGCGAAATTCCAGCACCCGTGCCAGCCCACGGCTTGATTCTGCCGTTGCCCACCAACAGGATGCAGCAATCCCTGAATTTGGAGTTATCGCATGGCCCAGCGCACCACCCCGCCGTTTCGCGCCGATCACGTCGGCAGCCTGCTCCGCCCGCCCGAGCTGATCGCGGCACGGCAGAAATTCACCCGCAACGAGATCGACGCGAACGCGCTCCGCCGGATCGAGCAGGAGGCCGTTCGCGGCGTCGTAAAGCTGCAGGAGGATCTCGGCCTGCAACTCGCGACCGACGGCGAATACCAGCGCTCGTCCTGGCATCGCGACTTCCTGCAGCAGATCGGCAATGTGCGGATGGTCGAGAACAACCTCAAGATGCGGTTCCACACCCATGAGGGCGACACCGAGATGACGCCCCCGGGCTTCCGCATCGCGGGCAAGCTCAGCCGCCCGAAGCCGATCTTCGTCGAGCATTTCAAATTTCTGAAATCGGTGTGCCGCGTCACGCCGAAAATCACCATCCCGAGCCCGAGCAACCTGCATTTCCGCGGCGGGCGCCAGATGGTCGACGAGCAGGCCTATCCCGACATGGCCGAGTTCTTCGCCGATCTCGGCAAGGTCTATCGCGAGGAGATCGCCGATCTCGCTTCGGCCGGGTGCCGTTATCTCCAGCTCGATGAGGTGAATTTCGCCTATCTGTGCGATCCGAGCTTGCGCGAGCAGGTGCGCGCGATCGGCGAGGACCCGGCAACCCTGCCGCAGACCTATGCGAGGCTGCTCAATTCGACCATTGCCGGCAAGCCCAAGGACATGGTGGTCGCGATGCATCTCTGTCGCGGCAATTCGCGCAGCGCCTGGATCGCCGAAGGTGGCTACGAGCCGGTCGCCGAGGTGCTGTTCAACCACGTCAATGTCGACGGCTATTTCCTCGAATACGACAGCCCGCGCGCCGGCGATTTCGCGCCGCTGCGCTTCGTGCCGAAAGGCAAGACTATCGTGCTCGGCCTTGTCACCTCGAAGACGCCGCATCTCGAGAGCAAGGACGAGCTGAAGCGTCGCATCGAGGAAGCGGCGAAATACTGTCCGCTCGATCAGTTGGCGCTCAGCCCGCAATGCGGCTTCGCCAGCGTCCTCGAAGGCAACAAGCTCACCGTCGCCGACGAAATCGCCAAGCTGACGCTGATCCTCGAGGTCTCGCGCGAGGTGTGGGGGTAACAATTAGATTCGCCCTGTGGCCGCAAACCGCGGCCGGCAAGCGGCGCGACAATCTCGCAACATCCTTTTCGACGCCCGGCAATGGGCGCATAATCAAAGAAAACAACCGGAATAAAACGCAACACGAAACAGGGAGGCGATCATGGCGACCGTGGCGCAGGAGCGGGGGCAGACCGTCAACGTCTCGCAGATCATCGATGGCGGGCGGTTCGGCGGGTTCCAGTGGATTGTGGCGATCTGGTGCGGCGTGCTGGTCACGCTCGACGGCTTCGACAATGGCGCGATCGGCTTCGTCGCGCCGGTGATTGCCAAGGATTGGGGCGCGAGCATGCCCTCGTTCGGGCCGATCTTCGGCGCCGGCCTCTTCGGGCTGATGCTCGGCGCGCTCGCGGCCGGGCCGCTTGCCGACCGTTTCGGCCGCAAGATCGTCGTGGTGGTCTCGACCCTGCTGTTCGCGGTGTTCTGCCTGGCGACGGCGCTCGCGCATTCGCTGGATCAGCTTTACGCCTTGCGCTTTCTGACCGGGATCGGCGTCGGCGGGCTGATGCCGAACGCGATCGCGCTGACCGCGGAATACGCACCGCGACGCATCCGCGCGACCGTGGTCGCGATCATGTTCCTGGGCTTTCCCTTGGGCGCCGGCGGCGGCGGTTGGATCGGCGCCGCGCTGATCCCCGCTTACGGCTGGCAATCGCTGTTCATCCTCGGCGGATTGCTGCCGCTGATCCTGCTGCCGATCGCGATCGTCGCGCTGCCGGAATCGATCCGCTATCTGGTGACGCGCGGCGACCGGCCCAATCACGTGGCGGCGCTGCTGAGCCGGCTCGCGGGCAAGCGCGAATTCGACGGCAGCGAAAACTTCGTGATGACCGAGGAGAAGACCCTGCACGGCTTCACCGTGAAGCATCTTCTCACCGAGGGCCGGGCGGTCAACACCGCGCTGCTCTGGATCACCTTCTTCTGCAATCTCTTGGTGATCTACTACCTCAATAGCTGGCTGCCCTCGGTGCTGCACCAATCCAGCGTGCCGCTCGCCGCCGCGTTGCGGCTTTCCGGCCTCGTGAGCTGGGGCGGTATCGCCAGCACCTTGCTGCTTGGGCCGGTGGTCGATCGCATCGGCGCGCCGCGCGTGGTGACGGTGCTCTACATTTTCGCCGCGATGTTCATCTTCGCGGTCGGGCTCTCGGGCGCTAGCGTGCCGCTACTGGCGATCACCATCACCGGCTGCGGCATGTGCGTCATCGGCGGCCAAAGCTTCATCAACGTGATGTCGGCAACGCTCTACCCGACCGCGATCCGCTCGACCGGCGTCGGCTGGGCGCTGGGCGTCGGCCGGGTGGGCGCGATCGTCGGTCCGGTGGTCGGCGGCATCCTGCTGGCCGCGCACTTCACGCCGCGCAGCCTGTTCTTCTTGATCGCGGTGCCGG
>DATLUE010000437.1:0-3698 GCA_035533255.1 Allostellaceae bacterium | reverse complement strand
CGGACGGAAACCGATGGCTTCCATCCGAGCCGATCTTTGCCTTAACTTATTGGGCCGACGGCGAACTCGCCGATTGCGGCCGATCGTTGTCGAACGAATTGCCGTTGCGGTTCATGCCGGACATGCCCGAGCCGCTCATGGCCGAGGAGCCATTCGCGTGCATGCCCGAGAGCTGCTGCCGATTGAGCTCCATCGTGGTCTGGTTTTCCTGCGCATCCTGGCTGCGGTCCGATTTCATATCCGCGCGCGCCATGCGATGCGGCGCCGCTTTGGACATATCGCGCGAGCCGGACATACCGCGCGCGGCCTGTGGCGAAGACTTGTTGTCGGGTCGGGTCATCGAGCCCTTGATGTCGGTCGGCCGGCTCGAGGTCGAATGGTCCGACATGCTTTGGCCCGGTTGGTTCTGGTCCTGCATGGTCTGGCCCGATCCCGACAGGTTTTGCATCGTGCCCGACGAGCCGGCATTGGTCGACGAGGATTGGGCAAAGGCCGCGCTCGCCGTGAGCAGGGCGATCGCCGCCGCATAGGTCAAGGTTTTCATGACAATCTCCGCAAGCGTGAAAAAGAGAGGCGCACCGACGGCGCCACTGCATGTTTAACTCTCGGCAGGGGGCTGGGTTCCGCTCGACAAAGCGGCAAAAGGAGGCAAGGATTCCGGGTGGCGGCGCCCGCCCTCGATAGCGCGGGCCTCGAAGGCGCACCGGCCTCGATCGCGAATGAGAGGCCGGTCCGGCCGCGCGACCGCCTCGGGCGATGGAGATGCACATGACGACGCCGGCGACCACAATCGATACGATCGGCGATGGCGAGATCGGCGCGTTCGCCGATTTCGACAATCGCTATCTGCGCCAGGGCGTCGCGCGCAGCGATCTCGCGAGCCTGCCGGTGATCGATGTTTCTCCCTTCGTTGCCGGAGGCGACGAAGCATCGCGGCAAGACGTTGCCCGCCAGATTCGTCGGGCCGCGATCGATATCGGCTTCTTTTATGCCAAGGGGCACGGCTTCGCGCCCGCCGAGCTCGAGGCGTTGCTTGCCTGGGGCAAGCGATTCTTCGCTCTGCCGCGCGCGGAAAAGGACAAGCTTCACTGGAAGGACGCGCCCGGCCGCGGTTATGTACCGCCCGGCGGCCTCAATCCCGAGGCCAATCGCGACCAGGCGGTCGATCTCAAGGAGCGGCTCTATTTCGCGCGCGAATTCGCGCTCGGCGCGGCGGAGCATCGCGGCGCCTATCCGCCCGGGCCGCATCAATGGCCCGACGAGGCGGCCTTGCCCGGCTTCCGCCGTTTCGTGACGGACACCACCTACAAAAGCGTCGGTCTCATCCAAAAGCTCGGCTTCGCGCTCGCCCGCAGCCTCGATCTCGACGCGGGCTATTTCGAGCGCGAGAACGGCCGCTTTGGCAGCACGATGGTCTATAACTACTACCCGCCGCTCGACCGGGCGACGCTTGAGCGCACCCAATGGAGCTTTTCGCCGCATACCGATTATGGCTCGTTCACTGTCGTGGTGCAGGATGCGAATGGCGGCTTGCAGGTGCGCAACGCTGCCGGGCAATGGATCGACGTAGCGCCGATCCCGGGCACGGTGATCGTCAACATCGGCGACCTGGTCGCGCTGGCGACCAATGACCTTTACACCTCGAATCTCCATCGCGTCGCCAATTTCAGCGGCAGCGAGCGCATCTCGGTATCGTTCTTCGTCGGGCCGCCCGCGACCGCCGAAATCCGCTGCATCGAGACCTGCCAAGGTCCCGACAACCCGCCGCGCTACCCGGCGGTCAATGCCGACGAGTACACGCGGGCGTTGATCGAGCAATATCACCGCACCGGCCGGCCGGGTATTGCGGTGACGACCGCCAGCCGATTCCGCCGGTAAAACGCCCCGATTCCGGCCGTAAAAAAACCAACCGGAATCGCCTGCCATCCCGAAATCGCCACAATTGGACCCGAATAATCGACGCCTCGAATCAGGCTTTTTAGGGGGTCGAACGTGACGCGAGCGGCAAGATCTCAATTGGGCGCCAGCGGCGCCGGTCTCGGAACAGAAGCTCGGATTTCGGCGCCAGGCTTCGTGCCGAAGCGTGCCAAGAACGGCAATGGCGGCGGCTCCGGCACGCTCGACATGCGCATTCTGCTGCAGGCGATGCAGGCGATGCGCAACGGCGATTTCTCGGTCCGGTTGCCGGCCGATCTCGATGGGCTGAGCGGCAAGGTCGCCGACGCCTTCAACGAGATCGTCGGCTCGAACGAGCGCATGGCGCAGCAATTGGAATTCGTCGGCCAGTCGGTCGGCCGCCAGGGCCGCACGCGCCAGCGCGTCCAGCTTGGCGTGCCGGGCGGCGCCTGGGCCGGCATGGAGCACTCGGTCAATTCGCTGATCGACGATCTGCTCTGGCTCAACACCGCCGTCACCCGCTCGATCGCCGCGGTCGCCCGCGGCGATCTCTTGCAGACCGTGCCGCTCGAAGCCGATGGCCGGCCGCTCGAAGGCGAGTTCCTCACTTCGGCGACCATCGTCAACACGATGATCAGCCAGCTCAGCGTGTTCACCTCGGAAGTGACGCGCGTCGCGCGCGAGGTCGGCACCGACGGCAAGCTCGGCGGCCAGGCGCAGGTGAGCGAGGTCACCGGCGTATGGAAGGATTTGACCGAGAGCGTCAACTCGATGGCCTCGAACCTCACCGCCCAGGTGCGCAACATCGCCGACGTGACCATCGCCGTCGCCAATGGCGATCTGTCCAAGAAGATCACGGTCGACGTGCGCGGCGAAATCCTGCAGCTCAAGGAAGCCATCAACACGATGGTCGATCAGCTTCGCTCGTTCGCCGCCGAGGTGACGCGCGTGGCGCGCGAGGTCGGCACCGAGGGCAAGCTCGGCGGTCAGGCGCTGGTCCCCGGCGTCGCAGGCACCTGGAAGGATTTGACCGATTCGGTCAACGCCATGTGCGGCAATCTCACCGACCAGGTGCGCAACATCGCTCAAGTCACCACCGCGGTCGCGCGCGGCGATCTCTCGCGCAAGATCACCGTCGACGTGCGCGGCGAAATGCTCGAGCTCAAAGACACCATCAATACGATGGTCGATCAGCTCAATGCCTTTGCCGCCGAAGTGACGCGCGTCGCGCGCGAGGTCGGCACCGAGGGCAAGCTGGGCGGTCAAGCGCTCGTGCCCGGCGTCGCCGGCACTTGGAAGGATTTGACCGACAACGTCAACTTCATGGCGTCCAACCTGACCGGCCAGGTCCGCAACATCGCCGAGGTGACGACCGCGGTCGCGCGCGGCGATCTGTCGAAGAAAATCACGGTCAATGTCTCGGGCGAGATTTTGCAGCTCAAGGAAACCATCAACACGATGGTCGATCAGCTCAACGCCTTTGCCGGCGAGGTGACGCGCGTCGCGCGCGAGGTCGGCACCGACGGCCGGCTCGGCGGCCAGGCGAACGTGGTCGGCGTCGCCGGCACCTGGAAAGACTTGACCGACAGCGTGAATTCGATGGCCTCGAATCTGACCGCCCAGGTCCGCAACATCGCCGAAGTGACCATCGCCGTCGCCAATGGCGATTTGTCGAAGAAGATCACGGTCAACGTCAGCGGCGAGATTCTGCAATTGAAGGAGACCATCAACACGATGGTCGACCAGCTGAACGCCTTCGCCGGCGAAGTGACGCGCGTGGCGCGCGAGGTCGGCACCGAGGG
>DATLUE010000436.1:0-11628 GCA_035533255.1 Allostellaceae bacterium | reverse complement strand
GCCGTCTTATCCTTGACCTGGAGTGAGCCAATCCATTCGTCTAGATGTTCGGTAGATGCAATAATCGAACCGAGAGCTTGCCCGTAGAACCGTTGCGCCTCGGGGTCGCTGTTATCATAACCCTGCATGGCGACATGCGTTTCCATGTCCGTTTCGACGTTGAGTCGATCTGCGGGCGTCTTGGCTCGCCGCAGGGTGTCTCGATATCTCTGCGCCTCGACGTTCAGCTTATCCTCGGGTGTCTTGGCCCGCTTTAGAGCTTCGTACCACCTACGCGCGTTGTCCTTGTCCGGCTTCCCCCGGGCGTCGCCGATCTCGCCCTTCCAGTCCGCAACCAGCAACGACGCCTTGCGCTCGGCAACCTTGGGGTCGCGCGTATTCAGGGCTTGGAGGAAGCGCTTGCGTTTGAGCTTCCTTTGAACGTCCTGCGGGACGTTTAGGATGGCGTACCACCAGCCGTGTCCGCGCTGCTCGATGTGATGGGGCATTTCGCCAATTTATACCCCACATGCGTACCCCATACCAATCGAACAATGCCAATAACGACGTGGCTATTGGTAATTTTCTCTGCTAATTTTCCCCTCCCCCAGGGGACGCCAATACACAAGGAAAGAGCCTAGTAACGCTCTTGGGGTGGAACCTGGCCAAGCTCAGACACATCGCCCTCACGGTCACCGATCTGAAGCGCGAAACCGAGTTCTACGAGAAGGTTTTCGGCTTTACGAAGCACAGCGAGAGCGAGACCGCCGTCTCGCTCTCCGACGGGGTGATGAACGTCACGCTCTTGAAGTACCGGGCCGACCGGTATGCCGGCGCCGCGCACGGCAACGCCGTCATCGGCATCGATCATATCGGCTTTGTCGTGGACGATCCGGCGGAATTCGCGGGCATGGATCAGCGCATCAAGGACAATGGCGGCGTGTTCCATTCCAAGGCGCAAGCCGGTATGGCGCTGGAGATCAAATACAGCGACCCGCACGGCGTCATCTTCGACATTTCCGAGCCCGAGCATACCTGGAAGGGCATCCGCTACTGATTCCGACGGTTCGCGAACAACCGGCGAGCGAGGCTATCCCGATGCGAAAAACGCTTCTGCTGATCGGTGCGCTGGCGATTTTCATCGGCCTTGTCTGGATCGGGCAGGGCACGGGGTATTTCCCTTATCCGAGCTCGAGCTTCATGATCGACCAGACGCCCTGGGCCTATCGCGGCCTGGGATTGGCGGTCTTTGGCCTGATCGCGGTGTTGGTCGGGCGACGCATCGCCCGCTAATGAGCGGTGACGGCTAGAAGCCGATCTTCCGTTCGCCGAGATTGACCTGGACGTCGGGATTGAACAGCTCCGCGATCGTGTATTCGCTTTTGGGCGACGGCATTCTCAGCCCGGCCGCCTGCGCGGCCTTGACCGCCTCGTCGTGATCGAGCGCGCGGCACTTGATCATCCCGAAGCAGCGGCCGGGACGAAGCAGCGCCTCGTCGACCTTCTTGAAGTCGTCGAGGTTGGTCGTGAAGATCACCTTCTTGTTCGGGAATTTGATCAGCCCGTCCGAGACGTTGAGGAAGCGCGCGATCATCTTGTTGCCTTCGCGGCTCCGGCTCCCGAGGATCGTATCGGCATCCTCGATCACGAACACGTTCTGGGAATCGCCGGTGAGGAAATCGACGAACATCGAATCCGAGCTGAGCAGCTTCTCCTCGTAGGTCACGGCGGCGTTCATGCTGTATTCATGCAGCAGCCAGCGGATCAGCGAGGTCTTGCCGGTTCCCGGCGGCCCCGAGAGGAACAGCAGCGACGTGTTGCTCGCGATGAAGCTGTCGAAATACGGGCGGATGCCGCCCTTGATCCAGGGATAGAACGCGTCATAGACCGGCGGCGCGGGGTCGAGAATGACGCTCGACGAGCGGCTCTCGTCGCCGAACATGAAGTGCCAGGTCACGGTCGCGAGGTGGTTCTTGCCGATCCGTTCCTCGAGAACGTCGCGCAGTTTTTTGACCTTCTCGCGATCGACGCCGTAGATCGCCACCGTGAAATAGGAGCGCTTGGCGGTGAAGGGATCGCTGTGCGAGGCGCATTTCACGCCGATCAGCATCTCGATCTTTTGCGGCAACTGCCCGATGCGCAGCACGCACGTCTTCGGGTCGACGTCGGTTGCCCAACAATCGCGCGCGGGGCGGCCGTGAACGGCCAGAGCCGCCTCTTTCACGATGTCGGTCACCTCGACCCGCGAGGATTCGAGCGTATAGCTTCGCTCGACGATCGAAACGTCGCTGTCGGCGCCGTTGATGAATTCGAGCGCGGCCGACATGCCGAGCTCGAAGAGGCGGGTTTGGATCGACCGATCGGGGAGAAATTTTGTCATCGCGCGACTATAGGGCGGGCAGGACGGAATCCGAAACGTGCCGGCTCTTGAGCGCGCAGGGCTTGGGTTCTCTTTCGGGTTGCCCGACGCGCTCGGATGACGGAACATCACGAAACATTGCGGAAAGTCACCGATGCGGCCTATCGCCTTTATCCTTCTTTGCGTCGCGCTGACCGGCTGCGCGTCGCACGCGGTCCCGATGCTCGATCCGGCAACCGGGCAGCGGGCCGATTGCGGCTCTCATCTCGAGCTTTGGCTTCTAAACGTGGAATTCATTCCCGGTGAAGAGATCGCCTGCCAGCGCGATTACGAATCGCAGGGCTGGGTCCGCGCGCCCGGCTGACGCCCCTGGCGGAGCGGCACGCGGAACTTTCGCGCGCTGCGCGATTTCTCTCTATCAGAGAGGGAGACGATCAGCATGACCAAGCAGCATGGCGGCCCGAAAGACCCCGACCGCGACATCCAGCGCCAAGACGTCGGCGGGCTGGGGCAAAAAGGCCTGCCGCACAAGGCCGACCAAGCCGACCAGCAACGCAAGCCGGGCGACGGTCAGGGCGACCCCGAGCGTCCGGCGCGGAAATAGCGGCTCCCGGCGACGCCGCTCAGCCTTTGGTTTTTTTACTCAGCTCGGCGATGAGGGAGCCGACCTGGCCGTTGTTGCGGTCGAGAAACGAGGCGAACTGGTCGCGATAGGTGAGGACTTGGCTGATGCCGCCGATGCTCACGTCGCTGATCTTGAAGCCGTCCGCCTGTTTCGCCACCACCCAGTCGACACTGATCGTCGGCTTGCCGGCCAACTGAACGATTTGCATGTTCACCAAAGTCAATTGCGGGGATTGCGCCTGCTGGCCCGTCACGGCGAAGCTTTGCCCGTCGTATTGGCTGAACAGCGACCAATACGACTGCTCCATATAGGTTTGAAAAACCTGCGCGAATTGCTGTCGCTCGGCAGCGGTCGCGGTGCGCCAGCGCGGGCCGAGGACAAACCGGGCGATTCGGGAAACATCGAAGTTCTGCGTGACCAGCTTCTCGAATTTCTGCTCGCGATCGACGGCCGGCGTTTGCTTGTCGTTGAGGAGCTGCAGCACTTGATTGCCGACATTGGTCATGAAGGCGGCCGCGCCCGCTTCGGCCGCGACCGACCGCAGCGGAAGCGCAACCGCGACGAACAGGAAAACCCCCGCGAGCGAGAGAAGCCGTCGAGCGCGCATTCAGGCAGATCCTTTCCGATCGCCGGCCGGGTCGGCCCGTGCTCAGCGATCCATATTGTGAAAGACCAGACCGATCAGGCTCCCGGTCCGACCGTCTTGCCGGTCGATGCTTCCGCGCGTCTCATCGGCAATCGGGACCATCAGCATCACGGAGACCGCGATCGCCAAGCCGAGCCCGGCGGCAAGCGAGACCCAGCGCTCGCGCGACGCCGCCTCTTCGCTCGTCCGCGCCTTCCGATGGCCCATTGCAGCCCCTTTTCGTCGCCGGCCGCTCGGCACAAGCATGCCTGATCGCGGTGACATTCTTACGAGGCCACCAACGCCCTCGATCCGACCAACGTGCTCAAGATGACCGAGACGCACGCAAGTATCTTCGGTCGCAAGCTGAACGATGCCGGCAGCGCGCAAGCCCGGCGCCGCCCACTATCGATAATGGACGGCCCATATTGTCCCGTCAACCGACGACGTTTCGCCCAGCCGGCGCAATCGAATTCCGACGTCGCCATATCCTGTGTCGCTCTTGCGGATATTGCGTTAGATTCTTGTCGTCACGTCACCGAAACGCCTTAAGGCCAAGGAGGCATCCCATGGCCGACGAGAAAAAGACCCCGAAATTTGCGGCGCCCAACGACGCGAGCGTCCCGTTCGACGGGATACTCGCTTTCAATCGAAACGCGTTCGAGGCCTGGGCACACAATATGTCCAAGCTGTCGCAGGAGATGGCGCAGTTCATGCAGTCCCGTCTCAGGGAGGAGGCGACGATGTGGGAGAAGCTCGCGTCATGTCGCGATCCGTCCGACGTTGTCCAGTGCCAAAGCGAATTCGCCTCGAAGACCGGCACCGACTATGCGGCGGCGGCACAAAAGCTGTCGCGTCTGATGCTCGACTTCGCGAGCGGCTACGGCTCCGCCTTGTTGCATCCTCCGACCGAGACCGACTGACCGCCATTATCCGATTTCCAGGGCGAGCGTCTCGCGCCGGCGTGACGTGACTTCATCCGCCAAATGGAATCTTGATCCGCGCCATTCGAGCCGTCGGGTGACTGAGATGCCTCGCTATGCGGTCAGGACTTTCGGCTTTCGCGGCTCTTGGGGCCAGATCCAGCGCATCGAGGAAGGCTTTCGGCGCATCGGCTGTCGCGTCGCCGGCGAGGGCGAGGGCGAAGAATTCGACTTCATCTACAGCAACGAGTTGCTGCAGGATCGCGGCGCGATCCAATGCAAGGCCCAGAGCGGCAAGCCGCTGATCCGGCACATTCAGGATTTGCCGGCGCAGGAAGGAACGCCGGGCGAAAAGACCGCCGCCGAATTGCGCATTCATCGCCAAGCCGTGCTCGACAGCGCCGACGTCGTCACCACCAACACGCAATTCGTGGTCGAGCAGTTCAAGCGCTATTGGGACTATCCCGACGCGCGCGTGATTGGCCAGCCGGTGCAGTTCGACCCCGATCTCGACGGCTTCCGAACGCGCAGGCGGCGGAACCTCGCCGTGATCGTGGGCCGGCTCGCCGACCCGCTGAAGAACACCGACCTGGCCTTGCGCGCGCTGTCGTTGCTGCGCGCGCCGCCCGATCTGGCGATGGTGTGGGTCGGCAAGGCGAAGCGCAAGCCGCATTCATTTCTCCGCCGCTTCCGGATCGAGCATCATGTGGAAATTCCCGCGCCCGATTTGGCAAAGCTCGTCGAGGAAGCGCGCGTGCTGCTCGCGCCCTCGCTGTTCGAGGGGCTTGGTCTGCCGCCAATCGAGGCGCTGGCGGTCGGCACGCCCGCGATCGTCAGCGACATTCCGGTAAAACGCGAGGTCTTTGCCGGCGTGCCGATGCGGTTTCACGACCCGCACGATCCCGCCGACCTTGCCCGCGCGATCCAATCGCTGCTCGACGACGAGGAAAGCGGCTGGAAGCTGATCGAGGCGTTCGCGCCCAAGGTCGATGCCTACCGGCCGGAAGCCGTCGCAACCAAGATCGTCGAGGCCTATGAAAGCTTGAGGCGCTGAGGCTTGCCTCAGCTCCTGGCGCCGAGGCGAAAATATTGCGGCCGGACGAAATGCCCGGCCCAGGCGCCGCGCCGCGCCGCCTTGGCCTCGTTTTCCAGCGGCAGATATTGGCGGTCGCGGCCATAGGAGAAAGCCAGCCCCTCGCGCACCAGGGTCGCGCCGACATCGCGCCCGTCGGCATAGCAGACCGAGAACTCGCGCGCGTGGCGGTCGGTGAACTCGGGATCGATCCGGCAGGCGAAATCGGGACGCGCGACCAATTGGCGGAGCCGGTCGGTCGCGGTCTGGCCGCAAGCCCACACCTGGTCGAGCGCATCGCGACAGGTCTGCTTGCTTTCGAACGCATCGACGCCTTCGAGCCGCAGCAATTGCGGCGGGCAGCCCAATTTCAAGACCGTAAAGACGCAGCTTTTGGCATAATAGAGGAAGGTGTCGCCGTCGATCACGGCATAGCGGTTGACGGTCGAGGGCTTGCTGAGCGTCGCACGGCCGACGCCCCAGGCGGCGGCGACGGCGAGAACCAAGAAGCAAACCACTGTTCGAAACCGCATCGCCGTGCTGCCAAGACGTCCATCATCCGCCGCGGCGTGACCTTCGCAACCTCCCTGCCCCCGCGTCAACCCGGATAGCCGGGGCGCGGCCGGATACGAAAGCGCCCGGCGCGAGACATGGTCTCGGCCGGGCGCTGTGTCGGAAAGCCAGCGCGGTTAGTGGCCGCCGGTGCTCGACATTGCCGGGGCGATCGGCGCGCCGGCCGCGTTCGCGTGGACATCCGGCGCGGTCGACGTGTCCGCATTCGGGTTCTCGGCGAGCTGCGGCCGGTGCCATTCCGGCATCGCCTTAAGATCGTCGGCGGTTTTGCCGATAACGAAGTTGCGCTTCTGCGCGTCCCAGCGGAACGAATCCACCGGCAACGCCACATCATGCGCGCCCACGCCCAGGACGCCGCCTTCCGCGACCACCAGCCGGTCGACGCGTTTGCTCGAGGGGTTCATCAGGACGGTCGAGATCTTGCCGATATTGCTGCCGTCGCTACCCGCCACCGCCACGCCGTCGATTTGCGAGGTGTCTTCGGAAGCCAATGGGTTTTTCATTATTGTCGAGCTCGAGCTCGTGCCGATGGTCGCCGGCGTCGTGGCCATGCCCGAAGACGGCGCGCGCGATGGCGGTGGCGATGACGACATCGACGATTGTGCCCAAGCCCCGCCGGTGCCGAGCGCGAGCAAGGCAGCGACCGCGGTCGCTGTCACATAGTTCGAAAGGAAGCGAGTCATGACTGAAACCTCATATTCAGGGTGTGCTCTTTGTCATCAACGCAGGCCTTGGCCGCAAGTTCCGCTCTTCGCGCGGCGCCACGGAACCGTTCCATCGGAAGCTGCGTTGCACACTTCAGATAGCCCCATTTCGCAGGAGCGACTCATGCGCGCCATCGGTCTGTCGGCACTCCTCCTCGCAGCCGCCGCGCTGGCTTCTTGCCGCGCCGATTATCCCGCCGGCTCGATCAGCGATCCGCATTACGCGGCGCCGGCCGCGCCCGATATCCATTATGCGCCGCCGCCGGTTCAGGACCCGAGCTACGCGCCCGCGCCGGTGCCCCCGCCCACAATCGGCGCGCCGCCGGCGCCGTCGGTCGAAGCCCGGCCGCTGCAATAAGCGACGGTCGCTTCCGCGGCCCTTGCGAGGCTGCGCGGACCGCCTAGTATGGCGGCAGGGTTGCGGTGGCGACTGACGCACCGGTTCTGCAACGGCGGCGATGACCGAGCATCTTCTTCCCGACCGGCTCTCTTTTCTCAATCCCTACGTCGTGGACGATCTTGCCCGCTACGGCAACCAGCGGGACGGCGGCTATCTGCTGCCGGCGTCGGTCGTCGCGCAGATCGACGCCGTCCTCTCATTCGGACTCTCGACCGATTGGTCGCTGGAGCATGATCTGTCCGCCGGTCACCCCGACCGCATCATCCACGTCTATGATCATACCGTCGGCGCAAGGTCGTTCCGGCGGTCGCTGAAAAACGCATTCTTCAAATTCCTCGGCGGCCGGACGTCGCTCGCCGATCTGCGCGCGCGCTACGCGACTGATGCCGGCTATCGGCAGTTCTTTACCGGGAACCGCGTGCATTATCGCGAGCGCGTCTTCAACCGCCGCGACAACGCCAACGACGCGACGCTGGCGCTCGCATTCGAGCGTTTGGGCGGCGCACGCAACGTGTTCCTGAAGATGGATATCGAAGGCGGCGAATATCGCGTCATTCCGCAGATTTCGCGCTTTGCCGATCGCATCGCCGCGATCGCCATCGAGTTCCACGATACCGACCCGCTACGCCCCGTGTTCGAGGCGCAGGTGCAGGCGCTGCGCGACCAATTCGCAATCATCCATGTGCACGGCAACAACATCGCCGGCGTGGCGGCCGACGGCTTGCCCGATGCGCTGGAGGTCACCTTTCTCAACCGGCGCTTTGCGCCCTCGGAGCGGCAGCGCGACCGGCTTCCGGTGCCGGGGCTTGATCTTCCGAACGACCCGCTGAGGCCTGAGCTGGTCCTCCGCTTTCGCTGAGCCGATGTTTCAGACGCCGCCGAGAAAATCTTTGATCCAGCGTCGGTAATCGGCGTCGCGGGTCGCTTGCTTCATCAGCTCGGGCGAAGGAAGACCGGGCACATCCTCGGGCGCCATGCCCTCGCGCAGCGCCTTCAGCGTCTCATACGCGGCCCGCATCGCCGCGGCAATCGGCAGATGCCCCTGAATACAGATGCGGACCCGCTGGCCGCTCAGATAGTCGAGATCCTGCAGTTCCGGCGACGGCGCGCCGAGCACCAGCGGAATACGGATGGACGCCGACACGGCTTCGAGCTCCGCCCGCGTCTTTGCGCCGGCCATGAAGAACGCGTCGACCCCCGCGGCCTCATAGGCTTTGGCGCGCGCGATCGTATCGGCGACACCGGCGATGCCCACCGATGCGCTGCGTCCGACGACGACCAAGCGCTTGTCCTGCCGCCCCGCCAGCGCCGCGCGCATCTTGCCGACGCCTTCCTCGATCGACAAAAGCTGCGGCTTGTCGGGCGCGCCGAAAGCGGCCGGCAACAGCGTGTCCTCGATCGACAAGCCGCAGACGCCCGCGGTTTCCAATTCCTCGACCGTGCGCTTGACGTTGAGCGCGTTGCCGTAGCCGTGATCGGCATCGACCATCAGCGGCAGCGCGCTGGCGCGGTTGATGCGCAACGCCTGACCGACGAATTCCGAAAGCGTCAGCACGACCAGATCGGGCGCGCCGAGGATCGTCAGCGACGCCACCGACCCGGAGAACATCCCGATCTCGTAGCCGATATCCGCCGCGAGCCGCGCCGACATCGGATCGAACACCGAGGCCGGATGGACGCAAGCGCCGCCTTCGAGCACCGCCCTGAATTTCTCGCGCCGATCTCCCCAATGCATACGCTTATGCCCCTTCGCTTGACCGTTTCGACGGTATCAGATCGTCGCAACCCCGGCTATGGCGGTCGCGTTCGGCGAGGATTTCGTTTAATATCCGCGCTCGCAGACAAGGATCGCCGATGCCGAAGCGCGCATTGATCACGGGGGTAACAGGTCAGGACGGGTCGTATCTGGCCGAGTTGCTGCTGGGCAAGGGCTACGAGGTGCATGGGCTGGTGCGGCGCGCGAGCCTTTTTAATACCGACCGCGTCGATCACATCTACCACGATCCGCATGTCAGCGGCGCGAACCTTTCCTTGCATTACGGCGACCTGACCGATGGCACGGCGCTGCGCCGCGTGATCGAGAAGATCGAGCCCGACGAGGTCTATAACCTCGGTGCGCAAAGCCATGTGAAGGTCTCGTTCGAGGTCCCGGAATATACCGGCGACGTCGTCGCGCTCGGCACGCTGCGGCTGCTCGAGGCGCTGCGCGACCACGCCGCTCACGGCGGGCGCGCGCCGCGCTATTACCAGGCCGGCTCGTCCGAGATGTACGGCGCCGCCCCGCCGCCCCAGGGCGAGACGACGCCGTTCCATCCGCGCAGCCCCTATGCCGCGAGCAAGGTCGCCGCGCATTGGTACGCGGTGAATTATCGCGAGGCTTACGGCCTCTTCATCTGCAACGGTATCCTCTTCAACCACGAGAGCCCGCGCCGCGGCGAGACGTTCGTTACCCGCAAGGTCACGCGCGCCGCCGGCCGCATCAAGGAGGGGCTGCAGGACAAGCTCTTCCTCGGCAATCTCGACGCCAAGCGCGATTGGGGCTTTGCCGGCGACTATGTCGAGGCGATGTGGGCGATGCTGCAGCAGGACGCGCCCGACGATTACGTGATCGCGACCGGCGAGGCGCATAGCGTCAGGGAGATGGTCGAGCTGGCCTTCGCCGAGCTTGGCCTCGACTGGGCCAAGCATGTCGAGTTCGACAACCGCTATCTGCGCCCGACCGAGGTCGATTTCCTGCAGGGCGATCCGAGCAAGGCGCGCGCGGAGCTCGGCTGGACGCCGCGGATGAGCTTCCCAGAGCTGATCCGGACGATGGTGGCGCATGATCTCGACCTCGCCCGGCAAGAGCGGACCTTGAAGCAGGCGGGGTTCAGCGCGCCGGCCCGAGGCGCCGCCGCCGCGGGCCAAGGCTGAGCCGATGGCGGCCGAGAACTCATGCTGCCGGTGATCTACCCGCTGGCTGGGCGGCGCATCTTCGTCGCCGGGCATGGCGGCATGGTTGGCAGCGCGCTGGTGCGGCGGCTGCAGCGCAGCGACTGCGAAATCCTGACCGTCCCGCACCGCACGGCCGATCTGCGCCGCCAGGCCGAGACCGAGGCCTGGCTCGCCGAGGCCAAGCCCGACACAATGTTCGTCGCCGCGGCGACCGTCGGCGGCATCCTCGCCAACGACACGCGGCCGGCCGAGTTTCTCTACGACAATCTGACGATCGCGAGCAATCTGATCGAGGGCGCGCGCCGGATCGGCGTCAAAAAGCTGCTGTTCCTCGGCTCATCCTGCATCTATCCGCGGCTCGCGCCGCAGCCGATGAAGGAGGAATATCTCCTCACCGGCGCGCTCGAACCGACCAATCAATGGTACGCGCTCGCCAAGATCGCCGGCCTCAAGCTCTGCGCCGCCTATCGCCGGCAATATGGCAGCGACTTCATCTCGGCGCAGCCGACCAACCTCTACGGCCCCGGCGACAATTACGACCGAGAGGCCAGCCACGTCATCCCGGCGCTCCTCGCCAAGACGCACCACGCCAAGGTCAATGGCTCCGCCGAGGTCGAGATCTGGGGCACTGGCCGGCCGCAGCGCGAGTTTCTCCATGTCGACGACCTCGCCGATGCGCTGGTGTTCTTGATGGAGCGCTATTCCGACGAAAGCCACGTCAATATCGGCTGGGGAGAGGATGTCAGCATCGCCGCGCTCGCCGCGCTGATCGCCGAAACCGTGGGCTTCACCGGCCGCCTGCGCTACGCGACCGACAAGCCCGACGGCGCGCCGCGCAAGCTGCTCGACACATCGATGCTCGACCGCATGGGCTGGCGACCGCGCATCATTCTCCGCCAAGGCCTCGCCGAAACCTATCGCTGGTATGTCGAGAACGGCGCGCCGTAAAATGCGGCCAGGGCTATTGCCCGGCGGCGATCCGCTCTTCGACCTCCGCGCAGATGAAATGATAGAGGCAGATATGCGCCTGCTGAATCAGCGGGGTCGAGCGCGACGGAACATCGAGCAGAATATCGACCAGCGGACCCAACGATCCGCCGGCATGGCCGGTCATTCCGATGGTCCGCATCCCCTTGCCGGCCGCCATCGTGATCGCCGCGATCACGTTCTTTGAATTTCCGCTGGTACTGATGCCCAGCAGCACGCCGCCCGGCGCGCCATAGGCCTCGACCTGGCGGGCAAAGATATCGTCATAGCCGACATCGTTGCTCCAGGCGGTGATGAAAGCAGGATCGGCCGCCAACGCGATGACGTTGAGCGCGCGGCGCTCTTTCAGAAAGCGCCCGACCAACTCGCCCGCAATGTGCATGGAATCCGTCGCCGAGCCGCCATTGCCGCACACGAGAAGCGGCTTGTTCGCGGCGAGCGCCGTCG
>DATLUE010000435.1:0-8920 GCA_035533255.1 Allostellaceae bacterium | reverse complement strand
CCCCCCCAAACCGCCGCGCGCGGCGCGCCGCCGAGCTGATCCGATCTCGGCCTCGTTGCCAGCCTGCGGCGCTGCCGCCATCATGCGGCAGCGTGAACCGGAGGGGCAAGGATGGGCGCGTTGCAAGGCAAAGTCGCGTGGCTCACCGGCGCCGGCAGCGGTATCGGCCGCGCTGGGGCGCAAGCATTGGCGGCTTCGGGTGCGACCGTGATCGTCACCGGCCGCACGCCCGATGGCCTCGCCGAGACCGTTGACCTGATCGCCAAGGCCGGCGGCACGGCCGAGGCCGCCGCCCTCGATGTCGCCGACAAGCACGCGGTCGCCCGGCTCGGCGCCGATATCCTTGCGCGGCACGGGCGCATCGACATTCTCGTCAACAGCGCCGGGCTCAATCTTTCGACGCGGCTATGGCGGGATATGACGCCCGACAGTTTCGACCACATTGCCGGAATCAATTTGAACGGCGCGCTCTATTGCATCCACGCCGTGCTGCCGGCGATGCGCGCGCAACAGGACGGCCTCGTGATCAACGTCTCGTCCTGGGCGGGGCGGTTCGAGGAATATCTCACCGGTCCGGCCTACAACGCCTCGAAGACGGCGTTGGCGGCGCTGACGCTCTCGCTCAACGACGAGGAATGCGTCAACGGCATCCGTGCCTGCTGCCTTTATCCGGGCGAGGTCGCGACACCGATCCTGCGCCACCGGCCAGTCGCGCCCAGCCGGGAAGAAGTCGATCGCATGCTGCAGGCCGACGACCTCGGCCGGACCATCCGTTTTGTCGCCGAGATGCCGGCGCGGGTGTGCATCAACGAGATTCTGATCACGCCGACCTGGAACCGCTTCTTCATCGGCGGTCCCGACATGGCGCGGAAATAAACGAGAACCCGGAAGTGCACTGCTGGAGCTGAATCCACTCAGCTCGAACCACCCCCTCACCCTCCCGCTTCGACTCAGTGATGCAAGAGCGCCAGCGAAATCGCGGGAATGTAGGTGATCAGCATCAACGCCGCGAAATTGACGATGAGGAACGGCAACACGCCGAGATAGATCCTGCCGAGCGGCGCCGAGAAGATCGCTTGCGAGGTAAAGAGATTCAATCCGAAGGGCGGCGTGTAGAGCCCGATGCTCAAATTGATCGTCATGATGATGCCGAAATGGATCGGGTTGACGCCGACCGCCTTGACGATCGGCAGCAGGAGCGGCGTCAAAATCAGGATCGCCGCCGGGGGCTCGAGAAAGCTTCCCGCCAGCAGCAGCCCGGCATTGAGACACAACAGCAATTCCCACCGCCCCATATGCAGCCCGTTGATCGAGGTCACGATCTGCTGCGGAATGCCGCTGGTCGTCAGCAGCCAGGAATAGATGCCGGCCGAGGTGACGATCAGCAGGATCTGAGCGATCAGGTAGGCGGCGCTGTTCATGATCTGCCACAGCTTGGCGAGATCGACCTCGCGATAGACGAGCATCGTGACGAACAGCGAATAGATCACCGCGACGCCAGCCGCCTCGGTCGGGGTGAAGATGCCGCCATAGATGCCGCCGAAGATGACGACGATGGTGCCGATCGACCAGCCGGCGTCCTTGCTCGTCTCCCAGATCCTCGCCCAGCTCACGCTCGCGCTCCGCGGAACTTTCTTCCAGCGCGCGTAGCCGATCACATAGGCGGCGTCGATCGCGCCGATCAGGAGGCTCGGGAGAATGCCGGCGGTGAATAGCATCACGGCCGATTGCTCGGCCGCGACGGAATAGAGGATCATCGCGATCGAGGGCGGGATGACGACGGCGATCGCGCCCGACGATGTGATGAGGCCGACCGAGAACCGGTCGTTATAGCCGCCCTCTTTCAAGGAGGGCTGGAGCATGCGTCCCATCGCGACGACGGTGCCGATCGCGGTGTGCGACATCGCGCCGAACAGCTCGGAGGCGGCGACGGTCGTCACCGCGAGCGAGCCGCGCACGCCGCCGACGATCGCCATCACCATCGCGACGACGCGGCGCGCGATGCCGCCTTGCGCCATGATCTCGCCGGCCAGCACGAAAAACGGCACGGCCAGAAGCGGAAAATTATCGAGACTGCCGAACATATAGGTTTGGATCGCCTCGGTCGGCACGTCGGCGACCGTCAACACGGCGACGATCGACGTCACCAGGAGAATGAGGAAGATCGGGAAGCCGAGACACAGCAGCACGACCGGGAGCCCGAAATAGACGAGGTAGGCCATGCCTCGACCTCAGTCGCGCGGGCGGATCAAAAGCCGCGCCGCGACCAGGAGCCCCATCAGCGAGTAGCCGATCGGAATCATCGCCTGCGGTATGACCAGCGGAAAATTCGCCGCCGCGCTGCGCTCGTCGAATTCGGCGAGCTGTTGGATCACGGGCCAGGCGAAAATCGCAACGGCGGCGCTGGTTGCGAGCAGCAGAAGCTCGGACAGCAAGGCGAAAAACTTGCGCGCCCGCTCGGGCATCATGCCGACAATGACATCCATCCGGATTTGGCGGCCTTCCCAGGCGACGGCGCAGCAGCCCGTGAAGACGCAGCCGACCATGAGGAAGAGCATCACCTCCTCGGCCCAGGTGATCGAGACGCTGAAGAAATAGCGGCCGACGATGTTGGCGAAGTTGACGAGAACGCTGAGGCCAAGAAGAATCGCGGCCAAGCTGCGGGTCAGCGCCAACAGGGCGCGGATCGCCTTCAAGAGGCCGTCGATCATGATCGGCCCCTCCTGCCGTTGCTACTTGGCGCGCTTTGCCGCTGCCGCCACCAGATCATAGGCGGCCTGGAGATTGGGCTTCGATTTCGAGACGTCGGCGCCGACGCTGTCGAGCGTCGACATCATCGACGCTTGCTCGGCGGCGGGCAGCTTGATCAGCTCGCCGCCTTTGCCCGTCCACACCGCGTCTTGCTTGGCGTTGTAATCGATCGCCCAGGGAATGACGGCGGCCGCGATTTGGCGGGCGTCGTCGCTCAGGATTTTCTGCAGATCGGGCGGTAGCGACGCGAACCATTTCCCGCTGAATTCGACCATGATGAAGATCGCGGGCTGATTGGTCTCCGTGATGTATTTTGCCGCGTCCTGATATTGGAAATTGACGAAGACCGGCGTGGCCGCGATCGCCGCGTCGATGGTGCCCTGCTGGAGCGCCGGCAGAACGTCGCCCAAAGACATGGCGACCGGCGTGGCACCCAAGCGCTCCCACGCCGTTTTCGCGAAATCCGAGGCGAAGATGCGAATCTTCTTGCCCTTGAAATCGGCGAGATGGCGGATCGCGCTTTTGGATATGACGGATGACTGCGCCGCGATGAACATGGCGGCCCCGTGCAGCCCCTTATTGGCGCCAAGGCCCAGCATCAGCTTTTGCACCGCGGGATCGGCAACCAGCTTTTGGCCTTGCTGCATCGTGTCGATGAGGCCGGGCGCGGCCATCACCTCGAAGCGCTCGTCGAGGCCGACGAAGAAGTCGGGCGGAATGACGGCGACTTGGATCGCGCCGAACTGCGTGCCTTCGATTTGGCGCGGAATCGAGCCCAGTTGGCTCGCCGGATAAACCTCGCTCTTGATCCGGCCGCCGGAATCCTTGTCGACCGCGGCCGCGAAACGCTTGCTGAACTCGTGCGGCGCGTCGTTGAGCGTCGGCACCGTGATCTTCATCACGATCGGGGCGTCCGCCGCCCGCGCCGGCGCGCCAGCGAGCCATAAAAGCGCCGCGCCGGCAGCGACGCCGGCGTACCAACGGATTCCATGTCCCATTAGGCCCATGTTCCACCTCCCTGTTCGTCCGCCGCGCGTCGTGGCGCGATCTCATGCCCTCTTTGCGAGGGTCGGGGCGAATACTAGCCGATGACGCGTCGGTGCTGCAACGAAAACGGGTTGCGGGACCAGACCGTGAGCGACCGCCACGCGTGAGGCGCCGGCGGGCCGGTTGGCGGCCGCTAGTTCCGGGCGAGCTTGCTGCCGCCGGTGCGCAGCACGGCGAGGCGCTGCATCACCGCGGTCTCCTGGCGGTGGAACGCGGCAAGCGTGCGGCCTTCGAGTTTCTGCGACGGCAACAGCTTGACGCTCAGCGGGTTGATCGGCTTGTTGTCGACGCGCACTTCGTAATGAAGATGCGGGCCGGTGGCGAGGCCGGTCATGCCGACATAGCCGATCACCTCGCCCTGACGCACATGGACGCCGGGCTTGATGCCCTTGGCGAAGCGGCTCATATGGGCGTAGGCGGTCGAATAGCCGGCGTTGTGCTTCAAGACCACGAGATTGCCGTAGCCGCTGTTCCAGCCGGCCGAGGCGACCACGGCGTCGCCCGATGCCATGATCGGCGTGCCCGTTGGTACCGCGAAATCGACGCCCTGGTGCATGCGGGTGAAGCCGAGGATCGGATGGCGACGCATGCCGAAGCCCGAGCTGATGCGCGCGCCATCGACCGGGGTGCGCAGCAGTGCCTTTTTCACATTCGCGCCGCTGGCGTCGTAGAAGCCGGGGAGCCCGCCCGGCGGCGTGTAGCGATAGAGCTGCAGCGTCTTGCCGCTCAAGATCAGCGCCGCGTAAGCGACCTCGCCGGCGCCGACGATCTTGCCGGTGCGCTCCTCGACCAGTTGATCGAACAGCACCTCGAAGCGGTCGCCGGGCTGAAGCTCGCGCTGGAAATCGACGTCATAGCTGAAGGCGGCGATGAGCTCGGCCAGGATCGCCTGCGGCAAGCCGCTTCGGCTCGCGGCTCGGAACAGGCTCGAATCGATCTTTCCGGCGACCCGCAGCGGGACATGAAGCAGGTCGCGCGGCAGCAGCGCCGCGGTGAAATTTCCGTCGCCGCCGCGCTTCAGGGTCAGATCGTGCTGCAAATCGGGCGCGAGGCGCAGTTGCTTCACGCCGTCCGGGTCGCGGCTGACCGCAATCTCCTGGCCGCTCTTGAGATTGCGCGGGTCCCATTTGCGGCCAAGACTATCGAGCGCGGATTGCGCCGCGACCGCCGACAGCCCGATGCGCTGCAACAGGCTCATCAGCGAATCGCCCGGCCGCACGGTCACGGTCGCGATCCTGGCGGGGGGCGGCAATGCCGCGGCCGGCGGAGCGATGCTCGGCTGAAGCGCCATCGGCACCGGCTGCCGCGACGTGGCGGGCAGCCTCGCGCCCGCGGTCGGACTGACCACCAGTGCCCAAAACACCAACAGACCCAACACCGTCAAAGCGACGGCCGATTGACGGGACTGGGTGACCAACGAATTCCCCCGACCAGCGGCGATCATTTCTGCGGCGTGATCGCCAATCGCGTCTTGTGCGACGCACAATCGACAAAGTGCCGAGCCGGGTCGCGCCTGTCAACCGTTTCCATCCCGGCTCGGGCCAGCGCGAATCAGCGGCCGCTCAGGCCGAGACGTCCTCGAGCGCGCCTTGGCTGGTCTCGGGTCCGAGGAAGACGATCGCGACCAGGCCAAGGCAGCCCGCCGCCGCGAACATCAGATAGACGCTGACGATGCCGAGATGGGCATCGAGCAGGCTGCCGACCGCGGTCGGCGCGATGAAGCTGCCGATGCGGCTGATGGTGCTGCCGGTCGAGGTTGCCCAGGCGCGCATGCGCGTCGGGAACAGCTCGGCGGTGTAGAGGAAGCACAAGGCGGCGGTGAAATTCGTGCCGATCAGCGCAAGGAGGCCCGAGCTGAACAGCATCGGCCAGCCGGTGATGTGCAGAACCGCAACCAGGAAGATGCCGAGCGCAAGGCCCGCGATCGACAGCGCATAGCCGAGGATGAAGCTGTTCTTGCGGCCGATCCGGTCGGCGAGATCGCCCCAGAGGAACACGAGCCCGAGGCTGATCGCGCCGGAAACGATCGCGAGGATCAGCGCCTTGCTCGGCGGCAAGCCGCCGATCTTCACATAGAGCGTCGGGATCCAAATCTGCAGCCCGTAGCTGACGAAATAGGTCGCGAAGAACAAGGTCCAGCTCAACAGCGTGCGGCGGGTATAGATGCCGTGGAACAATTCGCCGAGCCGCGTCGTCTGGTGCTCGCCGCGATAAGTCACCTTGGGCTGGGGCAAGGGCTTGCCGGCGTCGCGCGCCCGAGCCTCATAGCGCGCGACGATCGCGTCGGCCTCGGCGCCACGCTCGTTCTCGGCCAGCCAGCGCGGCGATTCCGGCACGATGTAATGCATCAGCAAGGCGAGCGGCAGCGCCAGGCCGCCGGTCATGAACAGCGCGCGCCAGCCCGCCTCCGGTCCGAACAGCGCGAAGCAGGCGAGCCCGACCAGCGGCGCGAGGAGAATGCCGGTGCTGAACAGTACCGTGTAGCCCCAGAAGAAGCCGCGGCCGCGCCGCGGCGCCGGCAGGAACTCGCTGTAAAGCGCGGCCGAGACCGGAATCTGGCCGCCCAGCGCCAGCCCCTCGATCATGCGGATGATCAGGAGGCTCTCGAAATTCCAGGCCAAGGATGCCGCCAGCGACAACGCGCCGAAGCTCGCGATCATCCACACGCAGACCGGCTTGCGCCCGACCATTTCGGCGAGCCAGCCGAATAGCGGCGCGCCGACCGTCATGCCGACATAGGCCGAGCTGATCAGCAGCCCGACCTGGGTGTAGCTGATGTGGAGCGAGCCAACGATCGCGGTCAGCGCCGCGGCGATGATCAGCGAATCATACGAATCGAAAAACGTGCCGAGCGCGATCGTGCCGGCGGTGCGGCGATGGAGGCCCGTGCTCGGCAGGCGATCCATGCGCGCCGCGATCTCGTCGGCGAGCCGGAATGCGGCGGCGTCCGCCACGCTGGGCGCGGCGGCGGTTTGGCTGACGGTCATGTTATCCTCCCTGTGCGCGTTTTTAACCGGGAAAGAGCCCGGATTAGAGATCGAGCTTGGCAAGAAACCGCAGGCAATGCGCATCATAGGCCGCCGGCGCCTCGAGGTTGCAGGCATGGCCGACCTCGGGGATGAAGACCAGCTCCGAGCCCTGGATGCGCTTATGCAGCTCGAAGCTCGCGGGCTTCGAGCGGTCGAGATCGCCGATGATGATGATGGTCGGCGACGTGATGCCGTCGTAGAAGGACGGGTCGGGGCGCTGCGCCAGCGCCTCGTTATTGGCGATAATGCTGGCGAGCGTGCCCGCGTTGCTGAGCGCCACCACCATGTCGGCGTAATGGCGCAGCAGCTTGCTCTGCTGCCCGGCGGGCGCGAAATGGTCGAGCACCTGGGCGTGGCGCAGGGCGATGCCTTCCGCGCGATAGCGTGCGGCCCAGCGCAGGAACACCTCGTTGCTCGGCACATAGCCGCAACCCGAGAGGATCAGCGCCGGCACCCGCTCGGGCCGGCGCTGCGCCATGCGCATCGCCACCTCGCTGCCGAAGGAATTGCCGTGAAGGATCGCGCCGCCCGTGGTGATGCGGTCGAGTATCTCCCAGCACGCCTCGGCGTGATCGTCGATCGTAACGCCCGGCTGTACCGCGGGCGAGCGGCCATAGCCGCCGAGATCGACCGCGAAGCAGCGATACCATGCCGAAAAATGCGCGGTCTGATACAGCCACAGCCGATGATCGTCGGGCGTCGAATGGAGGAAGATCATCGGCGTGCCGGTCGCGCCGAGCTGCTCGTGATAAAGCGGGCCGGGGATGTGTCGGGCCATGCTCGCTCTCCGCCGGCCGGCTCAATGCCCCGCGACCAGCTTGGCGAGCGCGATGTTCGCCTGCTCGATGCCGGGATGGCCGCGCCACCAATCCATCGTCACGTCGATAGTCTTGATGCCCTGCGCATGCAGCGCCTGCACCTGCTGGCGGATGTGCGAGCCCGGCAGATCGTCCTCGTCCTGGCCGAAATAATCCCACATCACTTTCTCCTGCCCCTCATGCGACAGCATGTAGAGCGCGAACAGGATGCCGGCATTGGGATGCGGCGCGTTCTTCATGATGGTGAGATAAGCATAGCGCCGCTGCGCCATGTCCTTGATGATGCGGCTGGCGAGCACGCCCCGGCCGCGATATTTGAGCGTGTTCTGCCAGGTGCCGGCGCAATCGATCACCAGCGCCTGGAACTCGCCCGAGGCGATGCGGTCTTGGCCGCCGCAGAACAACAGCCCGCCGACCTGCTGCGCGAATTTCTTCATGAAGGCGGTCGTTTTGGCGACGCCCCAGACGTCGTCGGCGAGCAGCACGTCGAAGCCGCCGAGGAACGGCGTCGTCACGAACTTGCCTTTCAATTCCGGCTTCAAAAGGTCTTCGGTGGTGTTGATCGAGGGGACCCAGGTCGCGAGCTTCGGGTTGTAGAGAATCCCCGGCAGCGCGGTCGCGACCCGCAACGCCATGTGGTCGGCCTCGACCATCACCGGCTTGATCTCCGACGGCAGCAGCCCCACCCAATCGACCGGTTGGAACATGCCCTTTTCCATATAGGGCACGATCTGCACCGGGGTCGCGTAATAGACGTCGGTGCTCGACGGCGCGCCCGCTTGCAGCTCTTGATAGAGCTGCGAGGCGAGCGGCCCGAAGGCCGGTCCCGGGCTCCAATCGATCGCGATGTCGACGCCGAATTCCGCTTTGATGCCGGCCTCGGCAATGCGCGCGCCGTCGGGACCGCCCATCACCGTCGGTGCGTGGCGCAGCACCAGCTTGCCCTCTTGCTTTGCGGCCGCGATCACCTTGGCGAGCGCCGGGTTGATGCCGACCGATTGCGCGGATGCGCCGGTCGCGGCCAGCAATGCCGCGATCGCGGCCAGCACGACGAGTCTTCGATGCATGGCGCAATCCCCCTTAGAGCAAACCCACGAACGCATTCTCGATGAAGGTGTAGGCCCAGGCATAGGCCTGCCGCGCCGCGTTCTCGTTGTACTGCGCCTCGGGCGGCAAATTCACCCCGACATCGGTGAAGGAATGATAGAGGCCGCCGAAATTCAGCATCTGCCACTTCGCGCCACAATATTGCATCTCGGCCTCGAACGCGTCGCG
>DATLUE010000434.1:0-21438 GCA_035533255.1 Allostellaceae bacterium | reverse complement strand
CGCTTGCAGCGCGGTCACGCCCATCCAGGGCTGGCGCGGACGCGGCGCGTCGGGGCCGGCATAATCGTTGCTCGAATTGTGCTGGGGCAAGAAGCTCGCCGGATCGACCGGCGTATGAATGTCCGAGCCGGCGCGCATATGTGCCACCTCATTGGCGCGCAAGGGTCGCGCCGGATGCCAGGAGAAGGTAAAGACCCAGCAATTCGTATCGTCGATCGGGACCCAGGCATGACCGGCCTGGGGGTGGTCGCCGGGGATCGGCCAGTTGGTGAAGAACGGCAGAAACCATTGATTGACGCGCCAGTAATACGTATCCGGCCCGGCCGCGCGCCGTGCCGCCATTAGCAGGCCGTTGGGCATCGCCTCGGTCTCGATCTCCGGCTGCAGCTCGCGCATTGCCCAGATCGCCGAGCGGTTGCGCGGATTGGCGGCGCGTCGCCGCAACAGGTCGTGGTGCAGAATGCCGAGATGCGCCGAATCGAGATCGCCCTCCATGCCCTGGGTCCAATGGCAGCGCTGCAGGCGCTTCGAGACGAAGACGTGGTCGTCGGGCACGGTTAGCCATTCGAGCTCAGGCAGGGCCGGCTGCTCGTCCTGGGGACCCATATAGGTCCAGATCACGCCGTTCTTCTCGATCGAGGGATAGGCTTTCTGCTTCACCTTGTCCCTGAACTGGGCCTGCGGCGGCTCGTTGGGCTGATCGGTGCAATGGCCATCGAGATCATATTGCCAGCCGTGATACCAGCAGCGCAGCTTGCACTCGGCATTCTTGGCGAAATAAAGCGAGGCGCCGCGATGCGCGCAGCGCTCGCCCAAGAGCCCGATGTTGCCCGCGGTATTGCGGAAGGCGATCAGATCCTCACCCGCGAGGCGCACCCGCACCGGCGCGCCGCCGGCGGCAAGCTCCGACGACAGCATCGCCGGCATCCAGTAGCGGCGCAGCAAGTTCCCCATTGCCGTGCCGGCGCCGGTCTCGGCCAAAAGCTTGTGGTCCTCAAGCTTCATTCTGAATGCTCTCCCGCCGCATTCTCTATTGGTAGCACCGTGCGGAAACGCGTAAAACCCCAGTGCGATCCTCGAGAGGGTTTTATGCCGATCATCCGCCGCGTCGACGTCCACCATCATTTCTATCCGCCGCAATATCTCGACGCGATGAAAAGCGTTCACAGCCGCGACCGCGGCGGCGCGGCTTTCCCGGGCGTCGCGCAATGGACCACCGCGCGGACGATCGAGGAAATGGACAAGCACGGCGTGCAGACCGCGATCCTGTCGCTGTCGCCGCCGGGGCCGCGCATGCTCGATAGCGAGGGCAACCGCAAGCTCGCGCGGCATTGCAACGATTACGGCGCGCACATGGCGCGCGACAATCCCGGGCGGTTCGGCCTCTTCGCGCCGATGCCGATGCCCGATGTCGACGGCACGCTGCGCGAGATCGAATACGCGCTCGATACATTGAAGGCCGACGGCATCGGCCTGATGACCAGCTATGGCGACAAATGGGTCGGCGATCCGAGCTTCGATCCGGTGTTCGAGGAGCTGAACCGGCGTAAGGCGCTGGTCTACATCCATCCGCTGGCGGCGACTTGCTCGACGGATCTGATGGCATGGGTGCCGGAAGCGCTGATCGAATACCCGCACGACACCAGCCGCGCGATCCTCAGCCTGATGTTCAGCGGCACCTTGGCGCGGTTGCCCGACATCCGGTTCATCTTCTGCCATGCCGGCGGCACGATCCCGATGCTCTCCGGCCGGATCTCGCATTCGGGCTCCAATCGCGTCTTTCTCAATCGCGTGCCCAAGGGTATCGACCACGAGCTCCAAAAGCTCCATTACGACATCGCGCTCGCGGCGTTCCGCCCCTCGCTGTCGGCGTTGCTCGCCTATGTTCCCGTGTCGCAAGTGCTGCTCGGCAGCGACTATCCATTCTCCTCGATCGGGCTGTCGGTGACAGGCCTCGAAGAAATGGGCCTGCCGCCCGAGACCATGGCCGCGATCTATTGCGCCAATGCCGCACGGCTGATGCCGCGCTTGAAAAGCTGAAGGAGGAAACAAAAATGGCCGACGACAAGCGACGTATTTCGGATGACGAGATGGCGCTGCGGCGCAAGCTCGCGATCATGTGCCGCATTCTCGGCATGCAGGATTCAATCGGGCTTTACGGTCATATCTCGATCCGCGTTCCCGACAGCGACATCGTGCTGATGACGCCGGGCGCGGGCTCGCGCAAGACGCGGGTGCGGACCGATCAGATCTTCGTCTTCGATCTCGCCGGCAAGATTCACTTCCATCCGGGCGGCGACCGGCCGATGCAGATCCCCGCGGAATGGCGCATTCATACGCAAATCCACAAGGACCGGCCGGAGGTCATGTGCGTCGCGCATCTTCATGCGCGCGCTTCGATCTTGATGGGCATCGCCGGGCGCGAGATCGAGCCGGTCTATTCGCAAGGCGGGGTCGTCTATGGCGGCGTTCCCACCTGGGACGATCCGCGCATGGTGCTCGACGACCATGCGGCGGTCGCGCTGTCCAAAACGCTTGGCCAGCATAACGCCGCCCAGATGCGCGGCCACGGCTCGGTCGTGGTGGGGCAGACGGCGGAGAGCTGCCTCCAAGTCTGCACCTTCATGGAAGAGAACGCGCAATACCAGGTCGACGCCGAGCCGCTCGGCGGCTGCAAGCCGTTTCCGAAGGAAATCTGGGAAGCCATCAGCGCGCAGCGCCGCGGCAGCGCCGCCGGCAACGGGGGCGTCCATCTGCTGTGGAACTACTGGCAGCAGATCGTCGAGGAAGAAGGTATCCCGCTCTAAAGACCCGGCTGGAAGGTCTCCGGCCGCGTGTCCATCTGCTCGGCGACCGCCTCCGACCAGGATGCAGTCCCGCGCGGGAGCAGCACCGAGACGCCGCGCAAGCGGTAGCCTTTGGCATCGGTCGGCGGGTCCTTGCCGTCCCGAAGCTGGCGCGCCGCTTCCATCAGCCGGCGCCGCGCATGGGCGATGACCAGGTCGGTATTGCCGAGGAATTCGTTGGAGCGGTCGAAATCGGCGCCCATGCTTTCGGTGATCGCCGTGTCCTGATCCTGGAACACGGTGATCCGCTGCCACGGCTGCTTGGCATCCTTGACCGCCGGATCGGCATAGCCGTTCGACTTGTTGCGCTGGGCAATGAAACTGCCCGGGATCATGGCCGAATGGATGCCGGTCGGCGTTCCGTCGTGGAACCAGGCCAGCTCTTGCTGCGTCAGCGGGCGCTTCGGGTGCCATGAGATGCCGAATGCCCAGACCTTGGCGTCGTCGACCGGAACCCAGGCATGACCGCCGAGCGCGGCGTCGGCCGGGAACGCCGGGAGTACCGAGTAGCACGGCATCAGCCAAGCGCCGATGCGCCAATAATGATGCTGCGCATCGGCGTCGCGGCGCGCGCCCTGCACGATCGCGTTGGTCTTGTGGACGATCTCGAGCTTGGGGTAGGTGCCGCCGGCGACGAAACCGGCCGAGCCTGCCATGTCGTGCTCGGTCGCCTTCTTCATCGCCTCGATGCCGTGCAGGAACGCCAGATGACTCGAATCGATGTCGCCTTCCATGCCCTGCAGCCAGTGGCAATCCTGGTAGCGCTTCGACACATAGACGTGGCTTTCCGGCACCGTCAGCCATTCGAATTCCGGCAGCGTCGGCTTCTTCTCGGGCGGACCCATATAGGTCATCACGATGCCGTTTCGCTCGATGCAGGGATAGGCCGGCTGCTTCACCTTTTCCTTGAATTGGGTCTGCGGCGGCTCGTTTGGCATGTCGAGGCAATTGCCGTCGATGTCGTATTTCCAGCCGTGATAGAGGCAGCGCAGGCCGCATTCCTGGTTCTTGGCGAAATAGAGCGATGCGCCGCGATGCGCGCAATGCTCGCGCAACAGCCCCACCTTGCCCGCGGTATTGCGGAAGGCGATGAGGTTCTCGCCCAGCAGCCTCACCCGCACCGGCGCGCCGTCGGCTTCGAGATCGCGCGACAGCAGAGCCGGAAACCAGAAGCGCCGGAACAAATCCCCCATCGGCGTGCCGCGGCCGGTGCGCGACAGCAGCTCGTTCTCTTCGCTGGTGGTCATGGGCGCGGCTACCTCGTGCTTTGCGGCAGCGGGCCCGGCCAGAGGCCGTGCTGCGCCAGGAATTCGATGGTGTAGTCGTCGTAGAGCCAAGGCGCTTCTTGCATCACGGCGTGGCCGGCATCCGCCACTTCCTTGAACGCGGAGTCCTTGATGTGCCGGTGCAGGGCGCGCGCGGCCTCGTGGTTGCGATCGGCGGTGCCGCTGATGATGATCGTCGGCATGGTCAGCGTGTCGAAGAACGAATCCGGCTCGGAATCGGCGGCCAGCGCCTCGTTCATGGCTATGATGCTGGCGACGGTCGAGGGATTGCTCAGCTCGCACACCATGCGCGCGTAATATTGGACATGCGGCAGCTTCTGCGCCGGCGGCGAGAAATGATCGAGGCATTGCTTGTAGCGCAGCTCGATGCCTTCCTCGGCATAGCGCTTGGCCCAGACCTTCATCGCGTCGCGGGTCGGCAGGTAGCCGGTGCCCGAGAGAATCAGCGCCGGCACGCGCGATGGCTGCTTCGACGCCATCTGCATCGCGACCATGCTGCCCATCGAATTGCCGTGGACGATAACCTTGCCGGTCGAGATCTGGTCCACCACTTCCCAGGCGGCGTCGGCCTGGTCGGAGACCGACAGGCCGTTTTGCGCGGGGCCCGAGCGGCCATATCCGGCAAGATCGACCGCGAGGGTACGAAACCACGACGAGAACCGCGCTGTCTGGTACATCCAGAGACGATGGTCGTCGGGCGTCGAATGGAGGAAGATCATCGGCAGGCCTTGGGTGCCGTGCTGATCGCAATAGAGCGGTCCGGGAATGTGGCGTGCCACGGCAATCTCCCTCTGCCTGCTTGGAAGCGACGAGCGCGATTTTAGCGCTCGGGCGATGCGAGTCGAGCGCACTTGCATCCTATGCGCATGATCGATTTATTCGACAGCCGGATACGGGCGGTCGGCGGCAAGGGAAGAAGCAACGCATGCGTGCAATTTTCGGTTTTGTTTTTTCGCTCGACGCCTCCAAGGAGTTCGGCTTGTCGAAAGGCAACGTGCCGCTCGCCGACATGGTGGCGCAATAACGGGAGGTTGAAATGGCAAGGCATATTCCCGGACCGCTTTACTTCGAGCAGCAAGGCGCGTCCGGCATTCCGATGCTGTTCCTCCATTCGACGCCCGACGACCATCGCCTCTGGATGTTCCAGACCGCGCATTTCTCCGCCTGGTATCGCTGCATCGCGGTCGATTTTGCGGGCTATGGCCGCTCGCCGCCGCCGCAAGCGGGCGTGCGGATCGTCGATCAGGCGGATGCCTGCTGGGAGGCGGTCGACCGCATCACGTCGGGCGGCATCATCATCCACGGCAATTCGATGGGCAGCATGGTCGCGCGCGTGATGGCGGCACAGCGCCCCGAGCGCACACGCGCGCTCATCATCTCGGGCTGCGCCTATCAGCCCGAGCGCAGCCAGATGAAGGAATGGGGCGAGCGCTTTCGCAAGGAAGGATTGAAGCTGCGACGCGAGCAAATCCTCTATCACTTCGCGCCCGCCAATCGCGACCGGCCTTTCATGCAATGGTACGCGGACATGCTGTGCGCGCTCGACAACGTCGCGACCGTCGACAGCATCGTCGCCATGAACGACGCGCTGCAATACACCCATCCGGCGGAATTCGGCGCGGGCATCACCGCGCCGTCCCTGCTGATCAGCGGCTCGGCCGACCGCAATCATCCGAACGCCGTCGAGCTGGCGCGGCGCATCAAAGGCTGCGAGTACCAGGTGATCGAAGGCGCCGGTCATTCCTCGATGCTGGAATCGCCGTGGGAATTCGATCGCTATTGCATCGAGTTCCTGAAAAAGCACGGCCTGTTCCCCGGCTGAGCCGGCGGTCGCTATCGCTCGACCGTCTCTAGCTCGGCTTCGCGTTCTAGTGTACCGACTCCAACGCTTCATCCCCACTTCGTCATGCCCGCGAAAGCGGGCATCCAGAGTCGCAACCGCTGGATTCCGGCTCTTCGCTTCGCTCCGGCCGGAATGACGATGCCGGGGAACGGGACTCTCTGTTAAAACCACAACACTAGCCCTGCCGGGTGCGCTCTTCGCTCAGATCCTCGACGACCGGATTGGCGTCCATCGCGAAGCGGTCGCCGAAATCGAACGCGTCGTCATGCTGGAAGCCGTCGTAATAGAGAACTTCCCACCAATTATGGTCGAGGTCCTCGAAATAAAACGAATAGACGCCGTGGCCGAAGGCGGGGTCGAGGATCGTATTGATCTTGTATTTGTCCTTCAGGTCGTTCGCCGCCCGATGAACGCGCTCGACCTCGGCGCGGCTGCCGACTTCGAGGCCCCAATGATTGTGCAGATGCGCCGGCTTCAAGGAATTGCCGGCCTGCACCGCGACGATATGAAATTTGGTGCCGCAGCGCACGAAGATCGCCGGCTTGCCTTGACGCACGCATTCGAGGCCGAGGAATTCCTCATAGAATTTCCGCGTCTCGGTGAGGTTGTAGCATTGCATGGTGCCGTGCGAGAGCATCGCCGGCTTTATCACCGATCCCTTGTTGTTCGGCTCGAAGACCGGATTCTCGATCATGGTTGCGTTGTCCATCGGGAGCCTCCTCGAAAGTCCGGATCATATCACGAAGCGGCGCCGAGTTCCGCTTCGGTCAGGAATGCGTCGGCGAAGAATTCGGCCGAGGGCAGGCGGCACGCCGCCGTGAAATCCCGCCGTGCAGCATCGACCATAAGCGGCGCGCCGCAGGCATAGACCTGGTGGCCGGACAAATCGGGAAAATCTTCTATCACCGCGCGATGGACGAAGCCGGTGCGGCCGGTCCACTGATCGTCGGGCAGCGCATCGGACAAAACCGGCACGAAGCGGAAATTCGGCGCCTCGCTCGCCCATTGCTGCGGCAATTCGGGCATATAGAGGTCCTGCCGCGTGCGGCAGCCCCAATAGAGCGCGATCGGCCGCTGCATCGAGATCTTGCGGCGCAGCGCGTATTCGGCGATCGCTTTGATCGGGCCGAAGCCGGTGCCGCTTGCCAGGAAGACGATCGGTCTGGCGCTTTCCTCGCGCAGATAGAACGTGCCGAGCGGTCCCTCGAAGCGCAGCACCTCGTTGAGCTTGAGCGTCGTGAAGACGCGATCGGTGAAAAGCCCGCCGGGCGAATGGCGGATATGGATTTCGAGATCCATCATGCCGCCTTCGAGCATCGGCGCATTCGCGATCGAGTAGGAGCGGCGCTTGTCGCCCTCGAGCAGGAAATCGATGTACTGCCCGGCCGCGAACAGCATGTTGTCGTTGTACGGCGTGCGCAGATGCAGCGCGACGACATCGGGTGCGAGCCCGCGGATCTGCTTGACGCGGCATGGCACGATGTTGGGCTTGGCGAGATGGAGCGCCAGCTCGTCGATCGCCACCGTGAGATCGCTCAGCGGCTTGGCCTGACACAGCAGCGCAAAGCCTTGGTCGCGCAAGGCGGGCGGCAGATAGGTCTCGGTCGAGAGCGCATGATCGACCTTGCCGTCGAGAATGCGCGCTTTGCAGGTCGAGCAGCCGCCGGCGCGGCAGCTATAGGGGAGATTGAATCCCGCCTCGAGCGCGGAATGAAGGACGTTCCTTCCTTCCGCGGCTTCGAAACTGTGCCCGCTCGGCTCGAGCGTGACGCGAAACCCCATAACCCGCTCCGGTCTTGCCGAGTCCGGTAGCACGCGTCTCCCAGCGCGTCAATTTAACGGGCAGCTTAGCGGCGCTTGAAATATTGCACCGCGCGCCCGTGTTTTTCGGCGGCAGTACGGCTGCCGAAAGTCCCGAGATTGCGGCGGCGGCCGGTCTTCGGGTTGGTCTTGCGCGAATAAAGCCGATACTGCCCGGATTTGAGCTTGCGGATCATGGTTGCCTCGCATCCCTAGGACACGAAATCCAAGCGACGGCGACGCGAAAAGCTCTGCGCGGGTCAGGCCGTCTCGCTCATCGCCGCCAGCTCGACGCCTTCCTCGATCAACGCGCCGGCCGCGAAATGGATTGCCGCGACCACGCCGTCGGCGGGCGCGAGGATCGCATGCTCCATCTTCATCGCCTCGATCAGCATCAGCGTATCGCCGCGTTTGACCCGCGCGCCCACGGTCACCGATACGACGCTGATCTTGCCGGGCATCGGCGCGACGATCTTGCCGGCGCTTATGCCGCGCTGCGCGCGCGGGGCCAGCGGGTCGATAATCGCGAGGCGGCAGGTCGCGTCCGGCAAAATCACCCATATTTCATCGCCGATGCCCCGAACCACGGCATCGACCGTCGATCCGTCGAGCTCGATCGCGATCTTGCCGCCGCCGCACCGCTGGGCGCGAATGGTCGCATGGCGGGCGTCGGTCTCGCAGCGATAATGGCCGCGCGCATAAGCGACGCGCAGCTCGAGGATTCGCTCGCCGGCACGAAAGCGGAAGACGTCGCTTGCCTGGCCGGAGAGCCGCCAACCATCGCCGGCCTGCCACGGCGAATGCGGGTCGCCGGCCCAGAATTGCGAATTTTCCGGCGCCGAGCTCAGCGCTGCCGCCGCCAATGCGGCGAACGAAATCTCGGCCTGCGGCAATAAATCGCGATGGCGCGCGATGAAGCCGGTATCGGGGCCGCGTGCGCTGAAATCGGGATGCGCCAGGATACGCTGCAGCAATTCGCGATTGCTGGCGATGCCCGCGAGCTTCGTCTCAGCCAGCGCCGTGTACAAGCGCTGCACCGCGGCCTCGCGCGTCTCGCCCCAGGCGATCAGCTTGGCGATCAGCGCGTCGTAATGCGGGCTGACCCGGTCGCCCTGGCGAAATCCGGTCTCGATACGCAATTTTTCGCCCGCCTGGGGAAAGCGCAGCAATGCGAGCGGTCCGGCGCTGGGCAGGAAATCGCGCGCCGGGTCCTCGGCATAAAGCCGCGCCTCGATCGCATGGCCATGCCGCTCGATCGCCGCCTGACCCAGCAGCAATGCCTCGCCGGCCGCGATCCGGATCTGCCATTCGACGAGATCGAGGCCGGTGATCATCTCGGTGACGACATGCTCGACCTGGAGCCGCGTGTTCATCTCGATGAAATAGAATTTCTCTTCGACCGCGACGAACTCGATCGTGCCGGCGCCGCGATAATTGACCGCGCGCGTGGCGGCAATGGCCAGCATGCCGAGCTCTTGGCGCTGTGTGTCGCTCAGCCCCGGCGCCGGCGCTTCCTCGATCAGCTTCTGATGGCGGCGCTGAATCGAGCAATCGCGCTCGAAAAGATGCACGACATTCCCGTGGTTATCGGCAAAGACCTGCATCTCGATATGCCGCGGATCGATAAGGTATTTCTCGATCAGCAAGCGATCGTCGCCGAAGGCGGAGCTCGCCTCGCGGCGCGCTGCGGCGAGCGCAGGCGCCAGTTCGCTCTCTTGCGCGACGATCCGCATGCCCTTGCCGCCGCCGCCGGCAGAGGCCTTGAGCAGCACGGGATAGCCGATTTCGCGCGCCGCTTCGGTCAGACGCGAATCGTTCTGCTCGGCGTCGTGATAGCCCGGTACCAGCGGCACGCCGGCTTGTTCCATCAGCGTCTTGGCCTCGGCTTTCGAGCCCAAGGCGCGGATCGCGGCAGCGGGTGGTCCGATGAAGCCGATGCCGGCTTCCTCGCAAGCGGCAGCGAGATCAGGGTTCTCGGACAGAAAGCCATAGCCGGGGTGGATCGCTTGCGCGCCGCTGTCGCGTGCGGCGGCGATGATCCGCGCGATGCCGAGATAGCTCTCCCGCGCCGGCGCGGGGCCGATGAGAATCGCTTCATCGGCCATCGCAACATGCAGCGCGCCGGCATCGGCGTCGGAATAGACCGCGACGCTCTGGATGCCGAGACGCTTCGCCGTTCGCATGATACGACAGGCGATCTCGCCGCGATTGGCGATCAGTATTTTATCGAAGAGCGCGCTCACATCCGGAACACGCCGAATTCGGTTTTGCCGATCGGCGCGTTGAGGCTCGCCGAGATGGCCAGCGCCAGCACGCGACGGGTATCCGCCGGATCGATGATGCCATCGTCCCAGAGCCGCGCACTGGCGTAATAGGGATGGCCCTGGGTTTCGTATTGCGCGCGGATCGGCGCTTTGAAGGCCTCTTCGGCCTCGGCGCTCCAGCTTTCGCCGCGCGTCTCGATCGCGTCGCGCCGCAATGTCGCCAGCACATTGGCGGCCTGCTCGCCGCCCATCACCGAGATGCGTGCGTTGGGCCACGCAAAGAGGAAGCGCGGATCATAGGCGCGGCCGGCCATCGCGTAATTGCCGGCGCCGAAGCTGCCGCCGATGATGACGGTGAATTTCGGCACCGCCGCGCCGGCAACCGCCATCACCATCTTGGCGCCGTCCTTGGCAATGCCGCCGGCTTCGTATTTCCGGCCGACCATAAAGCCGGTGATGTTCTGGAGAAAGACCAGCGGGATGCCGCGCTGGGCGCACAGCTCGATGAAATGCGCGCCCTTCAAGGCGCTTTCCGAGAACAGTACGCCGTTATTGGCGACGATGCCGATCGGATAGCCCCAGAGCCGCGCGAAGCCGGTCACCAAGGTCGGGCCGTAGAGCGGCTTGAATTCGTCGAACGCACTGCCATCGACCAGCCGGGCGATGATCTCGCGCACGTCATAGGTCTTGCGCGTGTCGCTGGGGACGATGCCGTAAATCTCGCGCGCGTCGTAAAGCGGCTCCTGCGGCTCGGCGATGTCGAGGCTCGGCCGCTTGAGGCGATTGAGATTGCCGACGACGCGGCGCGCGATGCCGAGCGCCTCGCCATCGCTCTGCGCCAGATGATCGACCACGCCCGAGATTCGCGCATGCAGCTCCGCGCCGCCGAGCTCCTCGGCGCTCACGACCTCGCCGGTCGCGGCTTTGACCAGTGGCGGCCCGCCGAGAAAGATCGTGCCCTGGCCCTGAACGATGATGCTTTCGTCCGCCATCGCCGGCACATAGGCGCCGCCGGCGGTGCACGAGCCCATCACCACCGCGATCTGCGGAATGCCGGCCGCCGACAGATTGGCTTGATTGTAGAAGATGCGCCCGAAATGCTCGCGGTCGGGAAAGACCTCATCCTGACTCGGCAGATGCGCGCCGCCGGAATCGACCAAATAGAGGCAGGGCAAATGATTTTGCCGCGCGATCTCCTGCGCGCGCAGATGTTTTTTCACCGTCACCGGATAATAGGTGCCGCCTTTCACGGTCGCGTCATTGGCCACGATCATGCACTCGCGGCCCATGATCGGCGCGATGCCGGTGACGAGGCCGCCGGCCGGGACTTCCTCGCCATACATGCCATGACCCGCGAACGGCGACAGTTCGAGGAACGGCGCCCCGGGATCGATCAGCGCCTGGACCCGGTCGCGCGGCAAGAGCTTGTCGCGTGCGATATGGCGTTGCCGTGCGGCCTCGCCGCCGCCCAGTGCGATCGTCGCCAGGCGCTGCTTCAGATCGGCGACCAGCGCGCCCATCGCTTGCGCATTGGCGGCGAAGGCCTCGGCGTTGCGGTCGATCGCGGTCTTGATGGTCGTGCTCATCACGCGGTCTCGCCGAACAGGTCCCGTCCGATCAGCATGCGACGGATTTCCGAAGTGCCGGCGCCGATCTCGTAGAGCTTGGCATCACGCAGCAAGCGCCCCGCCGGCGATTCGTTGATATAGCCCATGCCGCCCAATGCCTGGATCGCCTGCAGCGCCATCTGGGTCGCATTCTCGGCGGCGTAGAGGATCGCGCCGGCCGCATCGCGCCGCGCGATCGCGCCGCGGTCGCAGGCGCGCGCGACCGCATAGACATAGGCGCGGCTCGCGCCGAGGCCGGTGTACATATCGGCGAGCTTGCCTTGCATGAGCTGGAACTCGCCGATCGCCCGGCCGAATTGCTTGCGCTCATGCACGTAAGGGAGCACGAGATCGAGGCAGGCCTGCATGATGCCGAGCGGTCCGGCGGCCAATACCGCGCGCTCGTAATCGAGGCCGCTCATCAGCACTTTGACGCCCTCGTTGATCGGGCCGAGGAGATTTTCTTCCGGCACCGCGCAATCGGTGAAGACCAGCTCCGAGGTCGGCGAGCCGCGCATGCCGAGCTTGTCGAGCTTCTGCGCCGGCGCGAAGCCTGTCATGCCCTTCTCGATGATGAAGGCGCTGATGCCGCGCGATCCGGCTTTGGGGTTGGTCTTGGCATAGACCACCAGCACATCGGCATCGGCGCCGTTGGTGATCCACATCTTGCTGCCGTTGAGGACATAGCGGTCGCTCCGCTTCTCGGCGTGCGTCGTCATCGCGACGACGTCGGAGCCGGCGCCCGTCTCGCTCATGGCGAGGGCGCCGACATGCGTGCCGTCGATCAGTTTTGGCAGGTACCGGCGCTTCTGCGCGTCATTGCCGATGCGGCGGATCTGGTTGACGCACAGATTGCTATGCGCGCCGTAAGAGAGGCCGACGGAGGCCGAGGCGCGGCTGATTTCTTCCATCGCGACGACATGCGCGAGATAGCCCATGCCGGCGCCGCCGAATTCCTCCTCGACGGTGATGCCGAGGAGACCGAGCGCGCCCATCTTTGGCCAGAGATCGCGCGGGAATTCGTCGCTGCGATCGATCGCGGCGGCGCGCGGCGCGATCGCGCCCTCGGCAAAGCCGCGCACCGATTGGCGCAGCATTTCGATCTCGGAGCCGAGATCGAAATCGAGTCCTGGGACGGCGTTGGGCAAACGATTCTCCGGGCTCAAAAACTCAAGCGGCGCGAACCCGCTGCGGCGGCGACGGGTGCAGCAGCCGATCTTGCAGCTTCTGCCATTCGCGATCAAACCGGTCGATCGCGGTCATCTTCACGGGACCGAAGCCGCGCACTTGATCGGGCAGCGTCGCCAATGCGACGGCGCAGGCGTAATTGTCGGCGGTCAGATGCGTCGCGATCAAATCGAGGCCGTGCTCGTAGGTCGCGACCAGGCTCCGTTCGCGCCGGCGCTCCGCGCTCCAGCCGAAGAGATCGAGCTTGGTGCCGCGCAGCGGCCGCATCGCGGCAAGGACGCGGAACACCGGCATCATCCATGCGCCGAGCTTGATCTTGCGCGGCCGGCCGAGATCGCGATCGAACCCGGCGATCAGCGGCGGCGAGAGATGGAACGACAGCGAGGTCTTGCCGTCGAAAGTCTCGTCCAGCCCGGCACGGAACGCCGGATCGGCGAACAGTCGCGCGACTTCGTATTCGTCCTTGTAGGCGAGCAGCTTGGCGTAATTGATGGCCGCCGCGCGTGTGAGGTCTTCGGCCGGGCCGATACCGGCTTCGATTCGCCTTATTTGCGCCACGCGATGGCGATAGCGTCGCGCCAAAGCCTCGTTCTGATAGTCGGTTAGATGCCGCGCGCGATGCTCGATGATCTCGTCGAGGCTCATCGCGGCGAGCGGGCGATCACGCTCCTCCTTGGCAGTCAATGCCTCGATCCGGTCTGGGAAGGCCGCGAGGTAGCGCCCCCAACGAAAGGCTTCGAGGTTGAGCGCGACCGCGACGCCGTTGAGCTCGATCGCGCGGGTCAGCGCGCGCTCGGTGAGCGGCAGCCAGCCGCGCTGATAGGCGCAGCCGACGAGCATCATGTTCGCGGCAATCGAGTCGCCGAAGGCGCGAAGCGCGAGATGGTGAAAATCGAGCAGCGCCGGCGCTTCATGCAAGGCGCGCTCGATCTCGCCCAAGCTTGCCGACGCCTTGAAATCGAAATCGCGGTCGTGAATGAAGCTCGCGACCGGCGTCACATGCGTATCGACCACCGCGCGCGTGCGCGCCGCGGAGATGAGCTGCCGCCCTTCGCTCGAGGCGGCAACGACCAGATCGGTCGCCAGCAGCAGATCGGCGTTGCCAGCGGGAATGCGCTGCGCCGCGATCGTCTTGGCATCGCGCGCGAGGCGGATATGGCTGACGACCGCGCCGCCTTTCTGCGCGAGGCCGGTGATGTCGAGCACCTGCGCGCCGAGGCCGTCGATATGCGCCGCCATGCCGAGGATATGGCCGATCGTCAGCACGCCGCCGCCGCCAACCCCGGTCACCGCGATGTTGTAGGCCTCGGCCGCGGGCAGCGTTCCGACCGGAGCGGGCGTCGGCAATTCCACGGCGGGCAGACGCGTCCCCGGTTGCTTGCGGATCGTGCCGCCGCTGACGGTGACGAAGGACGGGCAGAAGCCCTTGAGGCAGGAGAGATCGGAATTGCAAGCCGATTGATTGATCGCGCGCTTGCGGCCGAATTCGGTCTCCAGCGGATCGATCGCGATGCAATTGCTCTGGTCCGAGCAATCGCCGCAACCCTCGCACACCGCCGGATTGATATAGGCGCGCGCGGCGGCGGGCGGCGCGGTGCCTCGCGCGCGCTTGCGACGCAGCTCGGTCGCGCAGGTCTGGTCATAGACCATGATGGTGCAGCCGGGCTCATCGCGCAGCTCCTCCATCGTTCGATCGATCGCCTCGCGCGGCCGGATCGTAACGCTCTTGGGCAACGCCGCCGCGGCATAGCGTTCGGGCTCCTGGCTCAGGAGATAGATTTTACGCACGCCCTCGTCGTCGAGTTGGCGGATCAATTGCGGCACCGTCAGCCCGCCGTCGACCGCCTGGCCGCCGGTCATCGCGACCGCGTCGTTGAAGAGAATTTTGTAGGTGATGTTGGCGCCGGCGGCGATCGCCTGCCGGATCGCCAGGATGCCGCTGTGGAAATAGGTGCCGTCGCCGAGATTGGCAAAGACGTGCTTCTCCGCGGTGAACGGCGCGATGCCGAGCCAGGGCACGCCCTCGCCGCCCATCTGGGTGAAGGTTTCGGTGCGCCGGTCCATCCACTGCGCCATGTAGTGGCAGCCGATGCCGGCGATCGCGCGACTGCCTTCGGGCACGCGCGTCGAGGTGTTGTGCGGGCAGCCGGGGCAGTAATAGGGGAGGCGCGTGGTCGGCGGCTGGTAGGCATCGAGCCGGGCGCGGCGCTCGCGGATCGCGGCCGCCTTGCCGGCGATTGCCGCCCGCAAATCGGCCGGCATGTCGATGCGCTCCAAGCGCGCGACCAGCACCTCGGCGATGATCTCGGCGGACAACTCGTGCTCGAGCGGCAGGCACGGCGCGTCGTTCTCGTCGAATTTGCCGACGATGCGCGGGCGCTGATCGGAATGCCAATTGAAGAGATGCTGCTTGATCTGGTGCTCGACCATCTCGCGCCGCTCTTCGACGATCAGGATTTCTTGCAAGCCCCGCGAGAAATCGCGGATGCGTACCGGGTCGAGCGGCCAAGGCATGCCGATCTTCAAAAGCCGCAAGCCGATCCGCGCCGCCGCCGCGTCGTCGATGCCCAAGAGCGCCAGCGCCTCGCGCATATCGAGGAAGGCTTTGCCCGACGCGACCAGGCCGAATTGCGCGCGCGGCGGATCGATGATCACGCGATCGACGCCGTTGGCGCGGCCGAAAGCGACGGCGGCATAGCCTTTCAGGTTTTGCAGCCGGTAATCCTGCTGCCAGCGATCGTCGGGCCAGCGCAGATTGAGGCCGTCGGGCGGGATGACGAAATCGGTCGGCATGACGAAATCGATCCGCTCGTCGGCAAGATCGACCGTAGCGCTCGATTCGACCGTATCGGAAATCACCTTCATCGCGACCCAGCAGCCGGAATAGCGCGACATCGCGATGCCCATGAGGCCGTAGCGCACGAATTCCTGGACGCCCGAGGGATAGAGCACCGGGATGATCGCCGACATGAAGGCGTGGTCGGTCTGGTGCGGAATGGTCGAGGATTTTGCGCCGTGATCGTCGCCGGCGAGGCACAAGACGCCGCCGTGGCGCGCGCTGCCGGCGGCATTGGCATGCTTCAAGACATCGCCCGAGCGGTCCACGCCCGGGCCTTTCGCGTACCAGATGCCGAAGACGCCGTCTTTCGTCGCGCCGGGCGAGAGGTGGAGCTGCTGCGTGCCCCAGATCGCGGTCGCGCCCATCTCCTCGTTGATCGCCGGCTTGACGATCACGCCGGCCGCATCGAGATAGGATTGCGCGCGATGCAGCTCGATGTCGTAGCCGCCGAGCGGCGAGCCGCGATAGCCCGAGATGAAGCCGCCGGTATTGAGCCCGGCCTTGCGGTCGCGCGCGATCTGGACGAGGGGCAGGCGTACCAGCGCCTGAATGCCGCCGATGAAGACTTCGCCCGATTGCTGCGTATAAACGTCGCTGAGCGTCGCGTCCGCATAAGGCATGTGCTTGCTCCCAGCGCGAACCCTACGAAGCTAAACGTAGGTCGGGCCGGAAGGGATGCCAAGCCGGCTAACCTTGTTCCTTTCAACCATGCCCGCACGCCGCTGACGCAGGCGAAGGCGGGGCGTTCGCCCGGCCGGGGCTATTTCCAGTTGATGTCGCTGACCTCATAGCCGAGCGGCGTAAAGCGGTCGGATTGGGTGATCGCGACTTCCTTGGTGTGAACCAGCACGGTCGGATAGGGCGCGATCGGCAGGAAGTAGAATTTCGCGGTGGCGCGGTCGAACAGCTTGCGGCCGATCGCCTGGCGCGTTGCGGGGTCCATCGCCGCGTCGCTCTGCTTTGCCAAATCGTGCAGCGTCGGATCGCCGGAATAATCCGCGGGGCCGGCGGCGAAGAACGAATCGACCGTTGCCGATACGTCGGGAATGTTGCCCGCCGGCCAGGCCGCGACCATGACCTGGATTCGTCCTTCCTGCTGCTTCTTGCGATACGAGATCACCGCGAGCGGGTCGATCGTCGCGCGCACCCCGATCGCATGCCATTGTCCCGCGACCGCTTCGGCGATGTCGGTCGGCAGGCCCGCGAAGCTGGTGATCTCGATGTTGAAACCGTCGGGATAGCCGGCGGCGGCGAGCAGCTTCTTCGCGCCCGCGGGGTCGTAGGGCGGCAGCGGCAGCGAATAATCGCAGCCCGCTTGCGTCCGCCAGCACATCGCCCCGGGCTGGCGCAGCGTCGCGTCGCCGGCGACCAGCTTGAGGAGGGCCGGCCGGTCGATCGCCATCGTCAACGCGCGGCGGACGCGCTCGTCGGTCAACGGCTTGGCGCCGCTGCGCCCGAGCGCGTCGTAGGCGACATACATGAACGAGGCGCCTTGCACGATCGTCATCGCGAAGCGCGGATCCTGCGCCAGGCTTTGAGCCTGCTGGAGCGACACGTCGATCATATCGAGATTGCCGGCGAGAAGCTCGGCGATTCGGGTGCCTTCGTCCGGCACGGGTTGGATGGTGATGCGCTTGATATTGCTGCCGGGCTTTGCCGGATTGCCGTGGCGGAAATCGTCGTTGCGCTCGAGCACGATGCCCTTGAAGTCATCGACCGCTGTCGCGCGATAGGGGCCGGTGCCGATCGGGCGGTGGCCCTTGTCCTGCGGGCTGCCGGTCTGATGCACCGGCAGGATCGCGGTGACATAGGCAAAGCGGGTGAGATCGTAGGGCGTCGGCTGTTTCGCATGGACGCGCAGCCGGTAATCGCCGAGCTGCTCGACCTTGTCGATCCACGACCAATCCTGCTTGAAGCGCAGCACCGTCTTCGGATCGGCCAGCCAATTCAAGGTATAGGCAACATCGGCGGCGGTGAATTTCGTGCCGTCCTGCCAGGTGACGTCGTCGCGCAAATCGAATTCCAAGGTCAGCGGATCGATCCGCCGCCACGCTTTGGCCAGCAGCGGCTCGACTTGGCCGCGCGCCACGTCGTAGGAAACCAGGCCGTCGTAGACCGCTTCGGATTCGAACACGGTGTCGGGCGTCGGATCGTCGTAGTAGCTGACGGTCTGCACCGGCTGATCGGCCGCGAGATGGAGCGTCCCGCTGGCCTTGTCGGCGGCCGCCGGTCCGCCGACTGCGCCCAAAGCCACGAGCGTCGCCGCGATCAAAAGCCAGGGAAAATTTTTCGGCATGGGACCTCCCGATGTTCTTTGTTGCTATAGTGTCGCCATAACATCGCCCGACGCAACCGGGCGCAATCGAGGAAGGTCATGGATAAGCGGTATCAGGTGGTCATTATCGGCGGCGGGCCGGTGGGCGTGGCGCTCGCGGTCAATCTCGGACTGCGCGGGATTTCTTGCGCATTGATCGAGCGGCGCGCCGGGCTCTCGAACATCCCCAAGGGGCAGAACCTGTCGCCGCGCACCCTGGAGCATTTCTATTTCTGGGGTATCGTCGATGCGCTCCGCGCCGAGCGCCTGATGCCGCGCCCTTACCCGATCAGCGGCATCACCGCCTATGGCAGCTTGATGAGCGACTATTGGTTCGCGCCGCCGCAGCGCGAGATCGTCCGTCCGTATTATTTCCAGGATGTCGAGCGCCTGCCGCAATACCTGACGGAAAAGGTGCTGCGCGCGAAGCTGGCGACCCTGCCGAATGTCGATAGCCGTTTCGCCTGGACGGCGCAGACGATCGAGCAGGACGACAGGGGCGTACGAGTTGCGATCGCCGAGCAAGGCGGCAGCGGCCGCGAAACCCTCGAGGCGGATTACGTGGTCGGCTGCGACGGCGCGCGCTCGCTGACGCGCGAGCAGATCGGCATCGAGCGCGGCGGCGCCGATTTCGAGCAACTCATGGTGCTGGCCGTGTTCCGCTCGCGCGAGCTCCATGAGGGGCTGAAGCGCTTTCCCGGCCGCTCGACCTACAACGTGCTGCGCCCCGAATTGAAAGGCTATTGGCAGTTCTTCGGCCGGATCGATGTCGGCGAAGGCTGGTTCTTTCATTCGCCGGTGCCCGCCGGCACGACCCCGGACAATTACGATTTCAAAGGCCTCATCCAGAATGTCGCCGGCTTTCCGTTTGCGTGCGAATTCGATCACGTCGGCTTCTGGGATCTGCGCGTCGCCGTGGCCGAGCGCTATCAGGTCGGGCGCGTGTTCATTGCGGGCGACGCCGCGCACAGCCATCCGCCCTATGGCGGCTTCGGGCTCAACAACGGCCTCGAGGATGTCGTCAATCTGGGGTGGAAATTGGTGGCGCGGCTCGAAGGCTGGGGCAGCGACGCCTTGCTGCGCTCCTACAGCGAAGAGCGGCACCCGATCTTCAAGGAGACCGGCGAGGATTTCATCGCCGGGCGGATCGAATGGGATCGCCAGTTCCTCGAGCGTTACAGCCCCGAGCGCAACCGCGCGGAATTCGAGCGCGCCTGGAGCGAGCGCGAGAACGGCATCAGCGATCGGCTGACGACCTATGAGCCGAATTACGAAGGCTCGTCGGTGGTGGCGGGCCCGGCGAACGGCAAATGCACCGCGCACGGCACCCATTCCTACGCGGCGCGCGCCGGCCATCACCTCGCGCCGCAGCCTCTTTCGTCGGGGCGGAATGTGTTCGAGGAGCTCGGTGCGGGCTTCGCTTTGCTGGCCTTCGATGCGCGAGACGCGGACGTCCAAGCCTTCGAGGCGGCCGCGCGCGCCGGGAACATTCCGCTCAAAGTGGTCCGCGATAGCTTCGCTGGCGGTCGCGAGGCTTATGGAGCGCGTCTCATTCTGGTGCGTCCCGATCAATATGTCGTCTGGATCGGCGATCAAGCGCCGCCGGACGCGCGCGTGCTGCTGAGCAAGGTGGTCGGCGGCTGAAGACAGGCCCGGCCAGGAAGCGCCCCATTTCCGCCATGTCGCTGCTCGATTGAGTGCCCACCTCACTCGTACGCGCCGCTTGTCGCGGTGCCGTAGACAGCAGTGAGGAGACGCTTATGAACGACCAACGCCGCGATCAACACCAACCCCCGGATCAGCGCGACAAGCAGGCAGCGAGCACCGGCGGCCAAGATCGGCCCCAGCAAGCCGACGCCAAGCCGAAAACCGAGCAGGCCAGCCACCAGGGCGGTGGCGGCGTCCGAAGCGATCACAAGCCGCAAGGTCCCGGCATGCAGAAATAGATCGCATCGGGCGATTTACCGAGACGTGACGCTCAAAGGCCCTGCCCCTCACCGGGCAGGGCCGCTTGCATTGACGATACGGGCACTTGAAGGCCGCGGTAATTGCACCGGGCGCCAACCTTGCGAGAATAGAGCGGAAGTGTTCTAATTTTGCTCGGACGGATGCGTATTTTGCGCGATGTTTCGGGGGAAACATGGACACGATCATGTGTCGACGAGAATAAACGATCGGAATTACCGTGAGCGAGATCGACGATCTTCACGAGCGTGTCGCGCAAGCCTGCCGCGTGCTGGGCCGGCTCGATCTGGCCGAGGCCGCGACCGGCCATATCAGTGCGCGGATTCCCGGCACCGACCGCATCTTGATCCGTGCGCGCGGGCCCGGAGAACGGGGCGTTCGCTACACGACGGTCGATCAGGTGGTCGAGGTCGGGCTCGACGGCAAGCTCATCCATACCGGCGACGCGGCGCTGGAGGTGCCGATCGAAGTTCATATCCACACCGCGATCTATCGCAAGCGGCCGGAGATTCAATCCGTCGTTCACGTCCATCCGCCGACCGTGGTGTTGTTCACGATCTGCGACAAGCCGCTGCTGCCGCTCTATGGCGCGTTCGATCCCTCCGGCGCGCAGCTTGCGCTGGCGGGCATTCCGACCTTTCCGCGCAGCATCCTCGTCAGCAACCCGACGCTTGGCGACGAGCTGGCCGCGGCGATGGGAAGCGCGCGCGTGTGCCTCATGCGCGGGCATGGCATCACGGCAGCGGGACCGAGCATCGAGGACGCCGCGCTCGACGCGATCAACCTCAATACGCTGGCGACGATGAATTACCGCGCGCAGTTGCTCGGCAATCCGCAGCCGATTCCGGCTGAGGACCAGGAAATCTTCCGCCAGATGGCAACCCGCTCCGAAAAACCGTCCGGCAATCGGCCGGGCGGGCGCGCCGCGGCGTTGTGGCGCTATTACTGCGCCCTGACGGCCGCTTAGGCTCGCTCAGGCGCTCGGCACCGAGACCGCCGCTCGCAGAGGACATGCTGCCGTGCTCTGCGGCGATGGTGCCGTGAGTGGCGCCGCTGCCGTGGCGCTCGGCGCGCGTGGGGCAGGCGTGCAAATTATCCGGGTGAAAGGCGGCATCGTTCGCGCTATGCGTCGGAGCTTCGCGAGACGGGAGGCTTCGCGCGATGGCGCGGTTTGGTGACGCGAATGCCCGCTGAGATCACAAGAGAACGGATTGATCCCGCGCCCCAGGTTGCAGCCCCGAATCGCGTGCTGATCTTCATTGCGGCGCTGGCCTCGGTGTTCATCACCGCGATCGAGGCGACGATCGTTGCAACTGCCATGCCGACGATCGTCAGCTCGCTCGGCGGCTTCGAGCTGATGAGCTGGGTCTTCACCAGCTATCTCCTCACACAGGTGGTAACGGTCCCGATCTATGGCCGCTTGTCCGATCTCTATGGCCGCAAGCCGATCCTGCTCATCGGCACCGGCCTGTTCCTGATCGGCTCG
>DATLUE010000433.1:0-9041 GCA_035533255.1 Allostellaceae bacterium | reverse complement strand
GGGATGGCCTTACAAAATGGTTTTTCCGTCAGGACGAGCTCGCAAATTTTCGGACGAAAAGTTCGTCGGTTCGGAATTGGGCAGAAGCCGCAAGGAAGGCTTTTGCAGAAGTTGGATGATCTCGCCGCTATCGTCGCCTATTGGATCAATTAAGTCTGAACGCTAGAGCTGGATTGGGCGAGCGGCACCGCATACAATCGGTGCCGGCAGTGGCCAGGAGGTTTCGTCATGACCCCACCCAATCATGGGCCGGTCGCCGCTGCCCGCGAGGCGCAGCGCGCCGCAGCGGGGCTTTATCCGATCGACATCGCTTTCGCCGATTACGATCGCACGCGGCCGCTGATCGACGGGCGCGTCACGGCGAAGAGCATCGAGCTGCGCGCGACCAATAAATGGGTCGGCGATTTCTGCACGCGGCCGGTTTACGAGGAATACGATGCGGCCGAGATGTCGCTGTCGTGGTATGTGGCGGCGCGCGACCGCGGCGAGCCCTGCATCGCGATTCCGATCTTCCCGCTGCGCGACCCGATCCTCGCTTTCGTCTATGCGCGCACCGATTCGCCGATCGCCAAGCCGAGCGACCTGGTCGGCAAGCGCATCGGCGTCGAGGGCTATCGCTATACGATCAATCTGTGGCTGCGCGGCGTGTTCAAGGATCATTACGGGCTGGCGCCCGAGCAGGTGACCTGGGTCAGTGGCGAGCTCGAAGGCAATGGCTATATCGCACCCGCCGGCATCAAGCTCGAATTGCGCGAAGGCAAAAGCACGCCGCAGAAATTGCAGGACGGCGAGGTCGATGCGATCTTCAGCCCGCGCGTGCCCAAGGAATTTCAGAACCGCGAGCCTTGGATCCGGCGGCTGTTTCCCGATTGCCAGGCCGAGGTGCGGAGCCTCGTCAAGAAGCTCGGCTACATCCCGGTCAGTCATACCATCGTGATGAAGAAAGAGCTCGCCGAGCGCGAGCCGTGGATCGCAATCAGCCTCTACAACGCCTTCGTCGATGCGCAAAAGAGCGCCGACGAATGCTGCCAGATCGAGAAGATGGCGTCCTATGTCGATTCCATGTTCATCCTCGAGCAGCAGCGCGCCTCCTATGGCGACGACCCGTTCCGTCACGGCTTCGCGCCCAACCGCGCGGTGATGGAAACCTTCGTCCGCTATGCGCATGAGCAGGGCTATATCGGGCGGCGGATGCCGGTTGACGCGCTGTTCGTGCCGGAAACGCTGGGGCTTTAACGGCAAGCTTTCGACCTCGCGCCGATCTCGGCTATTGACTGCCGCGCGTACAAGCCGTCTCGCGGCGCCGGATTGATTCCCCAGGGTCGATGGGCGAAGATGGCGCGCGATCAAAGAAAACGGGAGACGCCGTCATGGATTTGCACCTCGCGGGCCGCACCGCGCTGATCACCGGCGCGTCGAAGGGCATTGGCCTTGCCGTGGCGCAATGCTTTGCCGCGGAAGGCGTCAATCTCGTGCTGTCGGCGCGCTCCAAGGGTTTGCTCGAGGACAACGCCGCCGAAATGCGGTCGAGACACAAAATCAAGGTGGATGTTGTCGCTGCCGATCTGTCCGATCAGGCCGCGCGCGACAGACTGGTCGCCAGCTATCCCGACATCGACATCCTCATCAACAATGCCGGCGCCATTCCCGGCGGCACGATTTTCGAGGTCGACGACAAGGCCTGGCGCGCGGGCTGGGACCTCAAGGTCTTCGGCTATGTCAATCTCACGCGCGCTTACTTCAAGCAGATGGCCGAGCGCAAGCGCGGCGTGATCATCTGCATCTGCGGTCTGGGCGGCGAGCGGCTCGATTTCGGCTACATTGCCGGCGCCGCGGGCAATGCCTCGCTGATGGCCTTCGCGCGCGCGATGGGCGGCCGCAGCGTCGATCACGGCGTGCGCGTGCTGGCGGTCAATCCCGGCCCGGTGCTGACCGATCGCACTGTCTATCTCGGCAAGATTCGTGCGCGGCGCGAGCTTGGCGACGAGAATCGCTACATCGAAAGCTTCGCGCATATGCCCTATGGCCGACCGGCGAATGTCGACGAGGTCGCGCCGATGGTGGTGTTCCTCGCTTCGGATCATTCGAGCTACATCAGCGGCACGGTCGTCACGATCGACGCCGGCATCGCCCACCGCAACTAAGCGCGAGGATCAGCCATGCCCCAGGCCAAAGCCGCGGACGGCACGAGTCTCTATTACGAGAGCCAGGGCCGCGGCCCGGCGATCGTCTTCGTCCACGAGCTTGCCGGCACCTGCCATTCCTTCGATCTTCAGGTCGCGGCGTTGAAACCGCGGTTCCGGTGCATCACCTTCAATGCGCGCGGGTATCCGCCGTCGGACGTGCCGCCCGCGGCCGAGTCCTATTCGCAAGACATCGCCGCCGAGGATATCGGCGCGGTGCTCGATGCGGCCGGCGAGAACGACGCGCATGTGATGGGCGTCTCGATGGGCTCGGCGGCGGCGCTGCAATTCGCGCTCGCGCATCCGGTACGCGTGCGCTCCGCGATCCTCTGCAGCATCGGCAGCGGCTCCGACGCCAAGCCCGACGAATACATCGCCAACATGGAAGCGATGGCGGCGCGGGTCGAGAAGAACGGCATGGATCAGGTCCGGGAGAATTTCACCGCGTCGCCGGCGCGGCTGAAGCTCAAGGAAAAAAGCCCGGCCGAATATGCGAAATTCCTTGCCGAGATCGAGAAATTCTCGGTGCTGGGCCTCACCAACACGATGCGCGGCGTGCAGCAGCGCCGCCCACCGCTCTATGCACATAAGGACAAGATCGCGGCGATGCGGATTCCGACTTTGGTCGTGCTCGGCGGCGTCGATCAGGGTTGCGACAGGCCGAGCCATTTCCTTGCCGAGACCTTGCCGGGCGCGCGGCTCGAAATCCTCGCGAATACCGGCCACGGCGTGAATCTCGAAGAGCCCGACCGCGTCAACCACATGATTGCCGAATTCGTGGGCACCGTCGAAGCGCGCCGCACCTAGTACTGTATCGGAGAGTTTTATGCCGTTCCTTCCCGCATCGACAGCTTTGCAAGATTTGATCGTCCTCGACCTGACGCGGGTGCGGTCGGGGCCGACCTGCGTGCGCGAGCTCGCCGATTGGGGCGCGAACGTCATCAAGATCGACGCGCGCGAGGAAGCCGGACCGGATGGCGCGGGGCCATCCGATTTCTCGGCGCGGCACGATCCGGATTTTCAGAATCTTCATCGCAACAAGCGCGCGATGGCACTCGATTTGAAGCATCCGGACGGCATCGCGATCTTTAAGAAGCTCGCGGCCAAGGCCGACATCGTCGTCGAGAATTACCGGCCCGATGTGAAGAACCGTCTCGGCATCGATTACGAATCGCTGAAGGCGATCAATCCGCGCATCATCCTCGCCAGCATTTCGGGCTTCGGCCAGGACGGGCCCTATAAGGATCGCCCGGGCGTCGATCAGATCGCACAGGGCATGTCGGGGCTGATGTCGGTCACCGGCGAGGAAGGCCGCGGGCCGATGCGCGTCGGCATCGCCGTCGGCGATGTCGCGGCCGGCATGTGCGCGGCGGTCGGCATCCTCATCGCGCTGCACGAGCGCGCGCGCTCGGGCGAGGGGCAGTGGGTACAGACCTCGCTGCTCGAGGCGCTGCTGTTCTTTCTCGACTTCCAGGGCGCGCGCTATCTGATGAAGGGCGAAGTGCCGAAGCAAGCCGGCAACAACCACCCGACCGGGGTGCCGACCGGCACCTTCAAGACGCGCGACGGCTATATCAACATCGCGCCGACGCCGCCGATGTGGAAGCGCTTTTGCAAAGCGATCGGCCGCGCGGAATGGGGCGAGAACCCGGATTACGCATCGCCGAAAGAGCGCCGCAAGCATCGCGATACGATCAACGGCATGATCAACGAGATCACGTCAAAGGAAACCACGGCAACGATCGTCGATAAGATGAATGCCGGCGGCATTCCTTGCGGGCCGGTCTATTCGATCGACCAGGCGTTCAACGATCCGCAGGTGAAGCATCTCGGCATCGCGAAGGATGTGCCCTCGCGCGCGCTCGGCGATATCAAGCTGATCGGCCAGCCGGTCAATCTCAGCCGCACGCCGACCAAGATGGTGACAGGCGCCCCCGATTACGCCGAGCAGGCGGACGAGATTCTCGCCGAGTTCGGCTATAGCGCCAAGGACATCGAATCGTTCCGCAAGACCGGCGCGATCTAGGAGAAGGTAATGGATTTCGGCTTCACCGACGAGCAGACGATGCTGCGCGACAGCGTGCGCAAGCTGATGGACAAGCATGCGCCGCCCGAATACATCCGCCGCCTCGAGCGCGAGCAGGCGTATCCGTACGAGCTCTATGACGAATGGATCAAGGCCGGCCTCCTGGCGATGCCGTTCCCCGAGAGCTACGGCGGCCTCGGCGGCGATGCGATTGACATGGCGATCATCGGCGAAGAGATCGCCTATCGCAGCACCGATTTGTCGATGGCGCTGGGCGGCAGCATGTTCTGCGGCCTCAACCTCGTGCGTAAGGCGACCGCGGAGCAGAAAGCCTATTGGCTGCCGAAGCTGCTTGCGGGCGAAATCCGGATGTCGATCTCGATGTCGGAGCCCGATGCCGGCTCGGATATCGGCGCGATGCGCACCACGGCGGTGCAGGACGGCAATGGCTGGGTGATCAATGGCCAGAAGCTCTGGGCGACCGGCGCCGCCGCCAAGAACAACGTCATCAACATGTACGTGAAGACCGATCCCAAGGCGCATTACCGCCAGGGCATGTCGCTGTTCCTGGTCGACAAGGACACGCCCGGCATCGAGATGAAGAAGCTCGACATGCTGGGCCGGCGCTGCACCGGCACCTACGAGATTTTTCTCAAGGACGTGCGCGTCCCGGCTGATCGTCTGGTCGGCGGCGAAGCCGGCCTCAACAAGGGCTTCGATTTCGTGCTGTCGGGCCTGCAGGTCGAGCGCGTGGTTTCAGCAGCGGGCTCGTGCGGCGGGGCGCGCGCGGTCGTCGATCTGGCCTCGGCCTATGCCAAAGAGCGCAGGCAATTCGGCCGGCCGATCGGCACCTTCCAGGCGATCGCGCATATGCTCGCCGATATGGAGACCGAGGTCGAGGCGGCGCGCTCGCTGATGTGGCGCGCGGCCTGGATGGTCGCTTCCGGCCAGAACGCGCTCAAAGAGATCACGATGGCGAAGCTGTTCTGCGGCGAGGCCTATGCCAAAATCGCCAACATGGGCATGCAGGTGCTCGGCGGCTACGGCTACAACAAGGAGTTCGACATGGAGCGGCATTATCGCGATGCCCGCGTCGCGACCATTGCCGCCGGCTCGTCGCAGATGCAGCGCAACCTCATCGCCAATCTGATGGGACATAAGGTGCAATAGCGGCCGGACATGGCGGCCAGCGCCGGAGAATAGCGTCATCGTCATGGATTGCCGCTTCACCGAAGAGCAGAACCTGTTGCGCGACACGGTCGCCAAGCTGATGGCGAAGCATTGCCCGCCCGATTTCATGCGGCGGATCGATCGCGAGCAATCCTATCCCTATGCTCTCTACGACGCCTGGGTCGAGGCCGGGCTGATCGCGATGCCGTTTGCCGAGGCTTACGGCGGGCTCGGCGGCGGCACCGTCGATAGCTGCATCATCATGGAAGAGATTGCGCGGATCAGCGCCGATCTCAGCATGATGATCGGCGGCAGCACCTTCTGCGGCCTCAATGTCCAGCGCAAGGGCTCGGAAGAGCAAAAGCAGCGCTGGCTGCCCAAGCTTTTGAAGGGCGAGATCAAGATGTCGATCGCGATGTCGGAGCCCGATGCCGGCTCCGATGTCGGCGCGATCCGCACCAGCGCGGTGCGCGATGGCGACCACTATGTCGTCAACGGCCAGAAGCTGTGGGCGACCGGAGCGGGCGCGAAGAACAACGTCATCAATGTCTATGCTCGCAGCGATGCGAAGGCGCATTACCGGCAAGCGCTATCGCTGTTCCTGGTCGACAACGACACGCCCGGCATCGAGCTGCGCAAGCTCGACATGCTTGGCCGCTATTGCACGGGCACCTACGAGATTTTCTTCAAAGACGTGCGCGTGCCCGCCGACCGCCTGATCGGCGGCGAGAACAAAGGCTGGGATTGCATCCTTTCGGGCCTGCAGGTCGAGCGCGTCGTTGCCGCAGCGGCGGATTGCGGCTCGGCGCTCGGCTGCGTCGAGATGGCGCTGGCTTACGCCAAGGAGCGCAAGCAATTCGGCCGCCCGATCGGGACTTTCCAGGCGATCGCCCATATGCTCGCCGACATGTATACCGAGGTCGAGGCGGCGCGGGCGCTGATCTATCGCTGCGCCTCGCTGGTGGATCACGGCGAGGACGCGCTGCGCGAGATCACCATGGCGAAGCTCAAAGCGTCGGAAACCTATGCGAATGTCGCCAATCAGGGCATGCAAATCTTCGGCGGCTATGGCTACAACAAGGAATTCGATATGCAGCGCCACTATCGCGACGCGCGTGTCGCGACCATCGCCGCCGGCTCCTCGCAGATGCAGCGCAATCTGATCGCCAATCTGTTGGGGCTGAAGGCGCAATAGCTAGCAAGGGTGAAAGACATGGCAGACCAGCTCGGCGGCAAGACGGTTCTGGTGGAGTTCGACCAGGGCATTGCCTGGGTGACGCTCAACCGGCCGGAAAAGCGCAATGCGATGAATCCGGCGCTCAATACCGAGATGACCGAAGTGCTCGAAGCGCTCGAAATCGACGACCGCTGCGGCGTGCTGGTCTTGACCGGCGCCGGCGACGCATTCTCGGCGGGAATGGATCTCAAAGAATTCTTCCGCGAATCCGACCGGCTGTCGCCCGAGGCTTGGGGCCAGATCGCGCGCCAGGCGCAGATCTGGCAGATGCAGCGGTTGAAATGGTTCCCGAAGCCGACGATTGCGATGGTCAATGGCTGGTGCTTCGGCGGCGGCTTCAATCCGGTCGTCTCTTGCGATATCGCCTTGGCCGCCGAGGATGCGACCTTCGGCCTGTCCGAGGTCAATTGGGGCATCATCCCCGCCGGCAACGTGCTGCGCTCGATCGCATTGAAGATGCGCGATACCGACGGGCTCTATTACGCGCTCACCGGCGACACCTTCACCGGCAAGGAAGCCGCCGCAATGGGGCTTGTGAAATTCGCCGTGCCGAAGGACCAGTTGCGCGCCAGGACGCGTGAGGTGGCGGTGAAGCTGCTCACGAAGAACCGCGCCGCGATCCGCGCCATCAAGCATGCCTATCGCAAGCAGGGCGAGATGTCCTGGGAGGCGTCGGAGGATTATCTGATGGCAAAGCTCGACCAGCTTCGCCTCACCGATCCCGACAAGGGCCGGGCGCAGGGCCTCGCGCAATTCCTTGACGAGAAGACCTATCGTCCCGGCCTTGGCGGCTACGAGAAGAAAGAATAGGGGTTCGCGATGCAGCGCAGCACCGATCACATCCTGACGACTCATGTCGGCAGCCTGCCGCGGCCGGCGGAGGTGGTCGAACTGTTACGGCGGCGCGATCGCGACGAGCCGATCGATGCCGCCGAATTCGATCGCGTGACGGCACGCGCTATCGCCGATGTGGTCGCGCGGCAGGTGGCGATCGGCATCGACGTCGTCAATGACGGCGAGATGAGCAAGGCGTCCTACGCCACTTATATCCAGCAGCGGCTGTCGGGGTTTGGACCGGTCGACCCGTCGAAATGGCCGGTCGAGAAGAATCCCGACCGCGAGGAGTTTCCTGAATACTACGCGCGCCCCGGGGCAACCGCCGGTCCGGCCTCGCGGCGGCTGCTTTCTTGCACCGGGCCGATCGCGGTGCGCGATCGCGCGCCGCTCGAGCGCGACATCGCCCATCTGCGCGCCGCAGTTGCTGCAGCGAAACCGAAAGCGGCGTTCATGAGCGCCGCATCGCCGGGCGTCGTCTCGCGCTTTCATCCGAATTTCCATTATGCGTCGAGCGCGGATTATCGCGCGGCCGTGGGTGCGGCGATGCGCCAGGAATATGAGGCGATCGTCGGCGCCGGTTTCATCCTGCAGCTCGATTGCCCGGATCTAGCCTCGGGGCGTCTCAGCGTGTTTTCGACCCTCGACGACGATCAGTTCGTGCGCGAATGCCATGTCAGCATCGATATCCTGAACGAGGCACTGCGCAACGTGCCGGCCGAGCAAGTGCGGCTCCATCTGTGCTGGGGCAATTACGAGGGCCCGCATGTCCACGATATTCCGCTCGAGAAAATCCTGCCGGCGGTGCTGAAAGCCAAGGCGCAGGTGATCTCGTTCGAAGGCGCCAATCCGCGCCACGCGCATGAGTGGGAAATTTGGCAGCGCATCAAGCTGTCCGACGACAAAGTGTTGATGCCCGGCGTGCTCGATACCACGAGCAATTTCGTCGAGCATCCCGAGCTGGTCGCGCAGCGAATTTGCCTTTATGCCGATTGCGTCGGGCGGGAGCGCGTGATCGCCGGCGTCGATTGCGGCTTCGAGACTTTTGCCGGCCTGGGGCGGGTCGATGCGCGGGTTGTTTACAAAAAGCTCGAAGCCTTGGTCGAAGGCGCGCGGATCGCGACCAAGAAGCTCTGGGGCCGCGCTTAGGCCAAGGAGACGACATGACCGATTCGCGCCGCGCCATCGAGCGCCTGTTGCGGCCGCGCTCGGTCGCGGTCGTCGGCGCCTCGGCCGATCCGTTCTCGGTCGGCGCGCGCGTGCTCGCCAATCTCGAGCAGATCGGCTTCCCCGGCGACATCCATCCGGTGACGCGGCGCGCGACGGAGATCGGCGGCCGGCGCTGCGTGCCGACGATCGCCGATCTGCCGGCGGGGGTCGATGCCGCGGTGCTGGTTGTGCCGGAGGCGGCCGTCGCCGATGCGGTATCCGCCTGCATCGCCAAAGGCATCGGCGGCGTGACCATTTTCGCCGCGGGTTTTGCCGAAACCGGCGATGAGGGACGGGCGAAGCAGGAGCATATCGCCGCGCTCGCCCGTGCCGGCGGCTTGGCGCTCAACGGCCCGAACTGCATGGGCTTCAGCAATTTCGT
>DATLUE010000432.1:0-4914 GCA_035533255.1 Allostellaceae bacterium | reverse complement strand
CTGCGGGATTCGTGATCCAATGACCGGTCCTGATCTCGTGCTCGCGAAGATCACCAAGCGCTTCGGCGGCTTGATCGCGGTCTCGGACCTATCGCTCGCGGTTTCGCCCGGCAGCATTCATGGCCTGATCGGTCCCAATGGCGCTGGAAAATCCACCACGATCGGGCTGATTTCGGGGTTTATCCGCCCCGATGCCGGCTCCGTGGCCTTCGGCGAGCGCGACCTGACGCGGCTCGCGCCGTTTGCCATTGCCGGCCTCGGCGTCGCGCGCACGTTCCAGCAGGCGGCGCCGCTCGCCGGCCTGACCGTCTATGAGAACGTCCTGGTCGGCATGCACATGCGCTATCGATCGGGGCTTGGCGCCGTGCTGTTGCAGATGCCCGGGGTCGCGCGCGAAAGTCGGGCGATTGCCGGGTCGGCCGGCGAATTGCTTGACGCATTCGGCTTGGCCCCGCTGGCGCAAACCGATGCGAAGCTCCTGACCTTCGGCCAGCTTCGCTTCCTCGAAATCGCGCGCACGATCGCGAGCACTCCGAAAATCCTTTTGCTGGACGAGCCGGCGGCCGGACTCAATCAGGCCGAGCGCGATCGCCTGGCGGCGCTCATTCGCGGCTTTCGCGATCGCGGCATCGGCGTATTGCTGGTCGATCATGACGTGCCCTTTGTCTTCGATTTATGCGACCGGATGACGGTGATGAATTTCGGCTCGGTGATCGCCGCCGGCGATCCCGATCAGGTGCGCCGCGATCCGATCGTGCGCGACGCCTATCTCGGCGCCGAGGCCGAGGGAGAGGCCGCGACATGATCCTGGTGATCGCCATCGGCTTGGCCACCGGCTGCGTTTATGCAGTGGTCGCGGTCGGCTATTCGACGATTTACCGCACCACCGCCGTCGTCAATTTCGCCCAGGGCAGCTATGTCATGATCGGCGGCTTTGGCACCTACTGGTTTTACGGCGTCGCCCATTGGCCCTATCCGCTTGCGATTCTGGCCGGCATCGCCGTGGCGGCGCTCACCGGCTTCGTGCTGTGGATAGCGGTCGTCCTGCCGCTGTGGCGGCGCCGGGCGCCGTCCTACATCGTCCTCCTCGAGACGATCGTTTTCGGCGTCATCGTCAGCACCGCCGCGCTGCTCGTGCTCGGGCCGATGCCGCAAACCCTGCCGCCGTGGATTCCGGGATTTGCGCTCGCTTTCGGCGATAGTCGCGTCGATGGACAGTATGTCGTGGTTGCCGCCGCGACGATTCTGCTGCTGGGGTCGTGCAGCGCGGTGCTGCGCTTCACCGCGCTCGGCCGGGCGATGCGCGCCTGTGCCGCCAGCCGCGAGACCAGCGCGCTGCTCGGCATCGCGTCGGAGCGGATCGGCGCGATTGCCTTCACGGCGACGGCGACGGCGGCGCTGGGCGGTCTCGGCGGCGCGCTGATCACGCCCGCGCAATTCACGTCTTCGGATGCGGGCCTCGCCTATGGCGTCTTCGGTTTCGTCGCCGCCGTGCTGGGCGGGTTCGGAAGTCTTGGGGGCGCGCTGATCGGCGGCCTGCTTTTGGGGCTGATCGATGCCGCGGTCGGGCGGTACCTCTCGTCGAACTACCAGACAGTCATCTCGTTCGGGATTCTGCTGGCGTTGCTGGCGTTCCGGCCGCAGGGCATTGTCGGCGAGCAGTGGGAAGAATCGTGAGTCGCGCGTTTGTCGCACAGGAAAGGATCGCTCAATGATCGTCGATACCCATGTCCACGTCACGTCGGACAATCTGCAAAAATATCCGCGGGTCAAGGAAGCCTATGATTGGCCGACCCAATCGGCCGAGATGCTGCTTGCCGCTATGGCCGAGGTCGGCGTCGATCGCGCGCTGCTGGTGCAGCCTTATTTCACCTATAATTACGACAACAGCTATCAGATCGATGCGGCGCTGGCGCATAAGGATCGCTTTCTGTGCGTGTGCGTCATCGATCAACGGGCGAAGAATGCGCCTGAAATCCTGACCGATCTGGTCGAGAACAAAGGCGTGCGCGGCGTCCGCTTCATGCATGGCAAGGCGGGGGACGGCGTGCTGCGCGATCCGCGCTCGATCCCGACCTGGGAGCGCGCGCAAGCGCTCGGCATTCCGATTTGCGTCGCGGCCCGGCTCGGCGAGCTGCCGGACGCGCGTGCCATGATCGAGCGTTTCCCGGATGCGCGCGTCGCGCTCGAGCATATGTGGGTGCAGGATATCGGCGAGCCGCCTTACCGGCATTTCCAGCCGATGCTCGACATGGCGCAATTCCCGAACGTCTATCTGAAGATCACGCCCAACAACGCGCATGCGGCGCGCGAAGGGAAGGCGACGCCGCAAGCATTCTTCGGCACGCTGGTCGAGCGGTTCGGCGCTAGGCGCATCATGTGGGGCTCGAATTACCCGGCGCATTGGGAGAAATACGGCGCGATCAAGGACCGCCTTCCCTTGATGCAACGCGATCTCGCATTCCTGAGCGCGGAGGACCAGCGCTGGATCTTCGCAGAAACCGCGCTCAGCCTGTGGCCGTCGTTGCGTTGATCGGCACAACGCGCCCCGTCTCACATAGCAGGCTTTTCGGCGTTGTCAGGGAAGCGATCGAAAGCCGATCCGGGCGGGCCGCCGCGTTCCGCCGGCGCCCACCAAGGTCGCAAACAGGTAAATCCCCGCGCTGAGCGTCGTGATCCAAAAGCTGCTGGGCCAGTCGGTATAGAAAGCGAGCGTGATCCCCGCCCAGGCTTCCAAAAGAGCAAGCCCGGCGGAGAGGAGAATGCCCTTTCCGATGCCGATGGTCAGCCGCTGCGCGGCCGCGGCCGGTCCGACCATCAGAGCAAAGACCAGGAGAACGCCGACGATCTGCACGCATTCGGCGGTTGCCAACGCCACGACGACCAAGAACAGGATCGAATAGAGCCGCAGGGAAACACCCTTCGCCTCGGCCAATTCCGGCTGCAGGCTCGCAAACAGCAGCGGTCGCGAAATGACCGCGAGCACCGCAACGCTGAAAATGCCCAGCCCCAACAATATCCACACGGTGCCGATATCGACGGCGAGCACGTTGCCGAACAGCAAGGCGGTCGCCTGCATGGCATAGGACGTGAAGAAATGCAGGAACAGCAAGCCGAGGCCAAGCGCGAATACCAGAATGATGCCGATCGCGACGTCGCGCTGTGTCAACCGCTCGCCCAAGGCACCCATGCCGAAGCCGGCGGCCACGGTCATCGCAACCAAACCCCAGATGGGGGCGATGCCGATGAGGACCGCGCCGGTTGCGCCGGTAAAGCCGACATGGGCAAGCGCATGACCGGCGAAGGTTTGTCCGCGCAGCACGAGAAAATAGCCGACCAGCCCGGACACGATCGAGACGATGGTCGCCGCGGCAAACGCGTTCCGCATAAAGTCGTATTCAAGCATCGTCGTGAGGCGCTCCTTGGAAATCGTGGACATGCGCCGACCCGTCCCAATGACGATGCTCGTCGCGTTCCGCATCCTGGCCGCCGGACATGACGAAGATTCGGCCTTTCAGGCGGACGACATCGATCTCGGATCCGTAAAGGCGCGACAGCACGGGCGCCGTGATCACCTCATCGACGGTTCCCAGCGCCGCCTGTCCCCGCCCGAGATAAAGCACGCGGTCGAGTGCGCCGAGCAGTGGGTTCAGCTCGTGGGCGCTGAACAAGACCGTGATCCCGAGCTCGGCCTGGAGCGACCTCACCAGCTCGACCACGCCGCGCTGGTGATGAGGGTCGAGACTCATAAGCGGCTCGTCCAACAGCAGCAGTTGCGGACGACCGATAAGCGCTTGGGCCAGCAGCAAGCGCTGCCGCTCGCCGCCCGAGGTCTCGACCAGCGGGCGGCGCGCCAATTCGCGAGCGCCGACCAGATCGAGCGCACGGTCGACTTCGGCGCGGGCCGACTTGCCGAGAACTGGCAAGCCCAATCGATGGCCGTCCACAATGCCGGCGACGAAGTCAAAGCCGCTGAGCCGTATGGTCCCAAAGGCGCTGCGCATCTGTGGTACGTAACCGATGGCGGGGTTACCGCGCGCGGCCGGCCGGCCGAGCACCTGGATGGTGCCGGAACTGGCCGCAAGCAGGCCGAGAATAGCGCGCATCAGGGTCGTTTTTCCGGCGCCGTTCGGTCCAAGCACGCCCACGAACTCGCCGGTCGCGATTTCCAGGCTCACCCCGGCCAGCACTGCCCGGCCGCCCAGCCGAAGCGTCGCATCGCGGAACGCGATGGCGTTCACGGCGCCGGCCCGGAAAGCGCGCGATCGACGGCACTCAGCTCGCTCGTCATCCAGCTCTGGTAGTTTTTGCCGGCGGGCTCGGTTTCGGTTGCCCCGACCACCGGGACATGCGACGCCGTGGCGATCTTCGCCATCCGCTCGGCGAGCGGGTCCGTGGCTTGGCGGTTGTAGATCATCAATGCGACCTGGCGCGTCTTGAGATCGTTCTCGAAGGCGGCGACGTCCGACGCGCTCGGCTCGGTATTGTTCATCACCGAGCGCTGGAAGGACTGATTTCCGACCCGCATGCCGAGCGCGTCGAACATGTAGCCAAAGATCGGCTCGGTTGCCGTAACGCGCGTGCCGGCCCAGCGCCGGCGGAGCTCGGCGATCTTTGCCTGGATCGGCTTTACCGAATCCTCGAAACCCGCCAGCCGCTGCTCGTACCCGGCCTTGTGGCCCGGGTCGTCCGCGCTCAGCGCTGCGGAGAGTGTTTTCGCCAAGGCCAGCATCGAGGCCGGATCGTACCAAATATGCGGATTGTCGCCGGTCTTTTTGCCGACCAAATCGGCGACCACGATCGTCTGGCGATCGGCCGAGCGTGCGGCCCCGAGCAGCTTCTCCATCCAGGGATCATAATCGATGCCGCTGTAGATGACGATGCGCGCGGCCGAGACATTCCGGCCCACAGAGG
>DATLUE010000431.1:0-2607 GCA_035533255.1 Allostellaceae bacterium | reverse complement strand
CACAATTCGCTCGGCGTCGGCCGGGGTGACCCGGCAACCGGTGTCCTCAAGCCCGCCGGATAGCCGGTCGATCCAGAGCCGGCCATCGGGATTGAGCATCACCTCGACGATGCTGGGATCTTCGAGAAAGCCGGCGATCGCGGGGCCAAGCGCGGTGCGCAGCATGCGCGCGCCGCGGGCGAAGGCTTCTGAGCGGAAAGAGGTGGTCGTCACTGCGAACCCCGAAAACTCGCCTCGTCGAGGCGGATGGATCACCGGGGTTGATTAGAAAGAGCCGGAAATGGGACTTCGCAACAGCGGTGATGAGGCGATAGGGCTCAGGGATAGAAAGACATGCGGCCGGGATGGTCGGCGATGAGGGCGCGGGAGAGCGTGAGCGCTCTTGTGGGTCATCACCCTCATTGCCGGCTGTGATAAACTGGCCGAATGGAGGCGAGATGGACAATCCCGAAGACGGCGATGCAGCGGTCGAGCACCCCGATACGGCTGGCTCAGCGCAGCAGGTGCCGGTATGGCCCAAAGTCGCGACGGACTATCACGGCGCGATGGTTAGGCTGGCGACGATGCGCGCCGCTGGTAAGCAATATTTGCTGTTCGGTTATGTGGAGCTCTTTCCCCGCGATATCCCGGTTCCGGAGCGTTTCACGGCCGGAGAAAGGAATTGGGCGGTTCCCAACTTCGGCGGTGATGTGACCCTTGCGGGATCGGCGCTGCCGATGTCCACCGCCGATGCTCTCGCCTGGTACGAAGCGGCGGCCCATGGGCGAGTGACGATCCCGCTGACTGCGTCGCCAGTTGAGATCGCGGCGCCGCCCTTCGGCGTCGAGCCGGCATTAGGCCGGTTCTGTGTGGGCGAGACGATTCCGTTTTCAGCACAATGGCATGGCGGACCGCGTATTCACCGATTGGTTCCGATGGAAGTTCCGGCGGAGGCGATCCAGAAGCTTGGATCGAGCACCGCCGCCCGCGAGTGGCTTGCCACCAATGCTGGATTCGATCCCTTCGAATACGAGGAGTGGCTTGCAAGCCTCTCCCTGCTTGCTCCCGACCCGCTGCTCACTGGTGTCGGGCATTTCACGTACGACCGGAAGGCCACCGGCTCGGAGCGAGTCGTCATTCAAGCGCACCGGCGCCACTATGAGGATTACCCCGAAGCAGATGCCGGCGCGCTGAAGCTTGTCATACTCCAGCGGCGGCCCGCCGGCTGGACGGAGGTCTTGCCCGCTTCGTTCGACGACGACGGCTTCGCCATCAAGGGCTACCCAGAGCCGGTCAGCGAGACAGGCTTCGCGATCTCCTGTCCCACTCGCGGGCTCGTTCGCATGGTCCCACCGACATTGTGGATGGAGCAGATCAGCGTCGGCTTCGGTGTGGTCGATACGGTGCTCGATGTCGAGGTGCCGTCGGGCGGTCGTCGCAAACCGGCGTCGCGCTACAAAACCAGCCGCGTGAAGGAAGCCGGCGGCGTGCATGTGGGAGAGGCGCTGCCTCTCTCTGGCGCGATCCGAATCGTTGAGCTGCAGGAGGCGCGCAAGTATCGCCTCCAGAGGCAGTCCGCCCCGCAACGGTTGTTCGGCGTCCACGAAACCGACAAGGACGATCTGACGGGCGACGATCTGGTCCGCATGCGCGGCGAGGCCGAATCCTATGTGGCGAACCTCGTGGCCGGCGCGCAGCGCCGCGTCATCTTCGTCGATCCGGATTTTGGCATGCGCGAACTCCAGAACTACGCGCTCCGAGTCATGCGCGATGGCGTGGAGGTGACGATTTTGACGGGCGCGCCGCACATGCGCAAAGCCCGGCCAGATGACGGCGCGGAGGAAGCTCCCCCAGAGGGGCAGACAGCGTCCTCCACGCCGCCCGGCGTCCTGCTGCTGGCGCAACTTCGACATGTGCAGGGCCGGCTCGGACCGGGGGCGCCGAAGGTGTTGGTGATGCCAGGCTCGAGGAAGCCTGTCTTCCACGACCGCTTTCTGGTGATTGACGATGTCGTTTGGGCGTCGGGGCCGTCGTTCAACGAGCTCGGCGAACGCATCGGGTTAATAAGCCAGGTTCACGAGTCCCGTATTGTTATCGCGGCCATAGAACGCGTGCTTGACCGCTCCATGCCTCTCGCGGACTGGATCGCCGAAGCAGGACACCCAGAGCTGAACGGCGATGGACCCGATGCCACGCACGCTTGATGACCATTTGCGCGATCGGCGCGCCCGGATCGCCTCCTGGCTCGAACAGCCCACTGAGGCTGAAACCGCCACCGCCGTGTGCGAGCGCTGGATCGTGGATCTCTTGGCACGTGATCTGACGCTCTATTCCCGGCAAGACCTTGGTTCGCTGCCTGCCGATCTGAGTCTTGTCGATCGGCTGTCCGCGGAAAAACTTGATGGGCTGTCCGCAGCGCTCGCCTGGCAGATCGAAGACGCGGAAGGCAAGGAGCCTGACGAAGCGCCTCTGATCGGTCATGTTCTGGCGGCCGCCAGCGGACACGCCTATGCGATCCATGGTCCCGGCAAGCTCGATTGGATTGGCCATTTCGTCGCGTCGATCGACGGAGCGTCGTGGGAGGACTTTGCCGATGCTGCGGCGCAGGTGTTGGGCAGGAATCCCGAC
>DATLUE010000430.1:0-42966 GCA_035533255.1 Allostellaceae bacterium | reverse complement strand
TCGATCAGCGCCTGGAATTGCTGCTCGATGACGACATGCTGCGCCATCCATTGCGCTTCGCTCAGCGTGTTGCGTTCTTTCAGATCGGCGCCGGCGCAGAAGGCGCGGCTGCCGGCGCCGGTCAACACGATGCAACGCGGCTGCTCGGCGCTCGCGGCCAGCTCGAGCTCCTGCCACAGCGCCAAGAGCTCGCGCATCATCTGGGTGTTGAAGGCGTTCGCGACCTCCGGCCGGTTGAGCGTTACCCGCAGCACCTGCGGCGCCGGCGTATCGGTCGCGATGGTCTGATAAAGCCCGGTCATCCCGGTCGCTACGCTATGGCGCGGTCAGCGGAGCGTCAACGCCGCAAGAGCTCGGAGGTCGCCGCCAGCACCCGGCGCCAGATCGCCTGGGCGATCTCGTCGCCGATCTCGACCGCCCGCTCGGCGCGTGCGCTCGCATAGCGGAGCGCATCGGCGTCGTACTTGCCGGTCAAATCCGCGGCGATGCGGCGCGCCTCGCTGTCGTCGAAATCGCCCATGCAAAAAGTCGTCGCTCCTGCGCTCATGCCGCGATCGGCTCCTCGAGGATGAGGTGATCGATGTGGTGGCGCAGCCATTCGACCATCTCGGCATCGCTTGGCTCGCGCGCCTGGAAGCGGCGGGGTCCCGCGACCAGGCCCAGGAGATTGCGCTGCTCGGCCAAGTCGAGAGCCAGCGAGATCGCCTCGACCTTATCGGCGGCGCGCACCACCGCGGCAGGGCGGCCATCGCACGTCACGGTAAAAACCCGCATCGTCACCATCCTTCAACCACGGTCGAGCCAGGCGGAGTTTAAGTGTTTCGAAACGAATTTCAATAGAAATTGCGATGTTTACTATATAAATCCTGTGTTCCTGTGCCATTTATTGGTTAATGCTGGAGATATAGTTAACGGGCCATCGGGCGCGCCGCGCCGAATCGGCTATGGGCCGATCGGCCAACGGCTCCATTGCGTTGTCTTTGTCGACCGCGGCGACGTGCGATGGATCATCAGCTTGCGCGAGGCTAACAACCGTGAGATCGATCGCTATGAAGCACAAATTGGTTCGTCCGACCAAGGCTGAAGAAGCCGCGATCAACGCCGGCATGGCGGCGGATAGCGATACTTATGAATTGACGGACGCCGAGTTCAAGCGCTTGCGACCGGTGCGCGGCCGGCCGCGGTCGCCATCGCGGAAGCAACCGATCACGATCCGGGTGTCACCGGACGTGCTGGCGCAGTTCAAGGCGGCGGGTCGCGGTTGGCAAACCCGCATGGATGCGGCCTTGCGCGAGTGGCTGAAAACGCATCGCGTCCGCTGAGGCAAAAATTATTCCGGCGCGTACTCCGCGATGGCGCGCGCGGTCTCGCGCCGCCATTCCTCGGCCGGCTTGAAGCCGGGCAGGGAGCGGGCGAGGGCCTCGCTGCGCTTGAGGATTTCGTCTTCGGGCAGGGTGAAATCCATTTCCGCGCGGATCGGCTGGTGCACGTACCAGGGCGTGTCGGTATAAACCTCGATGCGGTTGCCTTCGGGGTCGCGGAAATAGATCGACCACGCATGGCCGTGGCAAATCGGGTGAACATCGCTGGCGGTTGGCTCGGCGGCGATGCGGCGATAGAAGCGGCAGACCTCGCCCAGCGAGCCGACGCGGAACGAGAGCTGGTTGATGACCTGGTCGCCGTGGCCCGGCGGTCGTCCGGCGACCAGCACCACCTGGTGATGCTCGCGCGGGTTGCGGCTGAAAAACATCATCTGCGCGCCATGCAGCGGACCCTCGTCGGTGATCGGAAAGCCCATCACGCGATGATAGAAATCCGCCATCTTCGCGAGGTCGGTGACGTAGATGCCGACATGGGCGAATTGCAGGTCATAGGCTTGCGGCATGGCGGTCCCTCGGCGATTGGATTGACGGTAGCATCTGACCACACCGGCGGCCTTCGTCAAGCTCGGGAGCCGGGACGGCGTGCGGGAGATAGCGCGACTGAGGAACTGGTAAAGCGCGCGCGCTTCGGACACACTACGCGGCAATCGGGCGCGCTGCTCCCGCCGGCGTCAAGCCGCCGCGGCCAGGAAGCGGCGCCCAGCGTCGTCGGGGAGGCTCATGTTCGCGGACCTGTTGCTCAACGCGATCGCGTCCGGGATTCTGCTCGGCGGGTTTTATGCCGCGGTTGCGGTCGGCTTGGCGATTTCCTTCGGCATGCTCGATGTCGGCAATCTCGCTCATCCGGCCTTCGTCGTCCTCGGCTCGTTTTGCGTCTACGTCCTCAACCGGCGCTGGGGGATCGATCCGATCCTCGCCGCGCTGCTGATCACGCCGCTGTTCTTCGCGCTCGGCGCCGCGATCTATGAGGTCTATTACCTGGCGTTCGAGCGGCGCGGCGAGGAAGGCCTGCGCGGCCTCGCTTTTTTCTTCGGCATCCTCTTCATCACCGAGGTGGCGCTGATCCTAGGCTTCGGCGTCGATTACCGCTTCGTCGCGGCGCCCTATATCGGACCGACCCTCCATATCGGCGAGGTCGAGCTCGCGTGGCGGACGCTGGTGCCGTGCCTCTGCTCCTTCGCGATGATCGGCGCGCTCCAGCTCTTCCTGTCGCACAGCTATATCGGCCGCGCGATCCAGGCGGTATCGCAAGACAGCCTCGCGCTGCGGCTGATGGCGATCAATCCGAGCCGGGTGAAGCTCATCGCCTTCGCGATCTCGATGGCGACGGCGGCGGTGGCCGGCGCGCTGCTGATCATCATCCAGCCGGTCGAGCCGTCGATCGGGCGCGATTACATCGGCCGCGTCTTTGCGATCGTCGTGCTTGGCGGAATGGGCAGCTTCCCCGGCATGCTGCTCGCCGCGATCCTCTTGGGCGTCGCCGAAAACCTGACCGCGACCTTTTACGGCCCATCCTGGGCGCCGGCGGTATCGTTCGGCCTGTTGCTGCTGACCTTGGCGTTCCGGCCATCGGGCATCATGGGGCGGACATGAGGCTCGGCACGTTCTGGCTCCTCACCGCGCTGGCCGTGGTCGCGATCTTCGCCGCGTCGCGCCTCGTCACCAATGACTACTTCTTCTTTGCCGGTTATGTGGTGCTGCAATATGTCGTGCTGGCGACCGCCTGGAACATCCTCGGCGGCTATACCGGCTACATCAATTTCGGCACCGCCGGCTTCTTTGCGATCGGCGCCTATTCCTCGGTGGTGTTGCACAAGCTGTGGGGACCGCCGATCCCCGTGCTGATCCTGGTCGGCGGCGCGCTGGCCGGGCTGATCGGCCTCGGCATGGGCTGCCTGACCTTGCGCCTCAAAGGGGTGTTCTTCGCCATCGGCACCCTGGCGATGGCGATCGTGCTCCAGACCTTGGTGATCAACTGGGATTTCGTCGGCGGCTCGCGCGGCGTCTATATCATCCGGCCGGCGACGGTGCCGTTGCTCGGCACCTACATCCATTACCTCTTCCTCGTCATGCTGGCGTTGTCGGGGCTGGCGGTGGCGGTGGCGCGCAGCATCGAATGCACCACCTTGGGCTTCGGCCTTGCCGCGATCCGCGACGACGAGCAGGCCGCCGAGGCCGCGGGCGTGCCGACGCTGAAGCTGAAGCTGATCTCGACCATGCTCTCGGGCGCGCTGATGGGCATGGCGGGCGCGCCGTTGCCCTATTACGTGACCTATCTCGATCCCAGCTCGGGCTTCAACCTCGCCTATGCGGTGAACGCCATCGCGATGCCGCTGATCGGCGGCATGACGAGTTGGGTCGGGCCGGTGCTGGGCGCGATCTTCCTCGGCACCATTCAGCAGGCGGCGACGGTGATGATCGAATCCTCGCTCAACCTGCTGCTGGTCGGCGTGCTGCTGGTGCTGTTCGTGGTGGCGGCGCCCAATGGCATCATCGGCCTGTGGCGCCCGAAGCGCCGGGCGCGGTCGCCGTGACCGGGGCATTGCTCGAGGTCGAGGGGCTCGGCAAGCGTTTCGGCGGCTTCGTCGCGCTCGACGAGATCGCGCTCGAGATCGGCGCGGGCGAGCGCGTCGGCCTGATCGGCCCCAACGGCTCGGGCAAGAGCACCTTGGTCAATTGCCTCTCCGGCACGATGCGGAACGATTCGGGGCGCGTGCGTTTCGCCGGCACGCCGCTCGACGGGCTGCCGGCGCATAAGCGGACGCGGCTCGGCCTCGCGCGCAGCTTTCAGTTGCCGAAGCCGTTCCACAGCCTGACCGTCGTCCAGAATTTGCATGTGCCGCTGCTGTTCACGGCAAAGCACCGGGCCGGTGCGCATCTGACGAACGCCGAGATCGACGCGCGCTGCGCCGAGCTGCTGCGCATGGTCGCGCTCGACGGCACGGCCGAGGCGCGGCCGCGCGACCTGACCCAGATCGAGATGCGCAAGCTCGAGCTCGCGCGCGCGATGGCGGCGGCGCCGAAGCTGCTGATCGCCGACGAGGCGATGGCCGGGCTCTCCAATTCCGAGGTCGACGACATCCTCGCGCTGCTGTTCAAGCTCAGCGAGGCCGGCGTTACCGTCATTCTGATCGAGCACATCATGCGCGCGGTGATGGCGTTCTCGCAGCGCCTCGTTTGTCTGGTCGCCGGCCGCAAGATCGCCGACGGCGCGCCGCCGGAGGTGGTGCGCAACCCCGAGGTCGAGCGAGCCTATCTTGGCGAGTAGCATCCCGTGACCGGCAGCCTCGCGATCGACGGCATTCACGCCGGCTATGGCGCGGTGCGCGTGCTCGAGGACGTATCGATCGCGGTCGGCAGCGGCCAGACCGTCGCGCTCCTCGGCACCAACGGCAATGGCAAAAGCACGCTGATGAAATGCGTGATGGGACTGCTGCGGCCGAGTGCCGGCACGGTGATCGCCGAGATCGACGGCGTGCGCCACGACCTGACGAAGCTGACCACCGAGGAGATCGTCGATCTCGGCATCGCCCTGGTGCCCGAGGGGCGGCGGCTGTTCCCCAAGCTGTCGGTCGAGGAGAATCTTCACCTCGGCGCCTATCGCAAGCTCGCGCGCAAAGACGTGCAGCGCAATCTCGCGCACAGCTTCGAAATCTTCCCGGTGTTGCACGAGCGCCGCCGCCAGCTCGCCGGCAGCCTCAGCGGCGGCGAGCAGCAGATGCTGGCGCTGGCGCGCGCGCTGATGTCGGCGCCGCGGATTCTCCTGATCGACGAGCCCTCGGTCGGCCTCGCGCCGCTGCTGGTGCGCCGCGTCATCGACAACATCAAGGAGCTGCAGCGCGACTACCAGCTCACCGTGCTGATGGCCGAGCAGAATTTCGCCCAGGCGATCCGCATCGCCGATTGCGGCTATGTCATCGTCCACGGCAAAATCGCCTTCGCCGGCAAATCGCCCGAGGAGCTCAACAACAACGAGCTGATCCGGAAATTTTATTTGGGGCTGTGAGACCGTGAACGACGTGTAGCGCGACGGAGGAAAGGACGAAATCCAATGACGCGTACTAAGACCGAATCCGCCGAGCTTAGATTCACCAAGGAGGATATTAAGCGCCTGCGCCGCCTTTGGGACGAAGGCAAGGCCAGCGGCCTGGCTGGTCCCGTCGATTTTGCCGAGGTGAGACGGGCGGTACGGCGACGGCTTGAAATGGAAAAGAAGCCGCAACGCCGAAAGGTCCCTCTCCGCGCGAAGCGGGGAGAGGGAAGGGGCCCGTCGCGCAAGCGACGGGAAGGGTGAGGTGTGCTTCCGCCGCAATTGTGTCTGCGGCCGACACCCACCTCACCCGCTCGCTATGCTCGCACCCTCTCCCCCCGCAAGCGGGCGGAGAGGGTTTTTAAAGTGAGCCGATTAATAGCGTAAAGGATCGCACTATGGCTTCATCCACCGTCGGCATTATCGGCCTCGGCATTATGGGCGGCGCGATCGCGCGCAATCTTCTTGCCGCCGGGACGAGCGTGCGCGGTTACGACGTCGATGCTGCGCGCTTCGACGCATTGCAGCCGCGCGGCATTGCGGCGCGCTCGGCCGCCGAGGCAGCGCAAGGCGCGGACGTGGTGCTCACCAGCTTGCCGAGCATCGCGGCGCTCGATGCGACGGTCGCGGGTCTGCTTGCGGCGAACGTCGCGGGCCTCGTCGTCGCCGAGCTCAGCACCTTGCCGATCGAGGCCAAAGAGAAAGCGCACGCGCAACTGGCGGCCGGCGGCATCACGCTGCTCGATTGTCCGCTCTCGGGCACCGGGGCGCAGGCGGTGACGCGCGATCTCGCGGTCTATGCCAGCGGCGAGCGCGCGGCTTACGACCGCGCCGCACCGGCGTTCGCCGGCTTTGCCCGCGCCAGCCACTATCTCGGCGCGTTCGGCAATGGCAGCAAGATGAAGTTCGTCGCCAATCTGCTGGTCGCCGTGCACAACGTCGCCAGCGCCGAGGCGATGGTGCTCGGCATGAAGGCCGGGCTCGATCCCGATGCGATCGTCGCGGTGATCGCCTCGGGCGCCGGCACTTCGCGGGTCTTCGAGCTGCGCGCGCCGCTGATGGCCAAGGGCGATTATGCGCCGACGATGAAGATCGACATCTGGCAGAAGGACATGGCGATCATCGCCGAATTCGCGAAATCCCTCGGCGTGCCGATTCCGACCTTCAGCGCCAGCGCGCCGCTCTACGATGCGGCACAGCAAGCCGGTCTCGGCGGCAAGGACACCGCGGCGGTCGCCGAGATCATCGCCGCGCGCGCCGACCTGAAACGATAATGCCGAAGCAGCGTCGACGCGGTCGCGCAACGGCCCTTGACCGGGGCCGGCCGAGCGCTCATATACGCTTATTGTACGTCAAAAGCGTCCGATCGCGAATATGGCAAGCTATTGAATAACTTTGAAAAATGGCAAAATTACGAAACGAACCCAATTTGGGCCAGCCGGTCAGTGCTTGAGGAATTCCGCGATCGTCGCAACCGTGCCGTCCGCGCGCTGGGTTTCGAGATCGTGCGCGACCTGCTCATAGAGCCGCGCGGCGCCCGCCAGCATCTGGCTGGCGCCGGGATAGGCTTCGAGGAATTTCGCGATCTCCTCCATCTCGGCGACCCAGCGATAGGCCTTCGGGTACATGCGCGGCATCTGCTTCGACACATAGCCGAGGATTTCCGGCAGGCTGTCGGCGAGCGCCTCTTTCACGGTCGGCGCGACGTGGTTGTGCATCGCGCCGAGCATCATCGCGGCGCCGATCGCTTGCGTGCCTTTGGTCAGGCAGGCATAGCCCATCTTTACCGCCGACGCCTCGCCGATGCCGCCCTCGACGATCCGGATGTCGAGGCCGTAATCGCGCAGCGCCAGCATCGCCCGCGCGCCGGGTCCCGAGGCATAGAGCCGCGGACTGCCGGCGCCTTCCTTGGGCGGCGGCCCGCCGAGAATGCCGATGTCGGCAAAGATGCAGCCGCTCGGCGCGACCGCCGCGGCGACGTCTCGTGCCGTCGCCGGAGCGACGGCATTACAGTCCGCGAACACCGGCTTTCGGGCGAGGCGCGCCAGCGCCGGCGCCATGCGCGCGGCGAAAGCTTTGGCCTCGCCCGGCGGCACGATCGAGAGTACGAAATCGGCGCCGGTGACCAGCGCGTCGTCGTCCTCAACCGCGACCAGCCCGGCGTCGCGCGCCCGCACTCGGCTGGCCTCGCTGCGTCCGTTCAGCGATGTCCTGACCGCAGCGCCGCGCGCGTGCAGGCGCTGTCCCACCGCCGCGCCCATCTCGCCTTGCGCCACCACCACGATCGTCAATGCCATGATCGCCTCGCTTGCTTTGCCCTCGCTAGCCTAACCCAAGACCCGCCGCTAGACTGCGTCAAGCCTCTCACAGACAGGAGATTCGCCATGTGGTCGCTCATGTCGCGCAAGAAGCTCGAGCTGCCGAGCCGCGAGGTGGCGCTGCCGGGACGGGAGCAGAAGATGCCGGTCGCCAAGGCGCATTTCGTCAACGGCCATCCACTCCGGCCGCCGTTTCCCGAGGGGCTTGAGACGGTGGTCGTCGCGATGGGCTGCTTCTGGGGCGCCGAGCGCTGTTTCTGGCAATTGCCGGGCGTCTACACGACCGCGGTCGGCTATGCCGGCGGCCACACGCTGAACCCGAGCTACGAGGAAGTCTGCTCGGGCCGCACCGGCCACACCGAGGTCGTGCTCGTGGTCTACGATCCGAAGGCGACCGGCTTCGAGGCGATCCTGAAGAATTTCTGGGAAAGCCACGATCCGACCCAAGGCATGCGCCAGGGCAACGACGCCGGCACGCAATACCGCTCGGCGATCTATTGCTCGACGCCGGCGCAGAAGCAGGCGGCGGAAGCATCGCGCCAGGCTTACGAGGCCGCGCTGACGACGAGCGGCCACGCCGCGATCACGACCGAGATCAAGGAAGGCCAGCCGTTCTATTATGCCGAGGATTATCACCAGCAATATCTCGCCAAGAATCCCGGCGGCTATTGCGGCCTCGGCGGCACCGGCGTGAGCTGCCCGATCGGCGTGGGCGTCGCGGCGTCCGGCCACTGACCCTTCGAGCCGCGTCCGATCGCACGCTCCTCAGGGCGAGCGGTAATTGAGAGGCCTCGTCCTGATGAGGCCCGACGCTTGGCGGCGAGGCGTCTCGAAGGGTGACCTACGCCACCACCTTTGCGTCGCGCAGCTTGGCGATCGTCGCCGCATCGTAGCCGAGGTCTTGCAAGATCGCGTCGGTATGCTCGCCGCGCTCGGGCGTCGCACTGCGGAGCGACGACGGCGTGCGCGAGAGGAACATCGGCTGGCCGATGAGATCGATCGGGCCGAGCGTCGGATGCTCGACACTCTGCACCATCTTCAGATGCTTCACCTGCGGATCGGCGAACACCTCGTTCATCCGGTAGATCGGCCCGCACGGCACGCCGGCCTCGTTCATAAGCTCGACCCATTCGGCCGAGGTTTTGGCGGCGGTACGCGCGTCGATCAGGTCGTTGAGTGCATCGCGGTTCTGGCGCCGCACTTTGAAATTGGCAAAGCGTGGATCGGTTGCCATCTCGGGCGCGCCGAGCGCCTGGCACAGCTTCGCGTAGATCGGATTGCTCGATGCCGCGATATTGATGTGGCCGTCCTGGGTGCGATAGACCGCGGCCGGGATGTTGGTCGGGTGGTTGTTGCCTTCCTGGCCCGGCACGTCGCGCGACATCGTCCAGCGCGCGCCTTGGAAATCGAGCATCGCGATCATTGCCGTCAGCAGCGAGGAATGAACCCACTGGCCCTCGCCCGATTCCTCGCGTTCCAGCAATGCGATCAAGATACCCTGCGCGGCGAAGATGCCGGCGCAGAGATCGGCGATCGGGATGCCCGCGCGCACCGGCCCCTGGCCGGGCAGGCCGGTGATCGCCATGAGGCCGCCCATGCCTTGCGCTATCGGATCGAAGCCGGGCCGGTTGCGATAGGGTCCGTCCTGGCCGAAGCCCGAAATGCTGGCATAGACGAGGCGCGGGCTGACGGGTTTCAGCGTCTCGTAATCGATGCCGAGGCGAAACTTGACGTCGGGCCGATAATTCTCGACCAGCACGTCGGCGCCCGCGACCAGCGCTTTGAGGATCGCGACGCCATCGGGCTTTTTCAGATCGATCGCGATGCTGCGCTTGTTGCGGTGCAGGTTTTGGAAATCCGATCCGTGGCGCTCGCCGGCAAAGCCGTCATCTTCCGGGTTCTCGACTTTGATGCAATCGGCGCCCCAATCGGCGAGCTGGCGCACGCAGGTCGGCCCGGCGCGCACGCGCGTCAGATCGATCACCTTGAAGCGTGACAAGGGAAGCTTGCTCATAGGCCGCGCCCGATTTCGTCAAGCCGAGATGAGCCAACCTAGCAGGGTGGGCCGCGGCGAGCGATGGGAAATGCCCGCGTGCGGCGTGGTATCGCGCGGTTTTATTGCGCCGCACGCGGCTTGACCGGCGCGCTTCTCGCCGCCAATCTTCGCTCGCCTAGGCACCCGATTGAGAATAGGATTACGCCCCAACCGGGGGGGCAGAGAAACGCGCTAATGAATGTCCATCGCTTCATCCTCGAGCACGGGACGTGGTCTTATCTGATCGCGTTCGCGTGGACCTTCTTCGAGGGCGAAACCTTCGTTCTGTTCGCGGGCTTTGCCGCGTCGCAAGGATTGCTGGCGTGGCCGCTGGTGATGGCCGCGGCGTGGCTCGGCAGCTTTGCCGGCGACCAGACCTATTTCTGGATCGGCCGACATTTCGGCGTCGGCTTGCTGGCGCGCCAGCCGGTCTGGCAAGAACGCGTCGACCGCGCCTTGGTCTGGGTCCGGCGTTTCGACGCCGGCTTCATTCTCACGTTCCGCTTTATTTACGGTATCCGCAATTTTTCGTCCTTCGCTTTGGGGATCAGCCGCGTCAATTGGCGGCGGTTCATGATCTTCAATTTCATCGCGGCCGGGCTATGGGCCGCGATTTTCGTGGGTGCCGGCTATCTCTGCGGGCATACTTTCGGACGCTTCCTCGGCGAGATCGCCGAGCGTTTCAGCGAGGCGATGCTGATCATCTTCGCGCTCTTGCTGATCGCCGGACATTTCGCTCATCGTTTGCACCGGCGCCGCCGCCGTCAAAAAATGGCTGCGGCCGCACTTCCCCCAGGCTAAGGACAATGCATGTGATGAAAGCCGGCGTTATCGCCGTGATTCTAGCTGGTAGTATTTCCGTGGCTCAAGCCGCCACATGTTACCGCGCCGACGAAATCGAGGCCGACCAGGCGGTGCGGTTCCAGACCCAGTTGATGGTATTGAGCGATTCCTGCGGCAGTACCTCATACACCCAATTCACCCACCGCAATGCCAGCACGCTGGCGGCGTATCAACAGAAGATGATCGGGTATTTCCGTCGCAGCAGCGCGCGCGGCGCCGACAGCGCCTTCGATCGCTTCATCACGTCGCTCGCCAACAAGACCGCATTGAGTGTCGGCAAAGAGCCGATCGCCGCGCTGTGCACGCGCTCGGCCGATTTCCTCACCAAGGCGGGCGGGTTCGACAAGGACGATTTCGAGCGCTACGTCTCCGAGCAGGCCGCGGCCCAGCGCGGCAATTATCGAAGCTGCAAAAACTAGAGCGCGATCCGATCGGATAGAATCGGATCGCGCTCTCGATTTTTTGATTTTGTCGCATTGTCTGCGGCGAACCGCTGCACACTTCGCCGGACAATGCTCTAACGGCGCGCGATCAAAGCGGGGTGACGCGCCAGCGCTCGGCGTGAAGGGCGGCCGCCATCAGTCGGCGCGAAAGGTTTTCGGGAGTCAGCGCCCGGAGCCCGAAGCCGAAATGCGGCGTCACGCTGGCGCATACCAGCGCCAGCTTGGCGCTGTCGGCGGCGGTCAAGACCCCGCCCAGATAGCGCGCGGCATCGAGATGGGTGACGATCATGCGAGCGATGCCGATCGCGCTTGCCGCCTCGGCGGCGGCAGCCAGATCGCCGGCATCGGTTTCGGCCGACGCCACGAGCAGGCCCGTGGCGCCGGCAGCGCGCGCGAATTCCTCGATCCGGGATTGGTCGAGCGGCGATTGGCCGCTGGCGTCGATGACGATTTTCCGTCCCTTGGCGCTCGCGACGGCACGGCTCAGCGCCGCCGCATCGGCGGCGACGGTCAGCGGCAGATCGAGCACTTCGAGGCATTCGGCGAGATGCATGGCCTGGTCGGCACCGTGCGCGCCGACGCTGACGACCAGCACTTCGCTATCGTCGAAGCGCGCGACCAGCTTGGCGGCGAGCGTGCTCGTGCCTGCGCCGGGAAGTCCGCACAGCAGAATCGGGGTCCGCCAGACTTCGTCGAGCGAGAGGAAATTGAATTGTGCGCCGAGCGCGATCGCCAGGCGATCGACCGGCCGCTTGACGTGATTGGGCGCGGTCGCGAAACCCACCAGACGCTCGACCAGTGCCTCGGTCAAGCCATGACAGCGCAGCATCTCCGCAAGCAACGCGGCGTCATCGCTTGGCCACGCGGCGACCGCGACCGGATCGCGTGCTGGCGCAAGACCGATCTCGCCTGGAGCGGCGGCGGTTTCGGTATTATCGCCGCCGATGGTGTCGAGAGGCTGCGTCGAATCGCGGCGGAACGCCATCCAGATACTCCCCTTGGCAGTGCCCGAGTGTGGCGAGAAAGGGTTAACAAATCATGGCCGCGGCCTGCGCTCTGCCATCGCGAGCGGTCCTGCCCTATGACTGAAGCGGAGGCTTGTGCATGACGCCACGGCGGAACTTCCTATGCCCGCGATCCTGAGCCCGGGGGGCGAGCTCGGGGCGCTGGGCGCGTTCCTGTCGGTCGTCATCATCGATGTGGTTCTGGCGGGCGACAACGCGGTCGTGGTCGGCATGGCGGCCGCCCATCTCGAGCAGCGCCAGCGGCGGCGCGCGATCTTGTGGGGGATCGCGATCGCGACCGCGCTGCGGATCGCCCTCGCCAGCATCGCCTTGCAATTGCTGGCGGTCATCGGCTTGACCCTCGCCGGCGGCATTTTGCTGCTCTGGGTCGCGTGGAAGCTCTATCGCGATCTCGCCGGGCCGCATGGCAGCGCGCCTTCCGTTGCGTCCGCGCCTGCCGGCTTCGGTCAAGCGCTGCTGCGCATCGTGCTGGCCGATCTTTCGATGTCGCTCGACAACGTCCTCGCGGTTGCCGGTACGGCGCGCGGCCATCTTTGGGTGATGGCCGGCGGCCTTACGCTGTCGGTCGCATTGATGGGCGTGGCGTCGGAGCTGACCGCCCGGCTGATCGCGCGTCATCGCTGGATCGCGTGGTTCGGGCTCGCGATCGTGACCTTCGTCGCGCTACGGATGGTCTATGACGGCTGGACCGAGGTCGCGAGCCGGATCTCGGGCTTGGGGCTGTCGACGAATTGGGTGTTGTAGAGCGCCGCGAACACGCCGCCCGCGCGCAGCAATTCGGCGAAGCTGCCGCTCTCGGCGATCTTGCCATCGCGTAGCACCAGGATGAGATCGGCGCTGCGCACCGTCGAGAGCCGATGGGCGATGATGAAGGTCGTGCGCCCCGCGGTCAGCCGATTGATGCCGTCCATTACCATTGCCTCGGTCTCGACGTCGAGCGCCGAAGTCGGCTCGTCGAGAATGAGAATTGGCGCGGCGCGCAGGATGGCGCGCGCGATCGTCAGCCGCTGCTTCTCGCCCTCGGACAGCGTCGCGTTGTCGCCGAGGACCGTGTCATAGCCCTGCGGCAGGCTGCGAATCAGCCCGTCGATGCGCGCTAATCGCGCCGCGCTCTCGATCTCGTCGTTGCCCGCATCGGGGCGGCCATAGGCGATGTTGTCGCGCACCGACATCGGGAACACCAAGGGCGGCTGCAGCACCATCGCGATCTGCTGGCGCAGCGCGGTGAGCTGGTAGTCGCGCACATCGATGCCGTCGATCGTCACGGCGCCCGCGCTCGGGTCGAAAAAGCGCGGCAGCAATCCCATCAGCGTCGATTTGCCGGCGCCGGTCGGACCGACCAGCGCGACCTTCATGCCGGGCACGACCTTGACGCTGATGCCGTCGAGCACCGGCATCTCCTCGCGGTAGCGGAAATGGACGTCGCGCCATTCGATCTCGCCGCGCGCGCCCGCGGGTGGAAAGGCGCGCGCGCCGTCCTTGAGATCGGGCGCGGTATCGAGCACCTCGAACGAGCGCCGCGCACCGATCCGCGCGCCGGCAATCAGGCCCCAGCTCTGCGTGATCTGGTTCACCGGGGTATAGAGCTGCGCGAGATAGGAGATGAAGACGACGAGCTCGCCGATGGTGAGGCCGCGATCGAGCACCGCGCGCGCGCCGACATAGATGACGAGCGCGGTTCCGGCGGCGATCAGCGAATTCACCATGCCGGAATAGAGCGTCTGCCAGCTATAGAGCCGCAATGTGGCGTTGAGGCTGGCGCGGCTCGCGCCCATGAAGCGGCGATATTCCTCTGCCTCCTTGGTGAAGGCCTGCACCACCTTGATCGAGCTCATCGCCCAATGAACGAGGGTGTAGACATAGCTTTCGCGGTCGCGAACCTCGGTCGCGATCGCGACGATCTTGCGGTTGAAGATCGCGATCAGCGCGAACAGCGGCGGCACGACCGCGAGCGACACCAAGGTCAGCATCGGGTCGAGCGGGATCATCACGAACAGCATCCCGGCCAACAGCACCACGGCCGAGATGATCGGCAGCAGGCCGTTCATCATCACGGTCTGTACCGCAAAGCTGTCGGCGGTGATGCGGTACATCAGATCGCCGACCTTTTGCCGGCTGTGAAAGGCGAGCGACAGGCGCTGTAAATGCGCGTAAAGCGCGCCGCGCAGGTCGTTCACCATGCCTTGGCCCACGGCGATGGTGGTAATGTTGTGCAGCCAGTTCAGCGCGGCGCTGCCGAGGCTGATGAGCACCAAGCCGATGCACGCGGCGAGCAGCAGGTCGGGCCCGTCGAGCGGCGCCAGCAGCGGCAGGCCGGCATGCTTGCCGCCGAGTACGTCGTCGATGACAAGCTGCAGCGGCCAGGGCTTCAAGAGCTCGAAGCCGGCGACGAGAAAGATCTGGATGAAAGCCCAAACGACGCGCCCTTTATAAGGCCGGAGATAGGGCAACAGCTTCCAGAGCAGGCCGTTCATATCAGCCCGATTTTACCGGCACGAGATGTTGGCGTTGCGCGATGGTGTCGACGATGCGGTGCATGAGGCGGCCGAACTCGACCGTGCGGTAGCCGATCAGGACCCCGTGCGCGATTCCGAGGATGCCGACGATCGCGGCCCAGGCCGGCGCGTTGAGGATCAGCGCCACGGCGGTCAGGACCGCATAGGCGCGCAGGACGAAGGCGGAAAATCGCGACAGCCGCATCGCGCAGCGCACCCGCAGCAGCCGCCGCTCGCCGCCGTGATTCTCGGTGCAGACCAGCAGATAGGCCCGGCTCCACAGGCCGCGCGCGATCTTCAAATCCCAATTGTCCCAGCCCTGGTCGGTCTGGATGAAGTATTTTTGCGGCGCCAGGAAAGACATCAGCTCGCCGATCAGCGTTTCCTTCTCGTCGCTCTTCTCGCTCCAATAGGAAAGATAGAACGCGCGCTCGCGCCAGGCGACGCGCGGCGCCTCGCTCGCCGGATCGAGGCCGCTGGGGCTGGAATCGGGCTCCTTCATCTCGCGGAAGCGCCATTTGAGCCGCTCCCAGCCGCGCAGGATGGGCCCGAGATAGATCAGCAGCGCCACCAGCGCGCGCGCCTTGATGCCGCGGAAGCGCTTGTCGATCGGCGCGCGCAGGGCGCCGTTGATGCACATCACCCAGGTGACGGCCAGCGGCACGATGAACAGCAGCGCCCAGCCGCCGACCACGAGGCCGATCAGCGCCAGGAGGATCGCGACCACATTCCATTCGAAGGTCAACGGCAGGAACTGGGCGAGCGACGACGGCGGCTCGTAGAGCGTTTGGAACAGGCCGCGGCCGAACACGCCGGAATAGATCACGGGCTGGCGCGACAGCAGCAGCGCTGCCGACAGATCGCCGTAGATCCGCCCCAGCCATTTCGCCTGGCCGAACAGGTTGAAGCGAATCGGATGCTTCGAATAGACCAGCGCCTCGGCCTTGCCGTAGCCGCGCTGCTGGCCGAGATAGGCCTTCACGGTGTTGCGCCGGAAATGCCAGACCACCGCGGCGGGGCTGAAGCCGATGGTGTAGCCCGCATCCTGAAAGCGCCAGCAGATGTCGATATCGTCGCCGGCCGCGCGGTAAACCGGATCGAAGCCGCCGAGCTGCAGCAGCGCATCGCGCCGGAACGCCATGTTGCAGCCGGCGATGTGCTCGGCGACGTCGTCCGACAGCAGCACATGGGTTGGCCCGCCGGGCGACACCGCGACCGCGGAGGGGATGAGGCTATCCTCCTGCGGCGGGAAATTCGGCCCGCCGCACGCGGCGAGGTCGGCGGCCTCCATCTTGGCAATGAGATAATTCAGCCAATCCGGATCGGCAACGCAGTCGCTGTCGGTATAGGCGACGATCGCGCCGGTCGATGCTTCGGCGCCGACATTGCGCGCGACGCTGAGGCCCTTGTTGGGTTGCGAGATGATGCGGCAATAGCCGAAGCGCTCGGCGATCGCGAGGCTGCCGTCGGTCGAGCCGTCATTGACGACGATCACCTCGTAATCGGGATAATTGAGCTTTGCGAGCGATTCGAGGCAAAGCGCCAGCGTGCGCTCGGCGTTGTAGGTGCAGACGACCACGGAGACGCGCGGCGTGCGCGGCAGGCTCGGCGGGATCGGCCCCTGATAGCGCGCGCGCACCGCGGCGAGCGCCGGCTTGGGCCGGCGGTTGCGGTCGACCAGGCCGAAGGCCCAATCCTCGATTAGATGCCCGCCGGTGAACCATTCGTCGGTCCAGGCGAAGACGCAAGCGCCGGCGACGCCCATCTCGAAGGCGGCGCCGAGCTGCCAGGTCAGGATGCGCACCTGCTCGTCATCGCCCTCGCGCATCGAATCGATGCCGAATTCGGTCAACACCAGCGGCCGGTCGACCGCGAGGTTGTGCAGCCGCGAGACGTAACGGCGGAACGCGCTCTCCTCATGGAGATAGACGTTGAAGCAGAGGAAGTCGGCGAAATCGATGGTGAGGTATTCGGTCGAGGGAAAATTCGCATAGGAGACGAGGCGGTCGGGATCGACGTCCTTGATGAGGCCGACGAGCTTCTTCAGGAACGCGCGTACCTTGTTCGGCCCGTGCCAGCGCACCATGTCCGGCGGAATCTCGTTGCCGACCAGGAAGGCGAGGATCGCCGGGTGACGATTCATCGAGCGCACGGTCTCGATCAGCGTGCGCTCGATCTCGCGCTCGATCTCGGGGCTGTCGAGGAAGGTCACATGCTGCGACCACGGCACCCCGACCAGCATCTTGAGGCCGCGATCGTCGGCGAGGTCGAGCAGCCACAGCGGCGGCGGCGTGAACACGCGCACCGTGTTGATGCCGGTCTCGGCCATCAGCGTGAAATCGCGCTCGGCGATGTCGCGCTCGGGGAATTGGCTGCCATGCGAGCCGACCGGGAACGGCCCGTAGGTCACGCCTTTGAGGAAGAATTTTTCCTCGCCGATGAAGAAGAATTTGCCCTGGACCCGGATCGGCGCGCGTTCGGTCGCGGTGCGCGTGCCTTCCTGCGGATTGGCGGTCGCGTCCGGCGCCATCAGCCGGCGACTCCCGGGCGCCCGGTCTCGGGAAAGCGCTTCCGATGCCAGGTCCAGGCCGTGCCGATGATCTGGTCGAGCGAGGCAAGCGTTGGGACCCAGCCCAGCGTTGCGCGCGCGCGCGCGGCGTCGGCGACCAGCACCGGTGGATCGCCCGGACGTCGCGCGCTGTCGCGGCTGGGGATCGGTTTGCCGGTCACGCGCCGCGCGGCGGCGATCGTGTCGCGCACCGAATGGCCTTCGCCGGTGCCGAGATTGAGCGCGCAGCTCGCGCCGCTGTCGTCGAGATAGCGCAACGCGCGGACATGTGCGTCGGCCAGATCCTGGACGTGGATGTAATCGCGGATCGCGGTGCCGTCGGCGGTCGGATAATCGGTGCCGAAGACGTCGATTTGCGCGCGGCGGCCCATCGCCGCATCGAGGATCAGCGGGATGAGATGGGTTTCGGGATTGTGCTCCTCGCCGATCTCGCCATCCGGATCGGCGCCCGCCGCGTTGAAGTAACGCAAGGCGACGTGCCGCAGGCCGTGCGCGACGCCATACCAATGCAGCGCGCGCTCGACCATCAGCTTGGTCTCGCCATAAGGATTGACCGGGCGTTGCGGCGTGTCTTCCCGGATCGGCATGGTTTCGGGTAGGCCGTAGGTCGCGCAAGTCGAGGAGAAGACGATCGCCGCGACGCCGGTGTCCCGCATCGTCTCCAGCATGCCAAGGCTGTTGACCACGTTGTTGTGGAAATATTTCTCGGGCTTTTCGACCGACTCGCCGACATAGGCGAAAGCCGCGAAATGCATGATCGCGGCGATGCCGTGACGGCGGATGGTCTCCGCCAACAAGCTCCGGTCGCCGATATCGCCTTGGACGAATGGCCCCCAGCGCACGGCCGCCTGGTGGCCGTAAACCAGGTTGTCGTAAGCCACGGGCTCGTAACCCGCTTTGGCCAAAGCCTTGCAGGCATGGGAGCCGATATAGCCAGCCCCGCCGGTGACCAGAATGCTCTTGCCCATCACTTTCCCAACGCGCAGAAAACCGGTTCGAGGCATAACGGGTTGCGGAACCGATTGCTTCCCGCGATTTCTCTTAAGACGAAGCCCAAAGCCGGGCAAGGGGGCCGGGCAAGGCGCGCTCCGATGGGCGGCTTCTGGGGAAGGGCGGCGCGGTCAGCCGCCCTTGCGGCGCTGCTTTCCCGGCTTCGCCTGCGGCACGCCCGCGGCCGCCAGCGCCTTTTTCTGGCGCTGCTCCAAGCTTTCGGGCGCGAAATCCTCGATCAGCTCGTGGAACATCCGGTGCCAATTGATCTCGGCCTTCAAATGGGTGAAGACCGAGCCGAGTCCCAAGGCGGCGCGGTCCATGAACACGAATTCCCGCGGTGGCTTGACCCCGCCCAGCCGCCGCAATTGGCGATGGACGTCCTCGGCCAGCTCGCGGCCATAGACGCCTTCCTCCTCGGTTTCCTGGATGCGGCGTTTGCGGTCTTCCAAGAGCGGCGCGTAGATGAACCGCGCCCAACGGTTCAGCACCTCGATCATCTCGTCGGTCAAATTGCCGAAGCCCCAGCTCCGATAAGCGGCGACCGCGAGATCGCGATCGTCGCGGTCGAGAGCGCGATAGAGATCGATCACGCCCTTGACGAATTTCGGCTGGAAGATCCGGATGCAGCCGAAATCCAGAAGGTTGATGCCGTTGTCTTGCCGCACGGTGTAATTGCCGAGATGCGGATCGCCGTGAATGACGCCGTAGTAATAGAACGGCACATACCAGGCGCGGAACATGTTGCGCGCGATCTCGTTGCGCTCGGCAAGCGGCCGCTTTGCCGCGTCGAGCATCTGAGCGCCCTCGATCCAGGTCATGGTCAAAAGCCGCGCGGTCGAGAGCGCCGGCACCGGCTCGGGAATGGTGACGCCTTCCTCCTCGGCCAGCATCAGGCGATAGAGCCGCATATGCGCGGCCTCGCGCTCGTAATCGAGCTCCTCGCGCAAGCGCTCGCCGATCTCGGCATGGATCTCGCCGGTGGTGACCGCACGGTCATAGCGCTCGTAGAGCGAGAGGAAGAATTTGAGCTGCGACAGATCCGCTTCGACCGCCGAGCCCATGTCGGGATATTGCAGCTTGCAGGCGAGCGCGGTCCCATCCTTGGCGATCGCGCGATGCACCTGGCCGAGCGAGGCCGCGCGCGCCGCCTCGTGCTCGAAGCTCTTGAAGCGCTGCTCCCAATTCTCGCCCAGCTCGCTCGCCATCCGCCGTCGCACGAACGGCCAGCCCATCGCCGGCGCATTCGATTGCAGGCTCGCCAGCTCGCGGGCGTATTCCTGCGGCAGCGCGTTGGGGATGGTGGCGAGAAGCTGCGCCACCTTCATCAGCGGACCCTTGATTCCGCCGAGCGCGCGCGTCAGTTCGGCGGCGTGGCGCGGCCGATCGATCTCGAGCCCGAGATAGCGTTCGCCGGCAAGCCGCGCGGCAAGCCCGCCCATCGCGGTCGAGACCCGTGCGTAGCGCCGCATGCGGCCGGAGAGATTGTCCTCGTCGGCCATCGCGCGGTTCCTTCGCTTTAGCCGAACGCTTCGAGCTGGTCGATAAAGCCGGCGATCATCGACAGCCCTTTATTCCAGAACGCCGGGTCCGATGCATCGAGGCCGAACGGCGCCAGCAGCTCCTTGTGCCGCTTGGTGCCGCCGGCGCGCAGCATGTCGAGATATTTCGCGGCGAAACCGGCTTGCGCGCCCTGATAGACGGCATAGAGCGAGTTTACCAGGCAATCGCCGAACGCATAGGCATAGACGTAGAACGGCGTGTGGATGAAATGCGGGATATAGGCCCAGTACCAGCGATATTCGTCCTCGAAGCGGATCGCCGGGCCAAGGCTCTCGCCCTGCACCGACATCCAGAGCTCGCCGATGCGCTCCGCGGTCATCTCGCCCTGGCGGCGCTCGTCGTGCAGCCGCCGCTCGAACTCGACGAAGGCGACCTGGCGTATCACGGTGTTGAGCATGTCCTCGACCTTCGACGCGAGCATCGCCTTGCGCCGTTTGGGGTCGGTCTCGGCCTTCAGCATGGCCTGGAAGGTCAGCATCTCGCCGAACACCGACGCGGTCTCGGCCAAGGTGAGCGGCGTGTCCGACATCAGCGTGCCTTGCGGTCCGGCCAGTAACTGATGCACGCCATGCCCCAGCTCATGGGCGAGCGTCATCACATCGCGCGGTTTGCCGAGGTAATTGAGCAGCAGATAGGGATGGACGCTCGGCACCGTCGGATGCGCGAAGGCACCCGGCGCCTTGCTCGCCTTGACCGGCGCGTCGATCCAGCGATGCTCGAAGAAGCGCTTGCCGATCGCGGCCATGTCGGGCGAGAAGGCGGCATAGGCGCCGAGCACGGTGCTTTGCGCCTCGGGCCAGGTGAAGCTGCGCTCGTCCTCGTCGGGCAGCGGCGCGTTGCGGTCCCAATAGGGCATGGTCGCGATGCCGAACCATTTCGCCTTCAGCCGGTAATAGCGATGCGACAGCGCCGGAAACGCTTTCCGCACCGAGGCGATCAGCGCGTCGACAACCTCGTCCTCGACGTAATTTTCGAGATTGCGGCGCGAGATCGGATGCTGGAAGCCGCGCCAACGATCCTCGATCTCTTTGTCTTTGGCGAGCGTGTTGGTGACGAGGGCGAAGACGCGGGCATTATCGCCGAGCACCTTGCCGAGCGATTTCGCCGCCTCTTTGCGCATTGCCGCGTCGGGCTCGGACAGAAGATGCAGCGCCTCGGCGCTTGACAGATTCTTGCCGCCGATCGGAAAGCGCAGCGCCGCCATCGTCTCGTCGAACAGCCGCGTCCAGGCCGCGCGCCCAGCGACCGATTTCTCGTGCAGCAGTTTTTCGAGCTGCTCGTCGAGCTGATAGGGGCGGAAGGCGCGAACGTCGCGGAGCCAAGGCGCGTAACGGGCAAGTTCCGGCGCGGCGAGCTTCCGAGCCAGCGCGTCATCGTCGATCATCCTCAGCTCGAGCAGGAAGAACAGCAATGCGCTGCCGATCGCCGTCACGCGTTCGCGCATGTTTTGATAAAAACGGCCGATTTCGGGGTCGGTCATGTTGGCCGAATAGGCGAGCGATGCATAGCTCATCACTCGCTCCTGGGTTTCCTGGTAGCTTTCGTAAAGCTTGACCGCGTCGCCGAGCTCCGGGCCGGATAGATCGGCCAATTTTCCCTGGTACTGCGCGCGGAAGGCCGGTGCCTCGCCCTCCAAGCGCGTGAGATCGCGGTGCAAGGCTGCGCTATCGGGTCCGGGATAGAGATCCGATAGGTCCCATTCCGGCAGCGGGCCGATATTCGCGTCGACGGCTTGTATGGTCATTGGTCCTGCTTGTTATAGCGTTTGCTTAAGCGCGCTGGTTTCGCATGGTCGCCCAATTTGCTATGCTCGCGCCCAAGATCACGAGACCGTTTGCGCGCGGTCTGCGCTCGACTCATGGGAAACCTGGCGATGCCTCGACCCGGCCCGATCCCTCCAAAGGGTCCAATTCCCCATCCCGTCCCGGGACCCCGATAATTAGGGCGGCGCTTTCGCTAGCGAAAGCCGTATTTTGCTCCGGCAACCGCCCAAACCAAGAGTCCGGCGATCGGCGCGGCGATTCCGATAAACGCGCCCCATTTGAACCGTATCGAGTTCGAGACGAGGCGCGCGTTGTTTTGCGTAATCTGCGCCTGATAGTTCTCGGCTTGCTCGCCGAGCAAGATCGTCATGTCGCGCGGATTGCGTACGTCGTCATACCAGCTTTGAGGCTCGTTGCCGACGATCCCGAAACCGACCGGTCGGGCAGACCAAATGCATAGCGATGCGGCGGCGACCAGGAGAACCAGCGTGAAGAAGCCGCCGTAATAGATGGCGATGTGGCTCTCCGCGCGCTCCGACGACAGCAGTGTCATGAGCCCCGCGACAATCGCGACGGCGGTTGCCGTGAACAGGCTCGCCATGACCGAGGAGCGCTGGTCTGCCGAGAGCGCCAGCGCTTGCTGCGCCTGAAGGTAGGCCTCGGCCTCGCGGATGATTTCCTTGACCAATTCCGGGTCGGCGGCCGACCAATCCATGCTGTCGCCCTTCATGATCGCCGTATCGGCATCGTGAGGCGACGATTGTAGAAGGTGGGCCAATCGCTTGCCAAGGCGCGGTCAAATTGACGCCGCGAGCGATGCCTTGTAATTCCAAAGGGTATTCGGGCGATAACGTCCAGGAGCGCGCGCGTGGCCGGATCGAGCGGGGCGGAGCGGAACTGGCCCAATCTTGCCGCCATGTTCTTCGATCAGGCGCGGCGGCAGGGCGAGCGGCCGTTTCTCTGGGCCAAGCGTGACGGCGCTTACCGGTCGATCTCGTGGCAGGACGCGGCGGCGCAGGTCGAGGCGATCGCCCGTGGCCTGCGCGCGCTCGGTCTCAGCCGCGGCGATCGGGTCGCGCTGGTGTCCGAGAACCGGCCGGAATGGATGATCGCCGATCTGGCGATCGTCAGCGCCGGCTGCATCACCGTTCCGGCTTACACGACGCATCAGGTCGAGGAGCATCGCTACCTCCTGGCGAATAGCGGCGCGCGCGCGGCGATCGTCTCGACCGATGCGCTGGCGCAGCGCGTGATCCGCGCCGCCGACCAGGTCGATGGGGTCGAGCATATCGTCCTGATCGAGGCGCTGACCCAGGGCCACGCCTCCAACACCGACATCCTCCGGCTCGACGAGCTGCTGGCACGCGGCCGCGAGGCGGGCGGCGACGTCGCTTCGTGGGTCGCCGACACCGCGACGGACGATCTCGCCTGCCTCATCTACACCTCGGGCACCGGCGGCCTGCCGAAAGGCGTGATGACCAGCCACGGCAACATCCTCGCCAATTGCCGCGGCGCGTTCGTGCTGCTCGAGTTGTTGGGCCTCGACGACGAGGTATTCCTCAATTTTCTGCCGCTGTCGCATGCCTATGAGCATACGGCGGGGATGATGTTCCCGATCTATCTCGGCGCGTCGATCTATTTCGCCGAGGGCGCCGATACGCTGGCCGCCAACATGATCGAGGCGCGGCCGACGATCATGACCGCGGTGCCGCGGCTGTACGAGACCATGCATCAGCGGCTGCTGCGCATGGTCGATCGCGAGGGCGGCTGGAAGGCGAAGCTTTTTTACCGCGCGGTCGAGCTTGGCGAGAAGCGACTCGCCGACCCGCGCAGCCTTACCCCGATCGAGCGGCTGGTCGACGTCGTGCTCGATAAGCTGGTGCGCGACAAGATGCGCGCGCGTTTCGGCGGCCGGCTCAAAGCGATGGTCTCGGGCGGCGCGCCGCTCAACCCGAGGATCGGCGCGTTCTTCATCGCGCTCGGCCTACGGCTGTTGCAAGGCTATGGCCAGACCGAGGCCTCGCCGGTGGTGAGCGCGAACCGGCCGGACCGCATCAAGGTTGCGACCGTCGGGCCGCCGCTGGAAGGCGTCGAGGTGCGGATCGCCGACGATGGCGAGATTCTCGTCCGCGGTCCGGTGGTGATGAAAGGCTATTGGAGAGAGCCCGAGGCGACCGCGAAGACGCTTGCCGATGACTGGCTCCATACCGGCGATGTCGGCGAGATCGATCGCGACGGCTGCATCGTCATCACCGATCGCAAGCGGGATTTCATCAAAAACTCCGGCGGCGACATGATCGCGCCGACGCGGATCGAGGGCGCGCTGACGCTCGAGCCGCAGATCGCGCAGGCGATGGTCTATGGCGACCGGCGGCCCTATCTCGTCGCCGTGATCGTGCCGGCGCATGAGGCGATCGAGCACGCGAAAGGCGACGATGCCGCGTTGCAGAAAGCGATCGGCGCGGTGGTGGCAAAGGTCAACCAGGGCCTCGCCACGATCGAGCGCGTCCGCCGCTTCATCATCGCGCACGAGGCTTTCACCACCGCGAACGGCCAGATGACGCCGACGCTCAAGATCCGCCGCCACGCCATCCGCGAGGCGTACGGCGCGGCGCTCGATGCGCTCTATGAGGGGAAGCCCGGCTAGACCTTGTGATAGTCGCGATACCACGCGACGAAGCGCGGCAGGCCATCGGCGATCGCGGTGCGCGGCACGAAGCCGAAATCGCGCACCGTCGCCGTGATGTCGGCATAGGTCGCCTCGATGTCGCCCGGCGGCATCGGCACGCGCTCGATCGTCGCCTTGCGCCCGATCGCGTCCTCGAGAATCTGCACGAACCGCTCCAGCTCTTCGCTGCTGCTGTTGCCGATATTGTAGAGCCGATAGGGCGGGGTCATCTCGGCCGTCGGCGGCTTGTCGAGGCAGGCGATCACGCCGGCGACGATGTCGTCGATATAGGTGAAGTCGCGCCGCATCTTGCCGTGATTGAAGAGCTTGATCGGCGTGCCGGCGATGATCGCCTCGGTGAACAGCCAGGGCGCCATGTCGGGCCGGCCCCACGGCCCATAGACCGTGAAGAACCGCAGGCCGGTCATCGGCAGCTTGTAGAGATGCGCGTAGGAATAGCTCATCAGCTCGTCGGCCTTCTTGGTGGCCGCGTAGAGCGATTGCGGCCGGTCGACCCCATCCTCGATCGCGAAGGGCAGCTTGGTATTGCCGCCATAGACCGAGGACGAGCTGGCATAGACCAGATGCGTGAGCTTCGGCAGGTGGCGGCAAGCTTCCAGCACTTCGAGATGCGCGACCAGATTGGCGCTGACATAGGCGCGCGGGTGATCGACCGAATAGCGCACGCCCGGCTGGGCGGCCAGATGGATGACGCGATCGATCTCGGGATGGGCGCGCGTGAACCGCAAGAGCGCTTCGTCCTCGGCGAGATCGAGCGCCTGGAAGCGGAAGCCGCTCTGGCCGGCGAGCGTCGCGAGCCGCGCCTCTTTCAGCGCGGTCGAATAATAACCGTTGAGATTGTCGAGGCCGACGACCGGCTCGCCGCGCGCCAAGAGCGCCGCCGCAACATGCATGCCGATGAATCCGGCCGCGCCGGTAACGAGAACCGTCATCGCTTCTCTATAACGCGGGCGACGCCGAAAATCACCCTTTGGAGGCGCGCGCGCCTGCGACGATTCGCGTGTCGCGCAGGATGCTGCCGCTCAACTGCCGCGCCAGGCAGTCGTAGCTCCGGTCGGTCATGTGGAGATGGTCGGCGGCGATCATGGCCGACATCTTCATGTCGCCGCGCTTCGCCCAATCGCGCATCAGCGCGAAGCGCCGGAATAGCGGCACGTCGGCGGCTTTTGCCGTCGTCCCCAGCGCCAGCTCTATCGCGCGATAGCGCGGATGGGTCAGTACCGCCGGCGCGAATTGCAGATCCATCAGAATGACGTCGGCGTCGGCCCGGCGTAGTTCGGCAATGCCGGTGCGGACGCTGGCGATGACGGCCCGCGGGTCCACGTTCTGCAGGACGTCGTTGGTGCCGACCTGCCAGATCACCAGATCGGGCCTGTCGGGGATCACCTCGCTGGCGATCCGGGCGGTGGTGTCGCCGACCAATTCGCCGCCGACGCCGCGATTGAGAACCTTGATGTCCGCGCCGGGATAGCGCGCGCGCAACAGCGCCGCCAAGCGGCTGGGATAGGAATATTCGGGCTTGCTGGCGCCGGTGCCGTAGGTCGAGGACGAGCCCAGCGCGACGATGGTCAGGCTCTTGCCGGCGGCCAGGCGCAGCGCCGTATGCGGCAGCGGATCGACCAGTGCCGTGAGCGCTGCCGGCGCGCTGCAATGGTCGCGGCCGGCGCTGGCGGATTTGGCGCCCGGCGCGACGAAGCCGAAAGCGCCCGCAGCCGCAGCGAGCAGCAGCAAAGCTGCCGCCGGCCCGCGGCGGCCCGGTGACGGGTCAAGAGCTTGGTTCATCTCAATGTGCGGCGTAGTCGATCGCGTCCGCCAGCCTTGCTCCTAGGCACTCGTAAACCTCCCTCGCCAGCGATGCTCTTTTTTCTCTTGGTGCGTTGGTGAAGTCGAAGTCGCCGGCTTCGCTCCAATATTTCATCAGGTCGAAACGCTTGAACATATAGACGTCCTGCAACTGCGCAGCCTGATGCAGGGCATCCAAGTAAGGCTCGAAGTCTATCACCGACACCGAATTCGGATTGTATTGCATATCCACCAACATGGCCTCGGCACCGTGGCTTTTGATGGCCGCAAGGCCGTCGGTCAGCGTAGCGGCGACCGAATCAACATCCTCGCCGCGAACCGCGTCGACCGTGCCGGTCTCCCAGATGACCAGACTAGGCCGGTATGAATAGACGTCTTCGGCGAATCGATCGGCCATTTCCGCGCTGGTGTTGCCGGCCACGCCCCGATTGATGACGGTGATCGGCTGGTTGGGGTGGCGTTGGCGGAGCGCCGCCTCGAGGAAATAGGGATAGGCGTTGTCGGGGGCCGTTCCCGCGGTCGAGGCGCCGCCGATGACGACGATGACGAGCGGCCAGTGCTGCTTGAGCTCGCGGGCGACGGCCGGCAGCCTTGGGTCGTCCTGGATCAGCTCCGCAGGGGCTGCGCATTTCGCGGCGTTCGGGTCATCGGCCCACGCCGGCCACGGCGCTAGCGCCACGACCAATAGGCCGATGAAGGCGGCGGAAGCACGCATCGGGATCACTCCGAAAGTACCGTTGGAACAGTGGGTGGGGCGCGATAAGGACGCCGGGACGCGGTCTTGAACCAATCGAGCAGCGCCGCGACAGCGATCATCGTGCCGAGGCCGACGAGGTTGACGAGCGCCTGCATGACAAAGCCCCCCGAAAGCTCGGCGAGGAGGAAATGGCCGAGCACCGACAACACGATGCCGAGGCAAAAGATGTAAAGCGATTGCTGGCCGCAGACGATGACCGGCCGCGCCCAGGCGGTGCGCAGAAAGCGGTTTTCCGAACGCACGATCTGCACGGTTGCGAGGGCGAGAACCAAGAAGCTGAACAGCCGCAGCGGCGCGAGGTTGGTCTTGTCGAGCGAGTAGCTCCAGAGCTGCTTGGCCAAGAGCGGCGGGAAGGGACCGTAGATCCAATGGATCGTCCAGGTGATATTGATGATCGCGATGAGCGCGGCGACGACGAGCGCGGCAGGGCCGATCCAGCGCGCCCTCGGAAACGGCCAGCGTTCCGTCACCCGGGCATAGCCCGCGGTTGCGCCGATCACGAAAAGGAACTGCCAGGCGAGCGGATTGAAGAACCAGACATCATGCGAGGGCCGGGTGTGAAATGCCCAACCCCGGTACAGCGTCAACGCATAGATGGCCGCGGAAATCAGCAGCGGCGTTACGTTCTGGCGGGCCATTACGATCAGCACCAGCGGAAAGGTCGCCAGCAGCACGATATAGAGCGGCAGGATGTCGAGATACATCGGCTGGAAGGCCAGCAGCAGCGTGCGAATGATCGCGAGATGCGGCTCCTGCAGGAAGGAGGCGACCCGCATCTCCTCGCTATAGAGCGGGTTCCGCAACACCAGCATCGCGTAGCTCACCTCGGCGGTGAAGATCACGAACAGAAAGATGTGCGCGACATAGAGCTGCCAGACGCGGCGATAGATCTGCGCCGTGGCGAAAAGCGCGCCTTTCTCGGCGAGCGAGCGCCCATACACCAGCGCCGCGGTGTAGCCGGAAATGAAGATGAACACCTCGGCGGCGTCGTTGAAGGCGACCGAGTGCAAGGTGAAATAAGTCAGCACATTCTCGGGAATGTGATCGACGAAGATGAAGAACAGCGACAGGCCGCGAAAGAAATCGAGCCGCAGATCGCGGGTCGCTTTCGCCGGCGCGTCGACCATCGAGCGGTTCAGCCAGCGCCGCGGACGAGCAGCTTGCCGCGGTTGGCGCCGCCGAGCAGGCCGATGAACGCGCGCGGCGCGGCCTCGATCCCCTCGACGATATCCTCGCGATAGCGGATGCGGCCGCTTGTCAGCCATTCGGTCATTGCGGTGCGGAACTCGCCCCAGCGCGCGCGATGATCGCTGACGAGGAAGCCCTGCATCAGTGCCCGCTTCACCAGGAGCTGGCGGTTCCAGCGCGGGCCGGTGTCGGCCCCTCCCGGTTGAGATTGGCCGAGGCGGTCATAGGCGGCGATCGCGCCGCAGATGATGATTCGCGCGTTGAGCGCGAGGTTGGTCATCACGGCGTCATGCATCACGCCGCCGACATTGTCGAAGAATACATCGATGCCGTGCGGCGCGTGGCGGCCGATCTCGGTGGCCAGCGCCGCCGCATCCTTGCCCTTGTAGTCGATGCCGACATCGAAGCCGAGCTCATGGGTCACGTAATCGAGCTTGTCGGCAGCGCCCGCGGTGGCGATGACTTTGCAGCCCGCGCGCTTGGCGATCTGGCCGGCGACTTGTCCGACCGCGCCCGCAGCGGCCGAGATCAGCACGGTCTCGCCGGCCTTCGGTTTGCCGATCGTGTCGAGCGCGAAGAACGCGGTCGCGCCGGGCATGCCGAGCACACCCAAAAGATAAGAGAGTGGCAGATCGCCGAGCCGGGCGCGGTCGATCTTCTCGCATGCCTTGGCCGGCAGGGCGGCATATTGCTGCCAGCCGGCATAGGCGAGGACGATGTCGCCGGCGGCAAAGCCAGTGGCGCGCGAGGCGACCACTTCGGCGACCGCCTCGCCGGTCATGACCGCGCCGATCTCGACCGGCGGCGCGTAGGAGCGCGCGGCGCTCATCCGTCCGCGCATATAGGGATCGAGCGAGAGGAACAGCGTGCGCAGCAGCACCTGGCCGTCGCCGGGCTCGGGCATGGGCGCGCGATCGAGGTGGAAGTCGGCTTCGCGGACGGCGCGGCCTTCGGGCCGCTCGGCCAGCAGATAACGCAGGTTGGTGATGGCAGTCATCATCGGCATCCCGTTTCAGGGGATGCCGATGATAGCAGAGCGCGGCTCAGATGGCGTCGAGCTGGTACTCGATGTCGTTCGAGATGTTCCAGAGGTAGCCGATATCGGCGGTGCCGACGAGCGCGTAGGCATGGCCGTGATGGCGCCAATAGAGCATGTTGAGATCGCCGCGCCGGTCGAAGGTCGGGGCGAGATCGGATTTGGTGGTGGCGCCGATGACGACGGTCAGCGGACCCAGGGCCTTGTTATCGGTGGTATAGAAAAGCTGCGTCGCCGGCTGGCCGTCGATGACCAGGTAGCGCGCGCCCTGGAACTGCAATCCCCACGGCTTCAGATTGGGCAGCTTGAAATCGGACGGTAGCTTCTGCACCACCTTGCGGGTGGGGTCGTTGGCATTCGGCGGCACGTCGACCAGGGCCTGATCGTCGGCTCCGGCGTTGATCAGCAGCTTGTGGTAGCCGGCGATATTGTCGAGCCAGTTGGCCGCGGAGAGGTTGGCCGGCGTCTCGGTGACGGTGTCGCGACCGCCCGCGAAATAGCCGGCGCCACCGCCGACCAACAGCCCCGCCACGCCGGCGGCTGCCGCCCAGCGTGCCCAGGGGCGCTCGATCAGCCGGCGCGATGCGCGCGCCTTTTGGGTTGCTGCAAAATCCACGACCGCCGCGCTCGCTGGGTCGCGCGCCGCCGCGAGCAAGCGCTCGGGCACTGGCTCGTGCAGCACCGGCTCGAACGCCGCGCGCAAAGCCTCGGCGCTGGCTGCCAGCGCGGCCACACGGTCGCGCAGCGCAGCGTCGCTTTCGAGCCAGGATTCGATCTCGCGGCGCGCGCCCGAATCGAGCTCGCTATCGAGATAGGCAATCAGGGTCTCGTCATCCGGCTTCTGCATCGTTCCTACTCCTTCGCGCGTGGCCCCCAGCCTCGAGTTTGACTTGGAGTGCTACCCGCGCCCGCGCCAGCCGGCTCATGATCGTGCCGACCGGTACTTCGGCCACCTCGGCCGCCTCTTTGTAACTCATGCCATCCACCGTCACGAGCAACAGCGCCATGCGCTGCTCGGCCGGGATTTGCGCCAAGGCGGCGCGCACCTCCTGAAGTGCCAGACGGGCCTCGACGCGTCGGCTGGGCTCATCGCTGCCAACATGCAAAGCCTCATCTTCCGCCACCTCCTTCCGCGTGTTTCGCGACCGCAACTGGTCGATCCAAATCGTCTGGGCGATCCGGAACATCCAGCTATCGAACCGCGTGCCCTCCTGGAACTGATGCGCCCGGGTCAAAGCCCGCTCGCATGCCGCCTGGACGAGATCGTCGGCTTCGGCAGCCGAGCCGGTCAGGCCGCGGGCAAAGCGCCGCAGACGCGGCAGGACGGCGATAAGCTGGTCGCTGATGGACGCGCTCATCGTACCGCCCTTGCCTGGGGCGAAGGCCGTGCGACCGACCTGACAGAGTGAGAACGGGGGGTGATCAGATTTATTCCCTGTAATCTAACCGCCATATGCGGGTCATGGTCGGGCATTTTCCCGGAAAGGTCGGGCCAAAAGGCGGCCTCCGGCAGTTAATCGCATCTTAACACGGCGGCGGGGCCTGGGAAGGCTTCGGACCGGCGGAAATGCCCGCTCGGCATTCGCGCTTCACAAACCCACCGCGACGCGGCATTGTTTCGCCGTTCTCGCCGAGGGGATTTTCCGCGACATGCGCATTGCAATTCCAAAAGAACGCCGCCCGCAAGAGCGCCGGGTGGCGGCGTCACCCGATACTGCCAAGCGGCTGGTTGGCATGGGGTACGAGGTCGTGATCGAAACCGGCGCCGGTGCCGGCGCCGCGTTTCCCGATGCAGCTTACAGCGCGGTCGGCGCGACCATCGCGGCGAGCGAGGCGGAAGCGCTGGGCGCCGCCGACATCATTCTCAAGGTGCAGCGGCCCGAGCCGCAGGAAATCGTCACGATGAAACGCGGCGCGGTGCTCGTCGGCATGTTGTCGCCCTTGCAATATCCCGACGAGGTGAAAGCCTATGCCGCGGCCGGTCTGACCGCCTTCGCGATGGAGCTGGTGCCGCGCATTTCCCGCGCGCAGGCGATGGACGTGCTGTCCTCGCAGGCCAACCTCGCGGGCTATCGCGCGGTGCTCGAGGCCTCGGTCGCGTTCGGGCGCGCCTTTCCGATGATGATGACGGCGGCCGGCACGATTGCGCCGGCGCGCGTCCTGGTGATGGGCGCCGGCGTCGCCGGGCTTCAGGCGATCGCGACCGCCCGCCGTCTCGGCGCGGTGGTTTTGGGGACCGATGTGCGACTCGCCGCGAAAGAGCAGGTCGAGAGCCTTGGCGCTACCTTCCTCACCGTCGATATCGAGGCGATGAAGCAGATGGAGACCGCCGGCGGCTACGCCAAGGAAATGGGCGAGGATTTCGCCCGCCGCCAGCGCGAGCACACCACCGAGGCGCTGAAGAAAATCGACATCGTAATCTGCACCGCGCTCATCCCCGGCCGCAAGGCGCCGATCCTCATCACCAAGGAGATGATCGAGGTGATGCGCCCGGGCTCGGTGGTCGTCGACCTCGCGGTCGAGCAGGGCGGCAACGCCGAGGGCAGCAAGCCGGGCGAGGACGTGACCACCGCCAACGGCGTCGCCATCCTCGGCCAACTCAACATCCCCTCGCACATCGCCGTCGATGCCAGCCAGCTCTACGCCAAGAACCTATTGGCGTTCCTCGGCCTCATCATCGACAAGGACAAAGCTTTGAAGATCGACACCGCCGACGAGATCGTGAAAGCCTCGCTGCTGACCCGCGACGGCGCGGTGGTGCATCCGCAACTGGCAGGAGCCTGATCATGGAAATCGGCCAACCCGATGTCGTCGTCTTCTTCCTCACGGTGTTCGTGCTCGCGGTGTTCGTCGGCTACTACGTCGTCTGGCGGGTGACGCCGGCGCTGCATTCGCCGCTGATGAGCGTCACCAACGCCGTGTCGTCGGTGATCATCGTCGGCGCGCTGATCGCTGCCGGGCCGACCGAGGCGAGCTTTTCGAAGGTCATGGGCTTCGTCGCCGTGACCCTCGCCTCGGTCAACATCTTCGGCGGCTTCATCGTCACGCAGCGCATGCTGCAGATGTTCAAGAAGAAACCGAAATAAGCGAGCAGGGGGAGAATTTCTTTGAGCGCCAATCTGTCGGCACTGCTTTATCTCGTCGCGTCGATCTGCTTCATCATGGCGCTGCGGGGATTGAGCTCGCCCGATACCTCGCGCGGCGGCAATCTCTACGGCATCGTCGGCATGCTGATCGCGATCGGCACCACGCTGGCCTCGCCCCATGTCGTAAGCTACGGGCTGATCCTCGCCGGCATCGTCATCGGCGGCGCGATCGGCACCTTTATCGCGCTGCGCATCCAGATGACGGCGCTGCCGCAGCTCGTCGCCGCGTTCCATAGCCTCGTCGGTCTTGCCGCGGTCTGCGTCGCGACCGCGGCATTCTTCGCCCCCTCGGCCTACGGCATCGGCAGCGAAGGCGCGATCGAGCAGGGCAGCTTGATCGAGATGGGGCTCGGTACCGCGATCGGCGCCATCACCTTCACCGGCTCGATCATCGCCTTCGGCAAGCTGCAGGGGCTCATCACCGGCGCGCCGTTGGTGTTCCCCGGCCAGCACCCTTTCAACGCGCTCTTGGGCGTGCTGCTGCTCGCGGCGCTGGCGTGGTTCGTCGTGGCGCAGCCTGAGGCGTCGTTCTGGGCGATCGTCGGCCTCTCGCTGCTGCTCGGCTTCCTCATCATCCTGCCGATCGGCGGCGCCGACATGCCGGTCGTCATATCGATGCTGAATTCCTATTCGGGCTGGGCGGCCTGCGGCATCGGCTTCACCCTTGCCAACAGCCTCCTCATCATCACTGGCGCGCTGGTCGGCTCGTCGGGCGCGATCCTCAGCTACATCATGTGCAAGGGGATGAACCGCTCGATCTTCAACGTCATCCTCGGCGGCTTCGGCACCGACAGCGGGACGGCATCGGCTGCGGCAGGGCATGGCGACAAGGCGGTGAAGTCGGGCAGCGCCGAGGATGCGGCCTTCATCATGAAGAATGCGAGCTCGGTCGTGGTCGTTCCCGGTTACGGCATGGCGGTGGCGCAGGCGCAGCACGCGCTCAAGGAGATGGCCGACATCCTGAAGAAAGAGGGCGTCAGCGTGCATTACGCGATCCATCCGGTCGCCGGCCGCATGCCCGGCCACATGAACGTGCTGCTGGCCGAGGCCAACGTCCCCTACGAGGACGTGATGGAGCTCGACGAGATCAACCGCGATTTCGCCTCGACCGACGTCGCCTTCGTCATCGGCGCCAACGACGTGACCAACCCGGCGGCCAAGACCGATCCCCAATCGCCGATCTACGGCATGCCGATCCTCGACGTCGAGAAGGCCAAGACCGTGCTGTTCATCAAGCGCTCGATGGCCTCGGGCTATGCCGGCGTCGACAACGAGCTGTTCTTCCGCGACAACACGATGATGCTGTTCGGCGACGCCAAGAAGATGTGCGAGCAGATCGTGAAGGCGCTGGGGTAGATTTTCGGCAAAGAAGGGGAACTTGGCGGTCCCTGCTTTCCAAACCTTCTTACTGCCGGTCCTGCGATTTTCAGCGGCGGAAATAAGCAATTCTGAACTGGTGGTGAAAATCGCTGATGAGTTGCGATTGTCCGACGACGATAGGACTGCACTACTTCCGTCGGGCAGGCAGTCGAGATTAGCCAACCGTGTCCACTGGGCAAAAGCCTACCTAAGCAAAGCTGGTTTGGTCGCGACTCCGCGTCGCGGTCTTACGGAAATTACGCTGAGTGGCAAGGAGTTGTTGGCGAATCCGCCAGAACGCCTCGACCTTGCCTATCTGATGAGTCACTACCCAGCGATAAAAGAATTTCGTCAGAGAACGGGCAAACCTGACCAAGACGAAGTTAAGGCGTTGGAAGTCGCTTCGACGGCGGGCGTGACACCTGACGAAGCAATGCGGACCGCCTATGTTCAACTTGAAGATGAACTTGCTGCGGAGTTGCTGCAGCGCATCTTGGCAGCGCCGCCGTCGTTTTTCGAACGTTTAGTCGTCCAATTAGTGATCGCGATGGGCTACGGCGGCTCGATAGAGGAGGCCGGTCGCGCCCTGGGCAAAAGCGGCGATGGCGGAGTCGATGGTGTTATCGACCAGGACGCTCTCGGACTTGATCGAATTTATCTGCAAGCCAAGCGATATGCCGATGGTACCGTTGGGCCTGGCGCAATCCGCGATTTTTTTGGCGCACTCGATAATTACAAGGCAGCGAAAGGGATTTTCATCACGACATCTCGATTTTCCGAAGCCGCTACCGAGACTGCCGAAAGATTGAGTAAGCGGATCGTATTAATGGACGGACGGCTGCTCACTCAGCTGATGATCCGGTATGGCGTTGGTTGTCGTATCGAAGAGACTCTCCACATCAAGAAAATCGATGAGGATTTCTTTGAATAATCATGCGCTTTAGCTTCACCGCCGACGCGAAGAAGATGCCTGAGAAAATCATCAAGGCCCTGCATAGTTGCACCGCTTGCTTCTTGACGATCGCGGCGTAAAGATATACATATTTTATGTGTATCAATGGAGGATGCCATGCAGGTATCGAAGTGGGGCAATAGCCTTGCCATCCGCCTTCCCGCGTCGGTCGTCGCGGCATTGGAGTTAAAGGAGGGCGATCAGGTCGAAGTCCGTCTCGCGGGCGACCGGATTTTCGGAATCGACCGCGATCGAAGCCGCGAGCGGGCGCTGAAACGTATCCGCGCTTTTCGCAAGCAGCTTCCGCCTGATTGGAAATTCGACCGCGACGACGCCAATGCCCGGTGAGTTTTTAGACAGCAATATCCTTGTCTATGCTTTCACGAGCGATCCGCGCGCCGGCGCGGCTCAGGCCCTGCTTGAGCGCGGCTGCGTCACCAGCGTTCAAGGGCTTAATGAATTCGCGAACGTCGCCCGGCGCAAGTTGGGCATGACCTGGGAGGAGGTGCGCGAGGCACTCACCGCCATCCGCACGGTCTGTACGGCTATTCTTCCCATCGCGATCGAGACTCATGCGGACGCGCTCCGGATCGCCGAACGCCACGGCTACGCGATCTACGACGCGTTGATGATTGCGTCCGCTCGGCAGGCGGAAAGCGATGTCTTGTGGTCCGAGGATATGCAGCACGGGGTCGTTATCGACAGCCGGCTGCGTATCGCCAATCCATTTCGCGCCCAGTAGACAAACGGGGGTTTGTCTCGCCGAGAGCGCTGGGCCGATTGCTCGCGCCTACTTCGCCTCGTAGCGCAGGCCGAGCTTCATGTGCACCTGATAGTGCTCGACCTTGCCGTCGGCGATGTGGCCGCGGATTTGGGTGACTTCGAGCCATTCGAGATTGCGCAGCGTTTTCGCCGCCCTGGCGACGCCGTTCTTGATTGCTTCCTCGACGCTCCCGCCCGAGGAGCCAACGATTTCGGTAACGCTGTAGACGTGGTCGTTCATCCTTGCCTCCGGTCGTTCCATGATAGAACGGCGGCGACCGGCGCTTCGTTGCACGTCGCTATTCGGCGAGGAGCGCGCTGAGGGCATCGAGCAACGGCGCTTGCCCCTGGTTGATGCGGCGCCGCGCTTCGTCGAGCGCGAACCACGCGCCGCGATCGACTTCGGGAAAGCGCTGGCGCTTGCCGGAGCGCGGCGGCCATTCCCGCTCGAATTCGTTGCTGACGAGCGCCGTGGGATCGAGATCGCCGTCGATGGCCCAGGCGTAGACGAGCTTGCCGCCCGCTTGGCGGATCGGCGGCAGCACGCGGAACGCGCCCGCCGGCGTCATGCCGGTTTCCTCGGCGAATTCGCGCATCGCCGCGGCCAGCGGCACCTCGCCGGGAGCGAGCTCGCCCTTCGGAATGCTCCAGGCGCCCTCGTCCTTCTTGGCCCAGAACGGGCCGCCGGGATGGACGAGGAACACCTCGACCGCGCCGGCGGTCACGCGATAGAGCAGCAGGCCGGCGCTTTCCTTGGGCATGTCGGCGTTCCAGAAACAACAAAGCCGCTTTGGCGAGCCCAAGCGGCTTTTGGTTTGCTTCGCAAGACGCCTCCGCCTGGGATCGGCGCTCGGCTTTGCTAAGCTAATACCCCTCGCGCTCCATGCGCTTGCGCAGCAGCTTGCGGTAGCGGCGCACGGCCTCGGCTCGCTCGCGCGCGCGCCGCTCGGAGGGCTTCTCGTAATTGCGTCGCAGCTTCATCTCGCGGAACACGCCTTCGCGCTGCATCTTCTTCTTCAGGACGCGCAGCGCCTGATCGACATTGTTGTCACGGACGAGAACCTGCACGAGCCGCCGACTCCTCTCGAGGAACAAGGTAAACCGGGCTGAAAAGCATCGCCCGGCGGAGAAATTTGATACCATAACCGGCCGGATTTTGTAAAGCCGGGCCCTTTTTGCCGGCCCGCTTTACCGGCCTCGCGGCGTCCCTCATATTATCCGCATGGCCATCCTCAAGATCGCCCGCATGGGACACCCGGTGCTGCGCCGCCGGGCGGAGCCCGTGGCCGATCCGGCCGCGCCCGAGATTCATCGCCTCATCGCCGACATGGCCGAAACCCTGGCCGATATCGGCGGCGCCGGGCTGGCGGCGCCGCAGGTGCATGTGCCGCTCAGGGTGGTGATCTTCGAGGTGCCCGAGCATCGGCTGACCGGCCGGCCCGAGGACCAGGCCCTGGCGCTGACCGCCCTGATCAATCCCGTGATCGAGCCGCTCGGGCCCGAGCAGGAACTCGGCTGGGAGGGTTGCCTCTCGGTGCCGGGCCTCAAGGGCGCCGTGTCGCGCTTTGCGCGCATCCGCTATCGCGGCGTCGCGCCGGACGGCACCGCGATCGACCGCTCGGTCGAGGGTTTTCATGCGCGCGTGGTGCAGCATGAATGCGATCACCTCGACGGCGTGCTCTATCCGCAGCGCATGACCGACATGCGGCTCTTGATGTTCGTCGAGGAAGGCGCGCGCTTCCCGATCGATCTCTCCCCGGCATGAGCAACGAAGCCGCGTTGCAGAAAGACGCGCTGCTGCTGGCGCTGCTGCCGAACGTGGCGTTCGACGGCTGGACCCGGGCGGCGATGCGGGCGGCGGCCGATCGGGTGGAGATCGATGCCGCCGGGCTCGACCTGCTGTTTCCGCGCGGCCCGCGCGATGCCGTGGCGTGGTTCAGCAACTGGGCCGATCGCCAGACGATCGATGCGCTGAAGCGCCGTCGCATCGCCACGCTGAAAATCCGCGCGCGGATCGCCGCGGGCGTCTCGACTCGGCTTGGCGTCCTGTTGCCGTATCGCGAAGCGGTGCGCCGCTCGCTGACAGTGCTCGGCAGCCCCGGGAACTTGCCGCTTGGCGCCAAACTGCTCTACAACACGGTCGACGCGCTTTGGCACGCCGCGGGCGACCGCTCGACCGATTTCAACTTCTATACCAAGCGCGGATTGCTGGCCGCGGTCTATGCCGCGACCACGCTTTATTGGCTCGACGACCGCTCCGAGGAGACGCAGGCGACCGCCGCGTTTCTCGACCGCCGGCTCGCCGAAGTGCTGGCGATCCCGCGATGGCGCGAGGGGATCGACCGGCTTAATCCGGTGCGACTTCTCCGCGGCGTGCGAAACCGGTTCAGCGCCGCGGGATAAGCTTCGTTACATGCCCCATCTTGCGGCCCGGCAGCGCCTGGTCCTTGCCGTAGAGATGGATTTTCTGCAGCGGGTCGTTCGCGGCCTCGCGCCATTTCTCGCTATTCGCGCCGATCAGATTCTTCATCGCCGCGTCGGAATGGCGCTCGGGCGAGCCGAGCGGCAGGCCGCAGATCGCGCGGACCAGTTGCTCGAACTGGCTCGTGTAGCAGGCGTCGATCGTCCAATGCCCGGAATTATGCGGCCGCGGCGCCAGCTCGTTGACCAGCACCTCGCCCTCATGCGTCACGAACATTTCGACCGCGAGCAGGCCGACGAGATCGAGCTTCTCGGCGATGTGGCGCGCGATCGCCTCGGCGCGCATCGCGATTTCGGGTGTGACGCGCGCGGGCGCGATCGTCGTGTCGAGGATGTGGTTCACATGCTGGTTCTCGACCGGCGCATAGGTCGCGGTCTTGCCGGTCTCGCTACGCGCGATGATCACCGAGACCTCGCAGGCGAATTCGACGAAGCCTTCGAGAATGCCATCGTTGGAGCCGAAGCCGCGCCAGGCCGCCGCGAGGTCGCTGTCGGCGCGAAGCGCGTGCTGGCCCTTGCCGTCATAGCCCATACGCGTCGTTTTGAGGATCGCGCGCGGGCCGATGGTCTCGCTTGCGCGGCGCAGCTCGGCCTCGCTGCCGACCGCTTGATAGGGCGCGGTCGCGACGCCGATCGCACGCAGAAAATCTTTTTCCTTGATGCGATCTTGCGCGATACGCAGGGCATTGGGCCCGGGCCGCACCGGCCTGCGCTCGGCAAGGAACTCGGCGGTGTCGGCCGGGACGTTCTCGAATTCGAAGGTCACCACATCGACCGCCTTCGCAAAGCGCCCGAGCGCGAGCTTGTTGTCGTAAGCGGCGGTGGTCGCCAGCGGCGTCGCCTGCTTGGCGGGACTGTCCTTCAGCGGGCAAAAGACGTGACAGCGATAGCCGAGCGATATCGCCGCGAGCGCGGTCATGCGACCGAGTTGGCCGCCGCCCAGAATCCCGATAGTGGCGCCGGGCTCTATCATGAATCCTCGATCATCGATCGCTGGGACGCCGTGCGACGCCGCTGGTTTGCGTCGCGCGCCAGCGGTCGAGCCGGGTCGCGAGGCGCTTGTCGCCGAGGGCGAGGATCGCCGCGGCCAGCAGCGCTGCGTTGATCGCGCCGGCGCGGCCGATCGCGAGCGTGCCGACCGGAACGCCACCGGGCATCTGAACGATCGAGAGGAAGCTGTCGACGCCTTTCAGCGCGGCGCTTTCCATCGGTACGCCGAGCACCGGCAGCGGCGTCATCGACGCCGTCATGCCGGGCAGATGCGCGGCGCCGCCCGCACCCGCGATGATCACCTTGAGGCCGCGCCCGCGCGCCTTCTTCGCATAGGCGTAGAGCCGCGCCGGGGTGCGATGCGCCGAGACGATCCGGGCTTCGTGGGGAATGCCGAGGCGATCGAGGGCCTCCGCCGTATGGCGCATGGTGTCCCAGTCGGACTGGCTTCCCATGATGATTCCCACGGCCGGCTTTGCGCCGCTCTTGGCCGCCATCCCTGTCCCCCGACTAAAAAGGAGCGCGCATTATAGGAATGGCGTTAGCGAGGGCAAGCACGGGCGGGCGAGGGCGCGGCATCAAGCGATGATGTCGGGCAGCAGCGAATTCTCGAGCTTGGTGATGAGGTCTTTGAGCGCCAGCTTGCGCTTCTTCAACCGCTGCAGATGCAGGTTGCTCGCGGGCACCTGCGGCGCGAGACGGTCGATCGCCTCGTCGAGATCGCGATGCTCGGCTTGGAGGGTGGCGATTCGCAGCTTGACGGCTTCGACGTCGAGGTCCATGTGACGCGAATTATATCAAGTTCATGTGATATTCGCGATGTCTGATGCGGCGGCCGAGCTCTGGCGCTTCTCGCTGGCGATCTATGCGCAGCCGGGGGTCGCGCCGGCCTGCCTCGTGCTCCAAGACCACGATGGCCGCGATGTGAATGTAGCGCTTTATTGCTGCTGGCTGGGGGTTAGCGGGCGCGGGCGGCTCGATCGCGATGGGCTCGCGGCGGCCGATCAGTCGGTCGCGGGCTGGCGCCGCGACGTGGTCGAGAATTTCCGCGCCGCGCGTCGCGCCATCAAAGCGACCGCAACCCCCGAGAGCGACAGCCTCTACGCCAAGGCCAAGGCGGTCGAGCTCGAGGCGGAGCGGCTGTTGCAGCAGCGGCTGGTCGGGCTTGCGCCGGCCGTCGATCCGGCGCTGACGACCGGCGAGCGGCTGGCCGCGGCGCTCGCCAATCTCGCGCTTTATGTCGGCGATGCCCCGGCCGCACCGATTCGCGACGCGCTGACGGCGATGGCCGAGACCGATTTTCGGCGCGGGCCAGGCTGACGGAAGCCCTCAGGGCATCTTGCCGTCGGTCTCGCCCCAGCGCTTGACCTTGCCGGTATCGAGGCCGAAGAGGTCGAGCACCCGACCGAGATTGTGGTCGATCGCATCCCCCAGCGTCTTCGGCCGGTTGTAGAAGGCCGGCACCGGCGGGGCGATGATCGCGCCCATCTCGGTGACCGCGGCCATGTTGCGCAGATGGCCGAGATGCAGCGGCGTCTCGCGCACCACCAGCACCAGTCGGCGGCGCTCCTTGAGGATCACGTCGGCCGCGCGCGTCAGCAGCGTGGTGGTGACGCCTGAGGCGATCTCGGCAACGCTGCGCACCGAGCATGGCGCGACAATCATGCCGAGGGTTTTGAACGAGCCCGAGGACAGCGCGGCCGCCATGTCGCCGATATTGTGGCAGTGATCGGCCAGGGCGCGCAGCTCGGCAACCTTCATGTCGGTCTCGTAAGCGAGCGTGACCTCGGCCGATTTGCTCATCACGAGATGGGTCTCGACCGGCAGGTCGCGCAAAATCTGCAGCAGCCGGACACCGTAGATAACGCCCGACGCGCCGCTGATTCCTACGACGATACGTTGTTGCTCCGGCATATTATACAGATTTTAAGTGTGGTTGAGGCGTTGTCATCAAGGCGCAGCATATCGTGCTTGGAGTGTAGCGCCAAACCGGGTTAGCATTAAATGCTCGTGCCTCATCTGCTGCAACAGGAGGTGCCATGTCGTCGCAAGACCGTATCGAAGAGCTTCGGGCCCAGCATCGCAGCCTGGAAAATACCCTCGATCATGAAATCAGCCGACCTTCGCCCAACCCGGACATCGTTACCGATCTGAAGCGCCAGAAGCTGCGAATCAAAGACGCAATCCAAGAACTCGAGCATTCGAGCCACTAACCGCCGGCGCCGCCCAGGCGGGCACTTGGCCTGCCCGCGGCGCTGAAATTTCTGGATCTTGCCGGTCGGCGTCTTGGGCAGCGGCCCGAAGACGACGGTCTTCGGCACCTTGAAATGAGCGCGCCGGTCGCGGCGGTGGCGGATGATCTCGTCCGCGGTCGCGCCGGGGAGGGCGCACAACATGGCCAGCCGCCAGGAAGACGAGCATCGCCGCTCGCTTGCCGATCCGGAAGGATTCTGGGGCGAGGCCGCTGCCGCGATTGATTGGGAGCGGCGCTGGGACAAGGTGCTCGATCGCGTACGGCCGCCTTTCTATCGCTGGTTTGCCGGCGGCCGGATGAACACTTGCTGGAACGCGCTCGATCGCCATGTCGAGCGCGGCCGTGCCGAGCAGCTCGCGCTGATCTACGACAGTCCGGTCACCGGTCGGATCGAGCGCTTTACCTATCGCCAGCTTCGCGATCAGGTTGCGAAGCTGGCGGGTGCGTTGACGGCCCTGGGCGTCGTGCGCGGCGACCGCGTGATCATCTACATGCCGCTGGTGCCCGAGGCCGTGATGGCGATGCTCGCCTGCGCGCGCATCGGCGCCATTCATTCCGTGGTCTTTGGCGGCTTTGCCGCGCCCGAGCTCGCGACCCGGATCGACGATGCCAAGCCGACCGCGATCCTCGCCGCGTCCTGCGGGATCGAGCCGGGGCGCATCGTCGCCTACAAGCCGTTGCTCGACCAGGCGATCGAGCTGGCCCGATACAAGCCCGCGGCTACCCTCATCCTGCAGCGTCCCCAGCAACCCTGCGCGCTGGCGCTGGGGCGCGACCATGATTGGGGCGAGAGCGTCGCCGCCGCGGCGCCAGCCTCATGCGTCTGGCTCGAGGCGACGGATCCGCTCTACATCCTCTACACCTCGGGCACCACCGGCCAGCCCAAAGGCATCGTGCGCGACAATGGCGGCCACGCGGTCGCCCTGCATTGGTCGATGGCGAATGTTTACGGCATGAAGCCGGGCGAGGTGTTCTTTGCCGCCTCCGACATCGGCTGGGTGGTCGGCCATTCTTATATCGTCTACGCGCCGCTGCTCTATGGCTGCACCACCGTGCTGTTCGAGGGCAAGCCGGTCGGCACGCCCGATGCCGGCGCCTATTGGCGACTGATCGCCGAGCATGGCGTCGCCGCGATGTTCACCGCGCCGACCGCGTTTCGCGCGCTCCGCCGCGACGATCCCGACGGCACGTTCATCCGCAAATACGACCTCGCGAAATTCCGCACGCTGTTCCTCGCCGGCGAGCGCGCCGATCCGGCGACGGTGGCATGGGCCGAGCGCCAGCTTGCCCGGCCGGTGATCGATCATTGGTGGCAGACCGAGACCGGCTGGGCGATCGCCGCCAATTGTATCGGGCTCGGACTGCAGCCGGTGAAGCACGGCTCGGCGACGCGCGCGGTGCCGGGCTACGATCTCCAAGTGCTCGGTCCCACCGGCGAGACGGCCGCGCCGGGCGAGATCGGCGCGCTATGCGTGAAGCTGCCGCTGCCGCCGGGTGCGTCGCCGACGCTATGGCAGGCGGAAGATCGTTACGTGCAAGCCTATATGACCGAGTACCCCGGCTACTATCACACCGCGGACGCCGGCACTATCGACGAGAACGGCTATGTCTTCGTGATGACGCGCACCGACGACATCATCAACGTCGCGGGCCATCGCCTTTCGACCGGCGCGATGGAAGAGGTGTTGGCGGCGCATTCCGATGTTGCCGAATGCGCGGTGTTCGGCATCGCCGATGCGCTGAAGGGCCAGGTGCCGCTCGGCCTCGTCGTGCTGAAGGCCGGCGTCACCAAGGATCGTGCGGTCATCGCCTCGGAGGTCGTGGCGCTGGTGCGTGAGCGCATCGGCCCGGTGGCGAGCTTCAAGACCGCGCTCGTGGTTGAGCGGCTGCCCAAGACCCGCTCGGGCAAAATCCTGCGCGGCACGATGCGTGCCATCGCCGATGGCGAGACTTATAAGATGCCGGCGACGATCGACGATCCGGCGATCCTCGGCGAGATTGCAGTGAGCTTGAAAAACGCAGGCCTGGCGCGGAAAGTCTCCTGATACCTAGCGTCGTGCGGTATCGAAAGGATTGAGCGTTGCTACGCCGAA
>DATLUE010000429.1:0-25495 GCA_035533255.1 Allostellaceae bacterium | reverse complement strand
CATCGACTACACGGTCGATGCGCGGCGCGGCGACAAGTTCTATGCCGCGATCCGAACCTACTGGCCCGATCTCGCCGACGGTGCGCTTCTGCCGGGCTATGCCGGCATCCGCCCGAAGATCAGCGGCCCGAAAGAGCCCGGCGCCGATTTCATGATCGGGGGCCCCGAGAGCCACGGCGTGCCCGGCCTCGTCAATCTGTTCGGCATCGAATCACCCGGCCTCACCGCCTCGCTGGCGATCGCCGACCACGTTCTCGGATTGCTCGCGTCAGCCTGATTCGCTTATCGCGTCGTCCGGACCGGCCTCGACGATCACGGTCACGGTGAAATTGCCGGCCTTGGCGAAGTGCAGCATCAGCGGAAACGTATCGTCGAGCGCGAGCGACCGCTTCAGGTCGCGCAAGGCGATGTAGCGCCGCCCCGGCGCGAGATCGACCGGGCGCTTGGGCCAGAGCTGATAGTATTCGAGCGGCGCGCCGTCACGGGAGCGGAAGATGACGGTTTTGGCGACCGGCGTCGATGCGGCGATCAGCCGGTCGGCACCTGGGCCGTTATTGACGAGGCCCATGAACAGCGCCGCGGCTTCGGTGACCGCGGGCGCGGCCCAGGGATGGGTAATCGAGATCGAGCCGAGCGCGAAGACCTTGGCGTGGGCGGCGCGCGCGCAAGCCAGCGCCAAAGGTGCCAGCAGCAGCACGCGTCGTTTCATCGCGACCGGCACCGATGCGCAAGCGTTGTCATGAGACACTGCAAAGGATTTTCAGCGCGCCTTGATTCGGCTTAGCAGCGTAGAAATCTTGCAGCCCAGAGCGACGTTGTCGCGCGACAGCGCGTCGTTGGCGCGGCGCTGCCCCTCGATGATCCAGCACACGAAAAAAGAGACCACGATAAACACGACGAGATGAGCGGCGTCGCCATGCTCGGGCCAGGCGAAGCCGGTCGGCGGGAGGAAGAAATACCACAGCCCCACCGCGCTGAACACGAGCGCCCATGACGCCAGCGCCCAGCCGCCGACGGCGCAACAGCCGACGATCGCCGGAATAAAGGAGAGATAGGGCACCGTGATCCCCAAGGAATTGAGAAACTCGGCGAGGACCACGCACGGCGCTACCGCGCCTGCCGAAATGGCCGCGCTGAGCAAAATCTCGGATGACCAGTTTTCCCGGTTCATGATGGCAATTGTGCCTAAAAACGGACCTGCCAGGCAATACCAACATTTGATCGTCCGGCCGCGCGGGCTCATCTTATGATAAATCGATCCTTGCAATGAAAGAGGGCGTCATGGTCCAGTCGACGCGGCCTAACGATCTCGCAAGCTATTGGATGCCGTTCACGGCCAACCGCCAGTTCAAGGCGAAGCCGCGGCTGATGGAATCGGCCGCGGGCATGTATTACCGCAGCACCGATGGCCGCAAGATCCTCGACGGCACGTCCGGCTTGTGGTGCGTCAATGCCGGCCATGCCCGGCGCGAGATCGCCGATGCCCTGTACCAGCAAGTGCTGACGCTCGACTATGCGCCGGCCTTTCAGATGGGGCACCCCGCGATCTTCGAGACCGCCGCGCGCATCGCGGCGCTGCTGCCGGGCGATCTCGATCATGTCTTCTTCGGCAATTCCGGCTCCGAGGCGGTCGAGACCGCGCTGAAGATCGCGCTCGCCTATCACCGCATGAGAGGCGACGCCGCGCGCACGCACCTCATCGGGCGCGAGCGCGGCTATCACGGCGTCGGCTTCGGCGGCCTCTCGGTCGGCGGCATTGCCGGCAACCGCAAGCTCTATGCCGGCATCCCCGGCGTCGATCATCTGCCCCACACCTTCAACCTCGACCGCCAAGCGTTCTCGCGCGGTCAGCCGGAATGGGGCGCGCATCTCGCCGACGAGCTCGAGCGCATTGCGACGCTGCACGATCCCTCGACCATCGCCGCGGTGATCGTCGAGCCGATGGCCGGCTCGACCGGCGTGCTGGTGCCGCCCAAGGGCTATCTCGAGCGCTTGAAGGCGATCTGCGACAAGCACGGCTTTCTCTTGATCTTCGACGAGGTCATTACCGGCTTCGGCCGGCTGGGTGCGTCTTTCGCCGCCGAGCTCTTCGGCATCACGCCCGATCTCCTGTGCTTCGCCAAGGGCGTGACCAACGGCACCGTGCCGATGGGCGGCGTCGCGGTGCGCAAGCCCATCTACGATGCCTTCATGCAAGGGCCCGAGAGCGCGATCGAGCTCGCGCATGGCTATACCTATTCCGGCCATCCGGTCGCGGCGGCCGCGGCGCTCGCGACGCTCGCGATCTATGCGCGCGAGGATCTGTTCGCGCGCGCAAAGTCGTTGGCGCCCTATTGGGAAGACGCCGTGCATAGCCTCAAAGCCGTGCCCAATGTCATCGACATCCGTAACATCGGTCTCGTCGCGGGCGTCGAGCTGCAACCGATTGCTGGCCAGCCCGGCGCGCGCGCTTACGATGCCTATGTCAAATGCTTCGAGCGCGGCTTGCTGGTGCGCCAGACCGGCGACATCCTCGCGCTGTCGCCGCCGCTGATCGTCGAAAAGCCGCAGATCGACGATATGGTCGGCCTCCTGGCAGAGGTGTTGAAGACATGCTGATCGGTGTTCCCAAGGAGATCAAGACGCACGAGTATCGCGTCGGGCTCATCCCCGGCAGCGTGCGCGAGCTGGTCCATCACGGCCATCAGGTCGCGGTCGAGAGCGGCGCCGGCATCGGCATCGGCTTCGACGATGCGGCCTACCAGAAGGCCGGCGCGCAGATTCTCGCGAGCGCCGCCGCGGTGTTCGCGGCATCCGAAATGATCGTCAAGGTGAAGGAGCCGCAGCCGCAAGAGATCGCGCTGCTGCGGCCGGGCCAGGTTCTATTCACCTATCTCCATCTCGCCGCCGACCGGGCGCAGACCGAGGGGCTAATGCGCTCGGGCGCGGCGTGCATCGCCTACGAGACCGTGACCGACGCGCGCGGCGGCCTGCCGCTGCTGGCGCCGATGAGCGAGGTCGCCGGCCGCATGGCGATCCAGGTCGGCGCGCATTGCCTCGAGAAGGAGCAAGGCGGCGCCGGCATCCTCTTGGGCGGCGTGCCCGGGGTTGCCGCGGCCAGGGTGGTGGTCCTCGGCGGCGGCGTTGCCGGCACCAACGCCGCGCGCGTCGCGATGGGCATGGAAGCCCATGTCACCGTGATCGATAAATCGCTGCCGCGGCTTTACGAGCTCGACCTGCAATTCGGCTCGCAGCTTCACACCCTGTTCGCGACTGTCGAGAATATCGAGCGCGAGGTGCTCGCGGCCGATCTCGTCATCGGCGCGGTGCTGGTCGCGGGCGCGGCGGCGCCCAAGCTGGTGACGCGCGCGATGGTCGGGCAGATGCGGCCGGGCGCGGTGCTGGTCGACATCTCGATCGACCAGGGCGGCTGCTTCGAGACCAGCCGCCCGACCACCCATGCCAATCCGACCTATGTCGAGGCAGGCGTCATCCACTACTGCGTCACCAACATGCCGGGCGCGGTCGCGCGTACCTCGACCTTCGCGCTCAACAACGCGACCTTGCCGTTCAGCCTCGCGCTCGCCGATAAGGGCTGGCGCCAGGCGCTGAGCGACGACCCGCATCTGCGCGCCGGCCTCAACATCGCCGGTGGCCGCATCACCCATGCGGCGGTGGCGCAGGCGCTGGGGTTTGAGCCGCTCGCGTCCGAGCAGGCGATCGGCGCTTAACGTGATGAGAGAAGGGGAACCACGGAGGCACGGAGCGCGCGGAGAATAATGGCTCTCCGTGTTCTCGGTGTCTCCGTGGTGAATTTCGTCGGGAAGAAGCTTAATGCAGCGTCGGCGGCAGCGCCGCGATCGCGTCGTCGATCAGCGCGCTTTGGCGCGTCGCGTCGAGATCCTCGGCCAGCACACGGCGCAAGGCCGCGATCGCGACATCGACCGCGGTGTTGCGCAGATCGGCCATCGCCTTCTGCTCCTCGAGCGCGATCTTCTCGACCGCGAGCCGGCGTCGGCGCTCGATCGCCGCTTCGAGATCGCGCGCGCCCTGGGCGGCGAGGCGCTCGGCCTCGGTCTTTGCCTGGGCGATGATGCCCTCGGCTTCCGTCAGCGCATCGCGCTGCTTGCGCTGGAACGCGGCGAGCTGCGCCTGCGCCTCGTCGCGCAGGCGCCGCGCCTCGTCGAGCTCGGCCTTGATTCGGGCGCCGCGCTGGTCGAGGCCGCCGGTGATCGTGCCCCGCGCCTTGTAGACCAGAAAGCCGATCGCGATCACGAACGCGATCAGCACCCAGAATTCGGCCTCGCGCATGAAGCCGGGCATCAGCCGCGCTCCCGCATCGCGCGATCGACCGCGCTGCCGGCGCGCGGCACGTCGATCGCGGCGCCGGTGAGTTTCTGCGCCGCCTCGCGGGTTGCCTCGATCGCGATCTCGCGCAACGAGCCGAGGGCTTGGGCCTTCGCCTCGTTGATCCGGCGCTCGGCCGCCGCGGTTTCGCGTCCCAGCTCCTCGACGACTTTCTTCTGCCGCTCGGCGGAGAGCGCGTTGAGCTGCTCGGTGGTCTCGCGCAAGGTGATCTGCGCCTGCAGCCGCGCCTCGGCCAGCGCCTTCTCATAGGCCGCGATCACGGCCTCGGCCTCGCTCTTCATCTTCGCGGCATTTTCGAGATCGCCCTCGATCCGCTGGCGGCGCGCGGCGAGCACGTTGCCGACGCGCGGCAGCCCGACGCTCGCCATCACCCCATAAAGCACGAGAAAGGTGATCGCGAGCCAGATGAGCTGCGGCAGAAAGGTGGCGGGGTCGAGCTGCGGCATGATTGCCCGAAGGGTCCGATCAGAACACGAACAGGATCAGGAACGCGATCGCGAGGCCGAACAGGCCGGTCGCCTCGGCGAGCGCGAAGCCGAGGAACGCGAATGGCGTCACCTGCGCCGCCGGGTTGCGGGCGAGCGAGGTGATGAGTGCCGCGAACACGTTGCCGATGCCGATGCCGGCGCCGACGAGCGCGATGCAGGCAAGGCCGGCGCCGATCATTTTGGCAGAAGCGAGATCCATGACTATTCCCCTGGGTTGAGTGGTGACGACGTTAGCGAATCGATTTTGGTGAGAGCGATACCGTCATCGTCACCCCCGCGGAAGCGGGGTCCAGGGATACCGCTGGATTCCCGCTTTCGCGGGAATGACGATGAGGAAGCGAGCCGGTGTGATCAAGTCGACAGCCTTAGTGAAGGTGGATGGCGTCGCGCAGATAGAGGCAGGTCAGGATGGTGAAGACATAAGCCTGCAGCACCGCGACCAAAAGTTCGAGGAAGATCAGCAGCACGTCGACGCCCAGCGGCACCACCGCCAAGGGCTTCAGCGGCACCGCGGCGAGAATCGCCAGCGGCGCAACGAACCCGGCGAAGATCGCCAGCATGGTATGGCCGGCCATCATGTTGGCGAAGAGGCGGATCGACAGCGTGAACGGGCGGATGAGATAGGACAGGATTTCGATCGGCACCAGCAGGATGAGCAGCACCCAGGGCACGCCATGCGGCACGAAGAAGCCGAGGAAGTGCCAGCCATGCCGGGCGATGCCGATGATGGTGACGCCGATGAACACCACCGCCGCCATCGCAAAGGTGACGATGATGTGGCTGGTGAAGGTGAAGCCATAGGGGATGAGCCCCAAGAGATTGCCGAGCAGGATGAACATGAAGAGCGTGAAGATGAACGGGAAATATTCCCGTCCCTCATGCCCGACATTGTCGTCGATCATGCCGGCGATGAATTCGTAGGAAATCTCGGCCATCGACTGCCAGCGCCCGGGCACCAGCTCGCGCTTGCGCGTGCCCCAGATCAACAGGAGGCTCGCCAGCAGCACCGCTGCGACCATGAAGAACGCGGAATTGGTGAACGAGGCGTCGATGCCGCCGATATGGATCGGGATCAGTGGCTCGATCTTGAACTGATCGAGCGGATGGAGCTCTATCGCCACGCTGTCTCTCGCTTAATCCTCGTCATCGTCCCAACCTGCCCCCGTCTTTATCGAAGCATCGGCGCTTGGCGCGTCCTGCTTGAATCCCACCGCCCGGCCGAGCCCCGTCACGGTGCGATAAACGTTCAGCATCCCCGCCGCCACGCCGAGGAAAAACATCACCACCATGCCCCAGGGCCGCGTGCCGAGCCACTGGTCGAAGGCCCAGCCGATGAACACGGCGACGACGATCGCGCCGACCAGCTCGATCCCCACCCGCCAGCCGAGCGCCAGCGCATTGCCGGTGCTGGTGTTGTCGGCGGCGCGCTCGGGCGACTTTGGCCGTGCCGCCCGCGCCTTGTCGAGCCGCTCCCCCAGATCCCGCAGCGGGTCGTTTTTCTCGCGCTCGTTCATCGGCGAACCGCTCGCAACGCTTGAGAAAATCCCCCTGCGGGAAGCGGCGCGGAACATAAAAGGCGCGTTAGCCGCCGTCAAGGCGAACGCCGGCCAAGACCCCCGCGCATTTCGCCGCAAGCAGCGCGGTCAAACGGCCGCGTCGAGTGGCGCGTCGTCGCCTTCGCTTGCCGCCGCGGCGGAAATTGGGTTCGTTTCGTAATTTTCGCTTTTTTCCTGGCGCGCGAGCGGGTTAGCGGCATCCGAATCGATGCCCTCGACCAGCAAGGTGACCGGCGGCGGCACGGATTCGCCGCGGCGCAGCGCCTGGCGCCGCTCCAACAACGCATAGGCGCGGCCCAGCGCGCGGTCGAGCGACGCTTCGTAGCGCGACAGCGCGGTCATTGGCTCCGCGCGCCGACGGAACATCCGCGCCATCGGGGTTTCGCTGTAGACGAGAATGTCGGGGTGTGTGTCGAGGCTCCAGGTGGCGATGAGCCCGGGCTCGGCCCGCGCGATGCGCCGCAGCCGCCACGAGGTCAGAACGATACGCTCGGCCAGTTGCTCCTCGACCTCGTCGGCCGGGGCCAGGTCCGCGCGCAGCGCCGCGGCGAAGCTCGCGAAATCCGGGCTGCGCTCGTCCTCGCTGAGCACATGCTTGGCGGTAAGGCCGTGGCGCAGCGCGTTCTGCGCGGCGATGGATTTGCCGGAATCGCTGGTCGGGCCGGCGCTTTTCCGGGCATTGCGGCGGTTGGCGGCGAGCTGGGCGGGTGTGGTCATGAATGTACGCTCCGAAAGGAACGCAATATACGTACTATTTGCGTTCGAGTCAAGGCCTGAATTTCGGCAGCTATGGAGATCCCGTAGGATGACTTTCATGACAATCATTCGCTTCAAACTGGATCTGGCTCATCCGCCCGAACTGACGGCCAAGCAGCGCGCGCGTCCCGCCGCCATGACCGAAGAAGAGATCGAACAGAACGCCCGCGACGATCCGGACAATCCGCCGCTGACGGAAGACGAGCTTGCGCGCATGTGCTCAGCGCGCTTCGTGCGACAGGTCCGTGAGAAGACCGGTTTATCGCAAGACGATTTCGCCAAGCGCTTTCATATCAGCGTCGCAAGAATGCGTGATCTGGAACAAGGGCGGACGACGGCCGATAGTGCGTTCATTGCGTATCTCCAGGTTATCGCTCGTGCACAGAAGACAGTCGAGCGCGATGCAGCGGTACCAGGTCGAGAACCGCGCCATCTGATAAAGCCAGCATGACTGGTCCATCGGATTGGGATGAACGAAGGCCATGACCGGCCCGGCGCGGCCGAGCCGTTCGTAGTAGAGCGGGCCGTCGATGTGCTGGGCCATGTGCGTCTCCTTATCTCCTCCATCTCCTCCGGCGTTGCGCCGACGATAGCCGAAGGGGGACCGCCGTCCTTGACATTCCCGCGCTCTAGTGTCACTTATATCGTCATCTGACATTAAATGCATTATGTGTCATGCACGGCAAAGCGAAAATGAACCAGCAAGGCCGCCTCGTCATACCGGCGGCGTGCCGGCAACAGGCCGGCATCGCCCCCGGCGACGAGCTCATGATCGAGGTCGTCGGTGACGGCGAGCTGCGATTGCGAACGAAGCGGCAGGCGCTTCGGCGCGCGCAGGAGATCGCGGCGCGGCACGGCTCTAAGGATCGCGACCTCGTTGCCGAGCTGATCGCGGAACGGCGCAAGGAAGCGCGGCGTGAGCGATGACGAGATCGTCGTCGACGCTTCTGCGGTTCTGGCGGCGATTAAGAACGAGCCATTCCGCCATGTCGATCCCGTGCGTATCGTCGGCGCCACGATCAGTGCCGTTAATGTTTGCGAAGTTCTGACGAAGCTCGTGTCGGCGGAGTTCACGGAAATGGAAGCCGAGGCGGCTGTCACGGCGCTTGATCTTCGAATCCACGCTTTCGATGAAGCGCAGGCAAAAAGCGCGGCGCGTCTCTGGCCGGCAACGAAACGTCTCGGCCTGTCGCTGGGCGATCGCGCGTGCCTTGCGCTTGCGCTCGCGCTGAAGAGACCCGCCGTTACCGCCGATCGGGCGTGGAGCAAATTGGACGTCGGCGCGGAGATTATCCTGATCCGCTGACGGATCGCTACGCGGACCAAATCTCCCGCGCCAGCTCGACGACGTGGCGGAGCTTGGCGTATTGCTCGTCCTCGCCGAGGAGGTTGCCGCCGGTGTGGCTGGCGAAGCCGCATTGCGGCGAGAGGCACATCTGGTTGAGCGTCATGCCGCGCGCGGCGCGACTTCCTTGGCAATGATGGCTGCGCGGGCGTCGCGCGTCGTTTCCAGATCGAATTGCGCCTGCATCCCGATCCAGAATTCGGCCGAAGTGCCGAAATAACGCGCGAGGCGCAGAGCCGTATCGGGACTGATCGCGCGCCTGCCGCGCACGATCTCGCCGATCCGCGCCGCCGTGATGCCGAGCGCCTTGGCCAGCGCATATTGGCTCATGCCCAGCGGCTCGAGGTAATCGTGCAGGATTACCTCGCCGGGATGGACCGGAGCAAAGGCCCGGCGGTTCTTATTCGTCGTGGTAGTCGCAGATTTCGACTTCATAAGCATCTCCATCGTGCCAGCGGAAACAGACCCGCCACTGATCGTTCGCGCGGATACTGTGCTGTCCTTTGCGTTTGCCTTTGAGCGGCTCCAGGCGATTGCCTGGAGGCGAGCGCAAATCGTTCAGCGTAAGCGCACTGTGAATTTGCATCGGCTTCCGATAGGCGGTTCGCAGAATGTCGATTGGAACGCCTTTCGCCGCCTGACGCTCCCAGGCTAAGCGCGCAAGGTTGTTGCCAAAGGAACGAATCATTCAGCGAACGATAGTATCGTGTAGCGATCATTATCGCAAGACGATAATACCGCTCCGTGGGTTCAAGAACTTGAACCGCCAAGGTGATAAGGCACCAAAGATTTCTCTGCGCCGTGGTGCTTCGATGGGTTGATGCCCCGTTCGGGCAACATTGCATTAGCAGCCTGCGCCCTTCGACTTCGCTCAGGGCGAGGTAGGCTTGTGTTCTTGCTCTGCCAAGTTTCTCGCGTGTGCCTCGGCGCTTCAGCCGTTCCCCCAAATCTCCTGCGCCAGCTCGACGACGTGGCGGAGCTTGGCGTATTGCTCGTCCTCGCCGAGGAGGTTGCCGCCGGTGTGGCTGGCAAAGCCGCATTGCGGCGAGAGGCACATCTGCTCGACCGGCATGTATTTCGACGCTTCGTCGATGCGGCGCTTGATCGCGTCCTTGGCTTCGAGCGCGCCGAATTTCGAGGTGACGAGGCCCAAGACGATGCGCAAGCTTCCTTTCGGCACGAAGCGCAGCGGCGCGAAATCGCCCGAGCGCGCGTCGTCGTATTCGAGGAAGAAGCCGTCGACCTTGACCTCATTGAACATCGCCTCGGCGACCGGCTCATAGCCGCCCTCGGCATGGCCGCGGCTCAAGGAATTGCCGCGGCAGAGATGCACCGTGATCTTCATGTCGGCGGGCCGATCCGCGATCGCGCCGTTGATGAGCCGCGCATAGAGCTGCGGCAACTGGTCGGGGTCCTCGCCGAGTCCCCGCACGCGCTCGCGCAGCCGCGCGTCGCAAAGATAGGCGAGGTTGGTGTCGTCGAGCTGGACATAGCGGCAGCCGGCCGCGGCGAGGTCCATGATCTCGGCGCGATAGACCGCGATCGCATCGGCGAAGAATTGCTCCATCTGCGGGTAGGCGACGCGATCGACGCCGGCGCGGCCGCCGCGGAAATGCAGCATCGAGAGCGACGGGATCGTCACCTTGGGCGTGCGGCGGGTGAGGCTTTTGAGGAATTCGAACGAGCGGCGCTGGATGCCGCCCTGGGGCCAGCCGAGCTTGCCCGTGACTTGCGGCGTCGGCGGTTGCCAACCCTTCACCACTTGCCCGACCGGCACGGTCTCGGGCGTCGGCGCGTTCGGCGCCGCGTGCTGCACCACGCCCTCGATCGCGGTCAAAAAATCGCCCGACCAGGACTGGCGCCGGAAGTCGCCGTCGGTGATCGCTTGCAGCCCGACGGCTTCCTGCTTTTTGACGGCGTCGCGGATCAAGCGATCTTCAATCTCACCCAGCGCCGCCTTGATGATCACGCCCTTGGCTTGCTGCTCGCGCGCGGCCTTCAGCGCCGGCGGCCGCAAGAGGCTGCCGACCTGGTCGGCGCGAAACGGTGCGTGATCGGGCATGGTGGTAATCCTCGCTCGTTGATAGCCCCCTCACCCAACCCTCTCCCCGCTGGGGAGAGGGTGCGAGCGTTAGCGAGCGGGTGAGGGGCGGCCCTACCCCGTCCGCCGCAATTGCTCGACATTCTCGAGATCGACCGAGACCAGTTGCGAGATGCCTTGCTCGGCCATCGTGACGCCGAAGAGGCGGTGGACGCGCGCCATCGTCAGGCGGTGATGGGTGATGATGAGGAAGCGGGTCTGCGCGGTCTCGGCGATCTCTTCGACCAGGCGGCAGAAGCGATCGACATTGGCGTCGTCCAGCGGCGCATCGACCTCGTCGAGCACGCAGATCGGCGCCGGGTTGGTGAGGAACACGGCGAAGATCAGCGCCAGCGCGGTCAACGCCTGCTCGCCGCCCGACAAGAGCGACAGGGTCTGCAGCTTCTTGCCCGGCGGGCTCGCATAGATTTCGAGGCCGGCATCGAGCGGATCGTTGGCAGCGGTTTCCACGTCGCTTTCGCCCTCGACCGGCTCGGCGCGGTCGAGCTTCAGATAGGCGCGGCCGCCGCCGAACAGCCGGGTGAAGAGCTTGGTGAAATGCTCGTTGACCGTGGCGAAGGCGGCCAGCAGCCGCTCGCGGCCCTCGCGGTTGAGCGCCGCGATGCCTTGGCGCAGCCGCGCGATCGCGCCGATCAGATCCTCGCGCTCGCGGATGAGGCCGTTGAGGCGTTCCTCGATCTCGGCCGCTTCGGCTTCGGCGACCAGGTTGACCGGCCCCATCGTGTCGCGCTCGCGGGTGAGGCGATCGAGCCGCGCTTGCGCGTCGTCGGGTGGCGGCAGCTCCTCGTCGGCGGGAATGCCGGCGGCTTCCAGCACCGCCTGCGGCGCGCAGCTCAGGCGTTCCTCGATATGGCGGGTGAGCGCGGTCTGCGCCTCGTGGGCCTGATCGCGCACGCCCTCGCAACGCACACGCTCCTCGCGCGCGGCCGCAAGCTCGGCATCGGCGGCTTTCGATGCTTTCTCGGCCTCGGCCAGCCTTGTCTCGCCAACCGCCAGCGCATCGGCGGCGTTGTTACGCCGCGCCGTGGAGTCCGCGATGGTCGCGGCCAGGCGCTCGCGCTGCTCGGCGATCTCGGCGGGGCGGCGCTGCAATTCGCCGAGCTCGTTCTGCAAATCGTCGCGGCGTCGGACGAAGGCCGCATGCTGCTTGACCGCCGCCTCTTCGCGCTGGCGCCAGGACGACAACTCGTCCGCGATCGCGGCGATGCGCTCGCGCCGTGCCTGGGCCTCGCGCGTCAGGCGATCGTGCTCGGCCTGGTGCTGGAGATGGATGCTGCGCCGCTCGGCAAGCTGGTCGCGCGCCGCCGCCGCCGCTTCGCGCCCCAGCGCCGGATCGGGCAGGGCGGCGAGCGCCTCGGCGGTGGCGGTGCGATCCGCTTCGGCCTCGGCGGCATCGTGCGCCAAGCGTTCCGCCGTCTCGGTGAGCGCATTGAGCCGCGACAGGATGCCGGCGGCGTTGCGCGCCAGCTCGGCCTCGCGGTCGCGCGCCATCGCGAGCGTGCCGACCGCCTCGCGCGCCGCCTCGCGCGCCGCGCGCTCGTCATCGGCGAGACGCCGCGTGCCGGCCTGCGCCTCCGCAAGCGATGCGGCGCAGCGGCCGAGCGCGGTCTCGGCATCGGCCAGCAGCAAGTCGAGCTCGGCGATGCGGTTGCGCTGGCGCAAGCGTTGCGCCGCCGAGGTCGGCGTTCCGGCGCCGCGACGGAAGCCGTCCCAGCGCCACAACCCGCCCTCGCGGCTCACGAGGCGCTGGCCGGGCTTCAATTCGGGCTGCAGCTTCTCGCCCATGTCGCGATCGGCGACGACGCCGATCTGCGCCAGGCGCCGCGCCAGAGCCGCGGGCGCCACGACGAACGACGAGAGCGGCGCGACATCGCCCGGCAGCGATGCCGTCTCGGCATAATCGGGCAGCGCGAACCAATGCGCCGGTGCCGCGGCGTCGAGCGGCGCGGTCAAATCCTCGCCCAGCGCGGCACCCAGCGCCGCCTCGTAGCCGCTCGCGACGCTGACGGCGTCGAGAATGGGCGAAAAACGCTTGTCGACCATCGCCGCGAGCAATTCGATCAGCGCCTGGCGCTCGGTGTTGAGCTTGGCGCGTTGCGCCTCGGCGGCCTCCTTGGGCGTGCGCGTCGCGGCTTCGGCCTCTTGCGCGCGGCGCAGGGCCGTCTCGGCTTCTTCCGCGGCTTCGCTGGTGCGCGCGACCGTGGCTTCCGCGGCTTGCACGGCCTCGGCGGCCTCGGCAGTAACGTCGACCGCGATCTTCTCGGTTTCCAGCGCGGCAATCGCGGTGGCGATTTCCTGCTGCCGCTCGGCGAGGCGCGCCAGACGCTCCGCGCTCTCGCGGTGGCGGCGCGTCAGGGCCGCGCGCTGCGCTTCCTCGGCGGCGAGGCGCTCGGTGAGGCGGGTGAGCTCGGCATCGAGGGTTGCGACCTCGGCGGCGATCGCAGCCAGCGCGGCGGCCGCCCGCTCTTGCGCCGCGCCTTCCAGCCCTTGCGCCTCGGCCAGCGCGCGATGCTCGGTCTCCAAGCGCTCGAGCGCGGCTTCGGCGTCGGCGGCGAGCGCTGCCTCGCGCGCGATGTCGGAGGCCATCTGGTCGAGCCGCGCCGCGGCGGCATGACGGGCGGCGACGACGCGGCGCTCTTCTTCCTCGAGCGCCTGGCGCGCCAGCACCAACCGCTGCAGCTCGGCGCCGGCCGAAGCCTCGGTCTGGCGCAACGCCGGCAGCTCGGCGCCGGCGGCCTCGCGCTCGCGGCCGACGGCGAGCGCGGCGGCGGTGCGGTCGGCGACCGCAAGCTCGGCGGCGTGAAACCGGGCGGCGGCGGCCTGGAATTCGGCAACCGCGCGCTGCCAGCGCAGATGCAGCACCACCGCCTCGGCGCGGCGGATATGCTCGGACAGGCGGCGATAGCGATTGGCCTGCCGCGCCTGCTTCTTCAGGCCTTCGAGCTGTGCCTCGAGGCCGCGCAGCACGTCGTCGAGCCGCGTGAGATTGGTTTCGGCGCCCTTGAGGCGCAGCTCGGCCTCGTGGCGGCGCGAATGGAGGCCGCTGATGCCCGAGGCTTCCTCCAAGAGGATGCGGCGCTCGCTGGGCTTGGCGTTGATGATCGCGCCGACCCGGCCCTGGCTGACCAGCGCCGCGGAATGCGCGCCGGTCGCGGCGTCGGCGAACAGCAATTGCACGTCGCGCGCGCGCACCTCGCGGCCGTTGATGCGGTAATCCGAGCCGGCGCCGCGCTCGATGCGGCGCACGATCTCGATTTCGGGCAGATCGTCATAAGGCTTGGGCGCGTCGCGGCCGGGATTCTCCAGCGCCAGCGTGACCTCGGCGATGTTGCGCGCCGGCCGCGCGCCGGTGCCGCCGAAAATCACATCGTCCATCTCGCCGCCGCGCATGCGCTTGGCCGAGTTCTCGCCCATCGCCCAGCGCAGCGCCTCGACCAGATTCGACTTGCCGCAGCCATTGGGGCCGACGATGCCGGTCATCCCGGTGTCGATGATGAGCTCGGTCGGATCGACGAACGACTTGAACCCGCTGAGGCGTAGCTTCGCGAATTGCACGGTCGATACGCTCGATTATTGCTGGGGCTGGGCGGCGGCTGTCTTGGTGCCGGTGGCCGCGCTGCCGTGCTTGGTCGCCGCGGCATAGGCCTCGCTCAAAGCCGGCGCGACATACCAATCCGAGGTGTCGGGATGGGCGTCGCCGGCGGCCGGCGGCTGATACGGCGCCGCGCCGACGAGCTTCTTGCCGTTGATGAAGAAGGTCGGGGTCGAATCGACGCCGTATTGCTTCTGCGCCTGGTATTCCTCGCCGACGATGCTCTTCGACAAATCCTGGTCGGCAAGGCATTTGTCGGCCTGCGCGGTGCTGATGCCGCCGAGCAGCGCGATGCGCTTCAGCGCCTCGGTCGGATCGCGCTGCACGCCCCAGACGCCCTGCTGCGCGAACAGCACCTCGACGAAGGCGGCATAGCGGTCGGGCGGAGCGCAGCGCGCGATCACCGCCGCCTTGAGCGCATTCTGGTCGAGCGGATAATCGCGATAGACGATCTTCGCCTTGCCGGTATCGACCCACTCTTTCTTGACCAGGGGGTAGGTCTTGTCCTCGAACTCGGCGCAATGCGGGCAGGTCAGCGAGAAGAACTCGAAGATCGTGACCGGCGCATCGGCTTTGCCGAGGACGCGGTCGTCCGGCGTCTGCTGCGGCACCCCGGCGGCGCGCGCCGGTGCGGCGGCGATGATGCCGCCCAGTAACGCGAAAGCAGCGAGCGCTAACCAGATTTTACGCATGATTTCTCTCATACCCACTAGATGTTGATGCTAGGGCGAGTCCTGGATCGATGCAAGCAAACGGCTCACGCGCGCCGCGATCCGGCCATCGCGGTGCCGAGTCGCGCCAGTGCCGCGCGCAATTCGGGGTCGGCAATTCCGGCGACTCGGGTCTCGATCGCTTGCTGCTCGTCGCGGCTGAGCGCGCGCAGCGCCGGCCGCGCCGACGGCGCGTTGAGCGGCGGTCCCTGCACCAGCACCAGCCGCGCGACCGCGCCATAGCCGAAGAACGCGTTGATGCGCTCGATCAGGACCGGCTCGAGATGCTGCGCCTCGGTCGCGAAGGCCGAGGCGACCCGCAGCCGCAAGGTGCCGTTGCGGCGCTCGTTGCGGGCAAAGGTCAAGCGCTCGGGCGACAGCTTCTCGGCCAGCTCCGCGCCGATCACCGCTTCCCATTGCGTGACGAGCTGCGCTTCGCCGAAGCCGCGCTTGCCCAGCGCGACCCCCGCGACCCGCGGAATCTCGGCCGCTATCGCGCGCAAGCCGCCGCGCCGTTTCTCCACGATCGCTCCCGTCTTTCGTTTCGCCAACACGTTCTTCGGTTGATCGGATGCTAGCGCCTGCCGCATCCTCGTGTCGAATGCCGGCAGCGCCCCATCCACAGAAAAAAATCGGCCCGCGGGAAAAGCGCCGCCGCTCGCCCACGCGTCGCGCCGACGATCGCGCGGCACGATTGCTCGCCTGGTACGACCGCCATCGGCGGCGCCTGCCGTGGCGCGCGCTACCGGGCGAGCGGCCCGATCCCTATTGCGTCTGGCTCAGCGAGATCATGCTGCAGCAGACCACGGTCGCAACCGTCGGGCCGTATTTCGCGCGCTTCCTCGCGCGCTGGCCCGACATCGCCGCGCTCGCGGCCGCAAAGCTCGACGACGTGCTGCATGCGTGGCAAGGGCTGGGCTATTACGCGCGCGCGCGCAACCTTCATGCTTGCGCGCAGGTCGTGGTGCAACAACACGGCGGAATGTTTCCCACCACCGAAGCCGAGCTGCTGACCTTGCCGGGCATCGGCGCCTATACCGCGGCGGCGATCGCGGCGATCGCGTTCGACCGGCACGCGGCGCCGGTCGACGGCAATATCGAGCGGGTGATGGCGCGATTGTTTGCTGTGGCAACGCCCTTGCCCGCCGCCAAGCCGGAGCTGCGGCGGCTTGCGGCGTCGCTGGTGCCGGCAGCGCGGCCCGGCGATTTCGCGCAAGCGGCGATGGACCTGGGCGCCATCATCTGCACGCCCAAGAGCCCCAAATGCGTGCTGTGTCCGTGGCGCGACGACTGCCGCGCGCGCATCGCCGGCATCGCCGAAAGCCTGCCGGCGCGGCTGGCGAAGCGCGCGAAACCACTGCGCCGCGGCGTCGCGTTCTGGGCCGTGCGCGCCGACGGCGCCGTGCTGTTGCGGCGCCGCGTCGAGAAGGGCTTGCTCGGCGGCATGATGGAAGTGCCGTCGACCGAGTGGCGCAGCGGCGCGTGGGAGCGCGCGGCGGCGCAACAAGCCGCGCCGGTTGTCGCGCGCTGGGCGCTGTTGCCGGGCGTGGTGCGCCACAGCTTCACGCATTTCGATCTCGAATTGCAGGTGCTGGTCGGCAAGGCGCGCGCGACCAAAGCCGAGGGCATGTGGGTCCAACCCGACGCGCTCGGCACTCAGGCGCTGCCGACGGTAATGAAAAAAGTCATCGCCTTCGCGCTCGGCGGAATGCCGCTTCCGTTGAGGCCGAAGCGCGCCTAGGTTCGGGCGCGCCAAATTGGATTAATTTCCCGTGCCCTCGCCTGCCATCAGCATCAACGGCCTGACCAAAATCTATGCCTCGGGCTTCCGGGCATTGGAGGGGATCGATCTCGAGGTTTTTCCCGGCGAGATCTTCGCCCTGCTGGGGCCGAACGGCGCCGGCAAGTCGACGTTGATCAATGTCGTCTGCGGCATCGTCAACGCGACGGCAGGCACCGTGCTGGCCGACGGCCACGACATCGTCCGCGATTACCGCGCGGCCCGCGCGACCATCGGGCTGGTGCCGCAAGAGCTGACCACCGACGCGTTCGAGACCGTGATCGCGACGGTGAAGTTCAGCCGCGGGCTCTTCGGCAAGCCGCCCAGCGCGGCGCATCTCGAAAAGGTGCTGCGCGATCTCTCGCTCTGGGAGAAGCGCAACGACAAGATCGCGACCTTGTCGGGCGGCATGAAGCGCCGCGTCATGATCGCGAAGGCCTTGTCGCACGAGCCGCGCATCCTCTTCCTCGACGAGCCGAGCGCCGGCGTCGATGTCGAACTGCGGCGCGACATGTGGCAGATGGTGCGCGACTTGCGCGCCGGCGGCGTCACCATCGTCCTGACCACGCATTACATCGAAGAGGCCGAGGAGATGGCCGACCGGGTCGGGGTGATCAACAAGGGCAAGCTCATCCTGGTCGAGGAGAAAGCAACGCTGATGCACAAGCTCGGCAAGTCGCAATTGTTCGTGCATCTGCGGCGGCCGCTGGCCGATATCCCCGAAGCGCTGGCCCCCTGGCATCTCGATCTCGCGCGCGCGACCAACGCGCTGATCTATACCTACGACATGCAGGCGGACGACACCGGCATCAACGCGCTGCTGCGCCAGCTCACGGCGCTGGGGCTCGACGTGAAGAGCTTGCAGACGCGGCAAAGCTCGCTCGAGGAAATCTTCGTGCAACTGGTGCATGGCAAATGATGAACTACTACGCCATTCGCGCGATCTATCTGTTCGAGATGAGCCGGGCGGCGCGCACTTTGCTGCAAAGCGTGATCTCGCCGGTGATCTCCACCTCGCTTTATTTCGTGGTGTTCGGCGCGGCGATCGGCTCGCGCATGTCGCAGCTCGGCGGCGTCGGCTACGGCGCGTTCATCGTGCCCGGCCTCATTATGCTGTCGCTGCTGACGCAGAGCATCACCAACGCCTCTTTCGGCATCTATTTCCCGAAATATCTCGGCACGATCTACGAAATGCTGTCGGCGCCGATCTCGGTGATCGAGATCGTGCTCGGCTATGTCGGCGCCGCAGCCAGCAAATCGATCATCCTCGGCCTCATTATGCTCGCGACCGCGCGCTTGTTCGTGCCGTTCGGCATTGAGCATCCGCTGTGGATGGTGGCGTTCCTGGTGCTGACCTCGATCACCTTCAGCCTGTTCGGTTTCATCATCGGCATCTGGGCCGAGGGCTTCGAGAAGCTGAGCCTCATTCCGATGCTGATCGTGACGCCGCTGACCTTCCTCGGCGGCAGCTTCTATTCGATCAGCATGCTGCCGCCCTTCTGGCAGAAAGTGACGCTGCTCGATCCGGTTGCCTATCTCGTCAGCGGCTTCCGCTGGAGCTTCTTCGGCGCCTCCGATATCGCGCCCGGCATCAGCCTCGGCATGACGCTGGTGTTCCTGGCGGCCTGTCTGGTGGCGGTCGGCTGGATCTTCAAAACCGGCTATCGCCTTAAACGCTGAGCCCTCGTTGAGGGCGAAGGTCTGTATTGCCTCGCCGCGCGCCGTCGGGCACCATTGCGGCAACAGGGAGGAAGCTCATGACGCGTGTTGTCGCCGCGGCGATCGCCGCAACGCTCGCTGCCGCATTGCCCGCGCTCTCGCTACCGGCTCACGCGCTCGATCACGTCAGGATCAGCTATGTCGTGCCGACGGTGAATTACGGGGCGCTGTTCATCGCCATCGATCAAGGCTATTTCGCGCAAGAGGGCATCGCGCCCGAGCTGGTGCAGGCCGGCGGCGGGGTCGCGACGCCGGGGCTGATCTCGGGCGATCTGCAGTTCTCGGGCTCGCCCTCGGTCGCGCTTAGCGCCGACATGAAGGGCGCGCATCTGAAAGCGGTGTTCGTCGGCTCGGACCAATCGGCTTTCCAGCTCTGGGTCCAGCCCGACATCAAGACCCTCGATGATCTGAAGGGCAAGCAGATCGGCATCATCAGCCGCGGCGATACCACCGAGATCGGCATGCGCTACGTCCTTGCGAAGCGCAACCTGCCGGACGATTTCCTGTCCTATACGCCGATGGGGCCGGGCATCGCGCGCGTCGCCGCGATCGAATCCGGAAGCTTTCCCGGGGCGCTGATCGATGCCGGGCAGGCCGCCGACATGGCGCGATCGGGCAAGCTGGGCAAGCTTCATATGCTGATCGACCTCAACAAAGAGGTCCACATGGTGTTCGGCGGCTTCGCCACCTCCGACGCGCTCATCAAGTCGAATCCCGATCTCGTGCGCCGCACCGTGCGGGCGCTGATGAAGGGCTTGGCCGTGGTGCGCAGCGCGCGCGCCGAAACTGTCGCGGCGCTGGTGAAGCACGGATCGACCGAGACTGCCGCCGGGGAAGACTACGATCAGTTCGCCTCGACCATGTCGCCGACCGCGGTCACGTCGGATGCGGACCAAGCCTTGGAGCTGAAGGTGCGAGCCAAGATGCTGGGCGTCGACCCGGCGACGCTTCCGCCGCCGTCGCGCTTCTTCGATTTCAGTTTCGTGAAGCAAGCTGCGGCCGAATTGAAGAAAGAGAACTGGAAGCCGTAGGGCGGACCGAAACGAAGCGCTGGGCTGGGCGGCATGGTACGAGAAACCCCGCGCTCGCGCGCCGGCAGCGGCCGCGGCGATCCCGCGGCGCCGGTGCTGATCCTCGGCGGCAGCTTCGCCAAGCGCTCGGCGACCACGGTGCTGATGAAATACACCGCCGAGCTGTTCGCGGCGCGCGGCATGCCGCACGAGACCTTGGCGATCGGCGCGCTCGATCTGCCCTTCTATCACCCCGATCTCCACGCCGAGACCTGCCCGCCGGCGGAATTCCTGTTGGATGCGTTCCGCCGCGCCCGCGCCTTCGTCTGGTGCACGCCGGCCTATCACTACAGCATCAGCGGCGCGTTGAAGAACGCGATCGATTTCCTCGAACTCACGGCGGACGACGACCCGCCTTATCTCGGCGGGCGGCTGGTCGGGCTGGTGGCGGCGTCCTCGGGGCCGATCGCGGCGGTTCATGCGATCGGCGCGATGGAGCAGATCGTCCACGCGCTGCGCGGCTATGTCGTGCCGGCGACCGCGCCGATCGGTCCGATCAAGGGCGCGGTCGATCTCGATGCCGGCCGCATCGCCGACGAGCGCACCAAGGTGAAGCTGGTGCAGATGGTCGAGGAGATGTGCGATGCGCTGGCGATACGCGTGTAACGCGGCAGTGCTGATCCTCCTCGCCGCGCTTCCCGCGCGCGCCGAAGACCACATCCGCTTCTCCTATGTCGTGCCAACGATCGACTACACGCCGCTCTTGGTCGCGATCGACCGCGGGTATTTCGCGCAGGAAGGCATCGCGGTCGAGCTGGTGCGGGCGCAAGGCGGCATCGCGACGCCGGCGCTCATCTCCGGCGATCTCGATTTCAGTGGCTCGTCCTCGGTCGCAATCAGCGCCGATCTCAAAGGCGCGCATCTGAAGGTGCTCTATACCGGCGAGGATCGCTCGGCCTATCAGCTTTGGGTGCGGCCCGACATCAAGACGCTGCAAGATTTGAAGGGCCAGCAGGTCGGCGTCATCAGCCGCGGCGATACCACCGAGATCAGCCTGCGCTATGTGCTGGCGCAGCGCCATCTGCCCGGCGATTTCGTCTCCTTCACGCCCTTGGGCGCGACCGCGGCGCGCATCGCCGCCTTGACCTCGGGCACGTTTCCGGCGGCGGTGATCGACGGCGGCGAAAGCTCCGACATCGCGGCGCTGCAGAAATCCGGCAAGCTCAAAATGCTGATCGACATGCATGACGAGGTGCGGATGGTGCTCTCGGGCTTCGCGACCTCGGACGCGCTGATCGCGAAGAGCCCCGGTCTCGTGCTGCGGGCGATGCGCGCGATCGACAAAGGCGTCTCGACCGTGAAAGCGTCGCCGCAAGCCGCGGTCGATAGCATGATGAAGCACGGGCTGGACAAGGGCGCCGCCGAATTCTCGGCGCATGCGTTCGTGCCCGGCATGCTGGCGAGCGGCACCGTGTCGCTGGCGCTGCAAGAGAACGAGCTGAAGCTGCGCGGCGCGATGCTCGGCCTGCCGCCCGACAAAATCCCGCCGCCGAGCGCGGTGTTCGATTACAGCTTCATCCTGAAGGCGGCACAGGAGCTGAAAGCGGAAGGGTGGACGCCGCGCTAATCGCCTAGCTTTTCGGGTTAGATGGCGTGCTAGTTTGTCCGGCCGGCGGGATTGCGCTTGAGCCGCCCGTTGGCGGTTTCGGGGGTTGTCCAGTTGCGGACGCCGTTGGCTGATGGCCTCTTGGCACCGGCTTATAACCTTCGGTCCTATACCCGTCGTTCGTGCGATGACTGGTTTGCTCGGCCATAATTTTCCTCAATTGCGAAATTCGATAAACGAAACTTGTGACCCGTCGATATAGACGCCGGCAGAATCCGCTACCGCTTGCCAGGGACCCTGTTCTGGAATCGTGTATGCTCGTTCCAAATATAGGTCACGATGCGTAGGGTCGGAAGATGCCATCGATTCGTCGCCAAAGAAACCCGCAATCCGCGTCCCGTCACGTAGTGTGACCAGCAAATAGCACGGTTCTACGCGGCTAAATTTCCAGTCCCAACCTGTTGGAATCGGGTGTATTTGGCGCAGCTTTAATTTCGCCGTTATCGGTTGCAGCCATCTCCCGTGCGCGGCCTTCGCACCGATCACACCAAGCGCGACTGGAACGAGAAAGGTAATCGCTAGCCAAGTGAAGCCGGCGAGTACATCGGAATTGGGAAACAGTGCCCCCGTTACCAGCAGATAAATAATTGGCGAACAGACTGCATAATTGAGAGCTGTTCCCATAAGTAAGCGGAGCAAAAGCAGTTCGCGCATCCGACTCTCACGGCGCGGAACGAAGGTCGACAGTACGCCGTCGTAGATGAAGCCGGGTACGAAGACCGCGATCACGAAGAAGATATCTGTCGCAGTGTCGAATTTCATTTCTTATCGATCCGACGACACTGTTCAGTCCATCTCCGCCCTGATCTGCTGGCGGAATTGCTCGATCGGCACCGGCAGGCCGTGGCGGTCGACGAACCAGAAATCCCAGCCGTTGCAGGTCGGCGCGCCTTGCACCTCGGCGGCGACCTGATGGATCGAGCCGCGCGCATCGGCCGAGATCAGCGTGCCGTCGGGGCGCACTTTCGCGGTCCAGCGGCGGCGCGCGTCGAACAGCACCTCGCCGGGCTTTAAGAAGCCGCGCTCGATCAGGCTGCCGAACGGCACGCGCGGCGCGCCGCTTTTCTCGGGCGTCACCGCGACATCCGCGTCGCTGCCGGGCTCGATCGCCGCAATGCGAGCGCGGGCGAGCGCGATGTAGTCACGGTTCTGCTCGATGCCGATCCAGCTCCGGCCAAGCTTCTTTGCCACGGCGCCGGTGGTGCCGGTGCCGAAGAACGGGTCGAGCACCGTGTCGCCTGGCTTCGAGGCCGCCAGCAGGATGCGGTGGAGCAGCGCCTCGGGCTTTTGCGTCGGATGCGCTTTCTTGCCGTCGCGCTTCAAGCGCTCGGGGCCGCCGCACAGCGGGAACAGCCAGTCGCTGCGCATCTGCACGCCCTCGTTGAGGGCCTTCATCGCCTGATAATTGAAGGTGTAGCGCGCATCTTGCGAATGCGAGCACCACAGCATCGTCTCATGCGCGTTGGTGAAGCGCCGGCCGCGGAAATTCGGCATCGGGTTGCTTTTGCGCCACACGACGTCGTTGAGGATCCAATAGCCGAGATCCTGCAGGATCGAGCCGACGCGATAGATGTTGTGATAGGAGCCGATCACCCACAGCGTGCCGTCGGGCTTTAGGACGCGCCGGGCCGCGCTCAGCCAGTCGCGGGTGAAGCGGTCGTAAGCGGCGAAATCGGCGAATTTGTCCCAATCTTCCTCGACGCCCTCGACCCGGCTGTTGTCGGGACGGTGCAGCTCACCGGCAAGCTGCAGATTGTAGGGCGGGTCGGCGAAGATGAGATCGACGGAGGCTTCGGGCAGCCGCGTCATCACGCTGATGCAGTCGCCTTGGATCACCGAGCCGTCACGCTCGGCGATATCCCCCATGATTCTCCCCATGGGGCCGGCATTCTGTCCCCCGCGAGTCGCTACGTCAACAAAAAGTTCACGGAGTCAGGGGTTTAGTCCACGAAATTCGAGTCGAATCCGAGGCTTAGCTGTAAGGGCGCGAAGCTCATGCGGTGATGCCGCGTCGGTCCCAGAGCGAGGATCGCGCGGCGATGCTCCTCGGTGCCGTAGCCGACATTGGTGTGCCAGCCATAGCCGTCATAGCGAAGGGCGAGCGCACGCATCAGGCGGTCGCGCGTCACCTTGGCGATCACCGAGGCGGCGGCGATCGACAGCGAGAGCCCGTCGCCGCCGATGACGGTGCGAATGGCGCAAGGCAGCGGCGGCTTTTGGTTGCCATCGACCAGCGCGATGTCGGGCATCGCGCCAAGCCGCCCCAGCGCGCGGCGCATCGCGAGGAAGGTCGCCTGGAGGATGTTGTGGCGGTCGATCTCGCCGACGCTCGCCGCGCCGATGCCGATGCGCAGGGCGCAGGCGCGGATCAGCAGCGCGTATTCCTCGCGCGCCGCGGGGCTCAGCTTTTTCGAATCGTCGAGCTCGTCGCGCAGCCGCCGCGGCAGGCGGCGGCGGTCGAGGATCACCGCGGCGGCGACCACCGGCCCGGCCAAGGGTCCGCGCCCGACCTCGTCGATGCCGCAGACGATGCCCTCGCAGCGACGCTCCAACGCGAAATCGGGCATTCCCCGCGACGCCCTTTCCTTGCCTCTGGTTGCGACCGTGACCTGGCTGCCGATGCCGCCGGTTCGAATTCTCATACCAGAAAGCCGCGCCTTCGGGCACCGCTGAAAACGTCGCGGCGTTAGCGACTCGCGCGCAAGCCGGCCAGCGCGTTGCCGTAATGGGCCTTTGAGGCCGAAATCGGTGAACAGCACGATCATCGTCAGGATTATGCGCGATGAATCTGGCGAGGCAAAAACGACCCACCACGGAGGCACAGAGAAAAATTCTCCGAGCGAAGCGCGGTTAAATCTTTCTCCGTGTCTCCGTGGTGAAACTTAGAATAGGCTGAGCTGCGCGGTTTCCTTGACCTTCGCCGGCACGCGGAATTGCGTGCAATCGAGCCGCCAGCCGTCGCGGCGGCGGTTGAGGCCGAGGCGATGGCAGGCGGCCTCGTAGCGGATGCGCAGCATCTCGGCGTAAGGGCCGGTGCCGCGCATGCGGGTGCCGAATTCGGATTGATAGGCCTTGCCGTCGCAGCTCTGCTTGATGAGCGACATGACATGCTTGGCCTTGCCGGGAAAATTCGCTTCGAGCCATTCCTCGAACAAGCCGGCGAGCTCCAGCGGCAGGCGCAAGAGCACATAGCCGGCCGAGCTTGCGCCGCGCGCGACCGCCGCCTCGAGGATGGCCTCGAGCTCGGCATCGTTGAGCGCGGGGATCATCGGCGCCGCCATCACGCTGGTGGGGATGCCGGCGGCGGCGAGCGCGGCGATGGTTTCGAGCCGCCGCTCGGGCGTCGCCGCGCGCGGCTCCATCCGGCGCGCGAGATCGCGATCGAGGGTCGTCACCGAGACCGCGACGCCGGCGAGGCGATCGCGCGCCATCGCCGCGAGGATGTCGATGTCGCGCTGGATCAGCGCCGATTTGGTGATGAGGGTCACCGGATGGCGGAACTCGTAGAGCACTTCGAGGATGCGGCGGGTGAGGCCGAGCTTGCGCTCGATCGGCTGGTACGCGTCGGTGTTGACGCCGAGCGCGATCGGCTTCGGGCGATAGGACGGTTTCGACAGCTCGGCGCGCAGCAGCGCCGGCGCGTCTTCCTTCACAAAGATGCGGCTCTCGAAATCGAGCCCGGGCGAGAAGCCGAGATAGGCATGGGTCGGCCGCGCGAAGCAGTAGATGCAACCGTGCTCGCAGCCGCGATAGGGATTGATCGAGCGGTCGAAGCCGATATCGGGCGAGGTGTTGCGGGCGATCACGGTCTTCGAATTGTCGCGCAGATATTGGGTGTCGAGCGGCGGCGCCGCGGCATCGGCGCTGCCCCAGCCATCGTCGATCGCGACCAGGGTCGCGGGCTCGAACCGCCCGGCGGCGTTGCTGACCGCGCCGCGGCCCTTGCGGGGGAGCGACGGGAGGGGCTGATCCATGAAACTAATATCGGCTCGCAAATCGAACAAATCAAGAACAACGTAGGAATTGCCCGCCGCGGCTGCCATAAGATGCGGGAGATGACAGCCGAAACCGGCCAGCTCGTAATTCCTAACGCATCCGCGCCGAGTCGGGTTTCGGCTTCGCTGGCGCGCGCGGCCGAGGGCGCGGGGTGGCGGCTGGTGCGGCTCGGCCGCTTATCGGGCCGGCGGCTGGCGGGGATACTGCGGCGGCTCGATCCCGGACCGGTGGTGGCGATCGCCGCCGAGGTGCCGATGCCGGCGGCGCGCGCTGCGCTCGGCGCCGCGTTCGCGGCGCTGGTGCGACAGGACCTGGTCCTCGGGCCGAGCGAGGATGGCGGCTATTGGCTGATCGGCCTGGCGCGGCGGCGACGCATGCCGCCGGGTCTCTGGCAGCCGCTGGCGCGGCCGAGCGGCGATACGCTTGCCG
>DATLUE010000428.1:0-3298 GCA_035533255.1 Allostellaceae bacterium | reverse complement strand
GAGCATTGTCCGGCGAAGTGTGCAGCGGTTCGCCGCAGACAATGCGACAAAATCAAGAAACTTAGAGCGTGATCCGGCGCTATCGGATCGCACGCTCTAACACATGCGGACCCGCCGCCGATCCCGGCGGGCGGTGCGGCGCGCCGCGGAATATGCTAAAAGCTCTGCCCAAGGCCGGGCGAGAGGCGCGCCGCGGCATTTCCGGCAGCAGGATTTCGGGTTCATGACGCGTCGGTCGACCGGCGATCGCAATCCGCGCGCATCCGCGCGGGGCTCGGGCGCGGGCCAGGGCAAAGGCAAAGCGCCCCCGCCGCCGCGCGCGCCACGCCGCCGCCGCGTGCTCCGGTTCGCGCTGCTGGCGGGGCTCTGGTGCTTCATCGCCGGTCTGGGCGTCGCCGGCTTCTTCGCGCTCACCTTGCCCGATACCGGCGACCTGGCCGCGGCGCAGCGCAAGCCGAGCATCACGCTCCTCGCGTCCGACGGCTCGCTGATCGCGACCTATGGCGATCTCTTCGGCGAGGCGCTGCGCCTCAAAGACATGCCGAAATATTTGCCGGCGGCGGTGATCGACACGGAAGACCGCCGCTTCTACAGCCATTTCGGCATCGATCCGATCGGTCTCGCGCGCGCCGCCTTCGCCAATCTGCGCGCCGGCCACGTCGTCCAGGGCGGCAGCACCATCACCCAGCAACTGGCGAAGAATCTGTTTCTCACGCCGGACCGCACCTTCACGCGCAAGATTCAGGAAAGCCTGCTCGCGCTCTGGCTCGAGCATAAATTCTCCAAGCAGCAGATTCTCGAGATCTATCTCAACCGCGTCTATCTCGGCGCCGGGACCTATGGCGTCGATGCCGCCGCGCATCGCTATTTCGGCAAATCGGCGCGCGACGTGACGCTCTACGAGGCGGCGGTGATCGCCGGCCTGCTCAAGGCGCCGTCGCGCTTCTCGCCGGCCAACGACAAGGCGCTGGCCGCCCAGCGCGCGCAGCAAGTGCTCGCCAACATGGTCGATGCCGGCTCGCTGACTGCCGCGCAGGCCCGGTCGGCTATCCAGCAAGAGGCGCGGCTCGCCAAAACGCCCAGCCTCAGCCGCGGCAGCCGCTATTTTGCCGATTGGGTGGTCGACCAGGTCGACGGCTTCAGCGGCACGCAGAATCGCGATCTGGTGGTCACGACGACGCTCGATCCGCGCATGCAGGCGGCGGGCGAGAAATCGATCGACGACACGCTCGACCAGAACGGCGATAAAGACGAGGTCGGACAGGGCGCGCTGGTGGCGATGGCGCCCGACGGCGCGATCCGGGCGATGGTCGGCGGCGCCGATTACGCCGACAGTCAATTCAACCGCGCGACCCAGGCGCTGCGCCAGCCGGGCTCGTCCTTCAAGCCGGTGGTCTATCTTACGGCGCTGGAGCGCGGCCTCCGGCCGAGCGATCATTTCATCGACCGGCCGATCAAGATCGGCAATTGGGAGCCGCATAATTTCGAGAACAAATATCGCGGCGACGTCAGCGTCTCGGACGCGATCGCGCTGTCGCTGAACAGCGTCGCGGCGCAGGTGCTGGAGCGCGCCGGCATCAACAATGTCATCGCGACCGCGCGCAAGCTCGGCATTACCTCGGATTTGTCGCACGACGCGAGCCTCGCGCTCGGCACCAGCGAGGTCTCGCTGATCGAGCTCACGGCGGCCTATGCGCCGTTCGCGTCGGGCGGCATCGGCGCGTGGCCTTACGGCATCGTCGAAATTCGCGACGCGCATGGCGGCGTCATCTATCGGCGCGACGGCTCGGGCCCGGGACGCGTCATCGCCCCCGGCATTGCCGGCACGATGAATCAACTCCTCCAGGGCGTGATCGCCTATGGCACCGGCAAGGCGGCGCGGCTCGACCGTCCCGCCGCCGGCAAGACCGGCACGACCCAGGATTCGCGCGACGCGCTGTTCGTCGGCTACACCGCCGACCTGGTGTGCGGCGTTTGGTTCGGCAATGACGACGATTCGCCGATGAAGAACGTCACCGGCGGCACGCTGCCGGCGCGCGCATGGCACAATTTCATGATGGCGGCAACCCGTGGCATGCCGGTGCGGCCGCTGCCGGGCGAGGGCGAGGCGCCGGCCGCGATCGCCGGCCCCGGCCCGGCCCCGGGCGGGGCGGCGCCGGTGGCCTCGGGTTTGCGCAATCTGCTCAACCGGATTTTTGGCGGGGCATCGATCGAGCCGCCGGCGCGTGCCGCGCCCTATTCGGCGCCCGGGGCTACGCCGCCCCGGGGCTGATTACGGCCGATCGGAGCCAGGCGTCAGGGCGATCCGGCGATAGAACGCCGCCAGCACCGAGGTGCCTAGCGCCACCACCAGAAAATTGGCGCAACTGCCGATGACGCCGCCGAGGAGAAAGAAGCCGAGCGGCGGCGGGGTGTCGCCAGCGCTGTCGAGGTGAAGGGCGGCAGCGATCCCGCCGAGCATCGTCACCGCGACGAACGCAATCGGCACGCTGGCGAGCAGCGCGGCGGCGAGCAGTCGCCAGGTATTGCCGCCCATCGCCCGCCAGGCCGCCGCGAGCGCGAGCGGCTCGCCGCAGGCCGCAGCGGGAAACACCAGCGCGCAACGCACCGGCGCCAGCCAGAGCGCGAGCACCGCGATGCCGGCGAGCGGCGCGAGATAGGCCGGCGCGCGCTCGAGATCGGCCAGCAAGACCGCGGTCAGCAGCGCCGAGGCGGCGAGATAGAGCAGCAGCATGTAGAGCAGAAAGCGCAGCCACGCGCCGAGGAAGATGCCGGGCGGCACGCGCCGTCCGCCAACGAACAGCAGCGCTTGATACCAACGCACGGCAAAGGCAGTAAGGCACAACAGCCCGACCAGCGCTTCGAGGATGGTCTCGAAACCGAGGCCGAAGGCATCGCCGGACCAAGGCGGCAGGCCGGGCAGATCGCGATAGAGCCGGAGATAGCCGGGCAGGATCGTGACCGCGAGCAGGAGGAGCAGCGGCAGCCAGGCAAGATCGAGCACCAGGCTCAATCGGCCGAAGACGGTGCGATAGGCATCGAGCGCGACTTCCGCTACCGGCACTTTCGCGCGCGCGCCGGCCTGTGCCATGAGATTTTCCTCGGATTGCTCGGGAGCGGGCGGTCAACCTAGACCATGATCGGACCGGATGGAATCGCCGCACGCGATCCACCGCCGGTTCCATTCGATGCGATCTTGCGCTGGCGGATTCGCCGTGTCCGAGACAGCGACGGGGTTGGGCACCGCTTAGGCGGCGCCGATGCCCTGATCCAGCGCGTAGCCGGCGGCGCGAACCGT
>DATLUE010000427.1:0-2295 GCA_035533255.1 Allostellaceae bacterium | reverse complement strand
TGTGCTTCATCCTGATCGCGGCGGCGTGGCTGATCGTCTCGGGCTATACCTCGATCAATTCGGTGGTGAAGGCCGAGCTGTTCCCGACCGTCGTGCGCGCGACCGGCGTCGGGCTGCCTTATGCGATCACGGTCTCGATCTTCGGCGGCACGGTGGATTCCGTGGGCCTGTGGTTCAAGTCGATCAGCCACGAGACCTGGTTCTATTATTACCTGACCGGCTGCATCGCGGTGTCGCTGCTCGTCTATGTCTTCATGCGCGACACCAAGAAGCATTCGGCGATCGCGCGGGTCGGATAGGGTTGCGATCGCGCGGACGTTGCTGGGCAACGGCATCGAGCCTTGACCTCGCGCGTTCCATCCCGGAGTTTGTCGATATGGCATCGGAAGGATCGGGGGCGGCGCCCAGCCTCTCGGCGGTGGTGGTCGCGCGCAACGAGGCGGCGCAGCTCGGCGCCTGCCTCGAGCGCTTAGCGTTTGCCGACGAGATCGTCGTGGTGCTCGATCGCTCGAATGACGGTTCGGCGGCGATCGCGCGCAATCTCGGCGCGCGGGTGATCGAGGGCGCGTGGGAGAGGGAAGGGCCGCGCCGCAATGCCGGCCTCGATGCCTGCAGTTGCGACTGGATCGTCGAGATCGATGCCGACGAGCGCGTGCCGCCGGCGCTGGCCGCCGAAATCCGCGCGGCGATCGGCCAAGGCGCTCATGACATCTTCCTGGTGCCGATGGCCAATCACATCGGCGCGCGGTGTGTGCGCCACGGCTGGGGCGCCTATAACGGCGTCGCGGCCAAGCCGATTCTGTTCCGCCGCGGCGCCAAACACTGGGGCGCCGGGCGCGTCCATCCGCGCATTGCGATGACCGGCATGCGCGGCACGCTGATCGAGGCGCTCGATCATTATGTCGACCGCGACATCGGCGATATGATCCGGCGGCTCAATCGCTACACCGACCTTGCGGCGCTCGACGCGATCGATGCCGGCGAGATGCCGACGCGGTCGAGCGCCTTGCGGCGGGTGTTCAGCCGGTTCTGGAAATCCTATGTCGCGCGGAAAGGCCATCGCGAAGGCGCTTACGGGCTTGCGCTCGCGACCTTCTCGGCGCTCTATCCGCTGCTGATTTATCTGAAGGTCGCGACGCGCGCGCCGCGGGGAGAAAAAGAGTGAGTCTGTTCGGCCGCAAGCGCGGCGACCCACGGCCGCTGCCGCTGTCGGAGCGGCTCTATCGCCGCTTTTTTCTGAAATATCACGGCCGCTATCTGATCGCCGATCTGCAGCTTCGCGCCAAGCAGCAGAGCGTCGATTACATCGTCGCCGAAATCGGCGACGCGCTGATCTTCGAGGATCGCTGGGCGCTGCTGCGCTACGCCGCGGCCGAGGCGCCCGCGGACGGGCTGATGATCGAGTGCGGCGTCGCCGATGGCGCGAGCCTCAGGCATCTCGCCGGCGCAATGGACGCTCGGCGCTTCCACGGCTTCGATAGTTTCGAGGGCCTCCCCGAGAATTGGTCCGGTACCTTCGAGCGCAAGGGCAAATTCGGTCGCGGCGGCACGCTGCCGGAGGTGCCGGCGAATGTCGCGCTCCATAAGGGCTGGTTCGAGCAGACGCTGCCGGCGTTTCTCGCCGCGCATCCGAACGAGACCGCGGCGTTCGTCCATGTCGATTGCGACATCTATTCCTCGACCGTCACGGTGCTGCGCCTGTTGGCGCCGCGCCTGACGCCGGGCACGGTCCTGGTGTTCGACGAATATTTCAACTACCCCAATTGGCAGCGCCACGAATGGCGCGCGTTCCAGGAATTCATCGGCGACAGCGGCATGTCTTATCGCTATCTCGGCTTCGCGCAAAAGAACGGCCACGTCGCCGTGCGGCTCGGCGAGCCCGATCCACACGCATCGCGTGCGGCCGAGGCGCGGCTGGAGCGGTGGGGGCTGCGTCCTTAGCGTTGCAGGTTTCATCCTGCGTCCCTGAGCGAAGTCGAAGGGCGACTTCGCTCAGGGACGCAGGACAATTTTGCAGCGACAGAGCGCGATATATTTCCGCCATGACGAGCACGCTCAAAGAATAGCTTGTCCGCGCGGAAGCTTGACCTGAAGCAGCTCAGGACGCCTCTGCCGCCAGCGTGACGGAGGCGGTGGGTCGCCGCGGAACTCAGGCGGCGCGCTGCAGGAGTTCCTGATTGGCGATCCCTGCCGCGATCTCCTCGGCAAAGTCGGCCGTCATGAAAGCTTCCATCGCGGCCATTAGGCGCTCGACCGGAAGGCCGTCGACGAGGGTGGCGATCTGGGTGGTTTGCG
>DATLUE010000426.1:0-12544 GCA_035533255.1 Allostellaceae bacterium | reverse complement strand
GATCGAGGCGGCGGCCGCGATCCGATAGCGCCCATTCGCGCGCGCGATAGCTCCACCAAGTGTAGAGCTTCTGCTCGGGCGGGATGAAATGGCGCACAGCGTCGACGAAGCTCGATGCCTGTTGCAGCGCGGCCAGCTTCTCGACCTCGACCGGCGTGTGGCTGACGACGGTCAGGAGCTGCTTGTGCGACCAAACATCGGTCTCGAGCGGCGCGATATTGAGATCGCCGACCAGGATCATCGGCTTCTGGCGCGCGCGCTGCCCCTTGAACCAACCCGTGAGCTCGTCGAGGAAGCGCAGCTTGTGCGCGAATTTCGGGTTCTCCTCGGGATCGGGAATGTCGCCGCCGGCCGGTACATAGATGTTGTGCAGCTCAATGCCACCCGGGAGCTCGGCAATGATGTGGCGGCAATCGGTCTTGCCGCACCAGCCTTCGCTGCGCGGCTTTTCCAGCGGCAGTTTCGACAGGATCGCGACGCCGTTATAGCCCTTCATGCCGTGGACCAGCATGTGCGGAAAGCCCATCGCCTCGGCGGCCTCGCGTGGAAAGAACTCGTCGGGGGTCTTGGTTTCCTGGAGGCAGAACACGTCGGCCCGCAGCTCGCCGACCACGCGCTTGACGTGATCGATGCGCAGCCGCACCGAGTTGATGTTCCAGGTCACGAGATTGATCGCCATGAGGGCGCCTGTTTTAGAGCGCCGTCTGCAGCCAGTCCATCATCAGCGCCGCGGTCTCGTGGTTGTTGCGCTCGAGCATCAGCATGTGGCCGTTGCCGGTGATGCCCCGATCCTCGAGCCGGATGAAGGTGGGATGGACGCCCGCCTGCTCCAGGAACCGCACTGTCAGATGATCGAACACCGCGTGATAGGACGCCTCGCCGGTCATAACGAGGATCGGCATCTTGCGGAGATTCGGCAGCGCGCGCGCCGGCTCCTGTTGCAGCCAGCCGCGCGCAAGACCCGGCGCCGCGGGCGATGCCTCGCGCTGCGCCGCCAGAACCTCGCCGGGTGCGAGCGGCGGGTCGTAGCTCAGCGGCACGTTGCAGAGGCCCCAAGCGCGCGCCTTGGCGCCGGGACGGTAATGCTCGGGCGGGCCAAGGTCGTCGAGGCCGATATCGTAGAATGGCGGGCCGCTGGGCTCGACCTGGATCAGCGCCTTCACCGCATCGGGCCTGGCATCGGCGACCGGCCAGCCGAACGCGCCCGCTTGCGAATGCGTCAAGAGGATCGCCGGCCCGATCTTGTCGATCAGGGCGATCAGCGCGTCGCGATTGAGGATCTGCTGCTGCGTGAAATCGGTGATCGTCGGCAATTGCGACGCGAAGAACTGATCGAATACCGGATCGCCCGGCGCGTCGCCGCCCGGCCATTGCGTGTGGCGCGCGGCTTGCGGCCAGAGCTGGTAGCGCCTCAGCGCGACGAAACGCTGTTGCGCGCCCACGGGATCGGGATGCCGCACCGCGCCTTGCAACTCGGGGCGATAGGCGGCGCGGCCGCGCCCGACCTGATCGACGACAAAGACCGTATAGCCGCCGCGCAGGAAATGCTGCGCCCAGCCGTCGCGGCCGTCGGGCGTGCCGGTGAAATTGGTGCCCGACTGGCTGCCGCCATGCACCATGATCACCGGATAGGGACAGCGCAGATTTTGCGGGATCTGGAACTCGGCATAGAGCTGGCCGGTCATCGCCGGCTTGCCGTCATGCTCGACATAATGCCCGCCGGCAAAGAGATAGCCCTGCCGCGCGATCGCCAACGGTTCGGACACAGCGAATTCCCCCTGACGCGTTACGTCAGAAGAAATAGCAGTTTCCGCCCGCCAAACCGAGCAGCCAGCGGCCGGCGGAACGTATTCAAGCGTTGAAGCCCATCGCGTCCTGCTCCTCCTGCCGCAACGCTTGAGGGTCCGGCGTGCCGAACTGGGTCATGGGTTGTCCGGCGGCAAGCAATTCCAGCTCCCGCCGCCACATTCGGCGCAGCATCACCACCGCAGCGTCCGATCGACCCAATTGTTCCCTTGAACGGTCCTCGATCTTGCCTTGCCCGCAAATCGACACGCCGTCCTGAATACGGATGATATTCGGGTGGTTCGCGATGTCTTCCCAACCCTTGCGACCAGACAGAATCGCCTCGATTTCCTCATGGATCGGGGTGGCTTCGGGACGCTCCCGCCGCTTCGTGTGGTAAACCATGATGAGGAAGTGAAGATGATGCTCGTCATCGACGGGCACATACCAGAACAGCGCCTTGAACCAGAACAGCTTGTCGTCTCGCGCCGAGCGCAGCGGGTGCGCCAGGAAGCACTGGTTCGGCATGGTGAAGTGAATTCGATCGGCGTGCTCGCCGCGCTCTTGGAATTGTGTGAGTCCGAACGGTGTTTCCTGTGCCCAGGTTTTGGTGGGGACAAACGGCCGCGCCGCCGTGTTCACGAGGTGATCGCGATGCGCAAAATTCACATGGACGTCGTCCATGATATTCTCCGCGCTCTGAAACCAGTTGCACGGGATCATTTCGGCCGACGCGGAAACCGTCCAGTCCTCGCGAGCCCCGTCTTCCAGGCCCGGCAGCGGACGAAAGGCAGGAGGCTCGCTTTCGCCGAGATAAGCGAAGATGAGGCCGTGCGCTTCGTGCGTCGGATAGGAGGCGAGTTTTTTCACGCGGTCGCAGAAAGGTTTCGGCTCGGCCGGTTGCTCGACGCATTGGCCGGACTCGTCGAAGCGCCAGCCGTGATACCGGCAGCGAATGGTTTCCCCTTCGATCCAACCAATGTGCAACCGGGTCAGTCGATGCGGGCACTCATTGGCAATGACATGGGCCGTTCCGCTTTCCCCGCGATAGAGCGCGAGCGCCTCACCGAGGATCCGGATCGGAACGATCTTTCCCTTGGGGAGATTCTCGGAGACGTAAATCGGTTGCCAATAGCGGCGAAGATATCGCCCGGCCAGTGTGCCCGGACCGGTGCGCACGAAATCGTCGATCCGCTCGACGGTACGGTCAAGCGCGGCGCTCGAATCGCTGGTCGTCGTCATTTTCCGCCTCCGGCACCGGCGCCAAGCGCCCTGCCTTCTTCGAGAATGGGGTCCCTCGAGAACGGCCACGGCGAGGCACCGAGATTGTTTGGGACCCCAACAATCTCACTTTCGGACGGAAATGTCAAAACGCGCCGATTGAGCGGTGCGCGCGTAGGATTGATCCCGATCTGTCGCAGGGGGCGGCTACATGCGCGACCACAAGCCAAAATTCGGGCAAGAAAAAGCGCCCGGCTAGGGGGGTAACCGGGCGCTCGAAGCCCCTGTGCGGGGAGATCCGTTGGGCTCGGGGGAACACCTACGGACCGGCGACGAGCGAACCCGCCGCGCTTCTGAGGGAATAGGTGGGGAGCAAAGCCGCGATCGTCAATCGGGGCTTGGGGCACGCTCACGCAGGCGTGTGAAGCCCTATCCAGGGCATTGGAATCTCTCGGAAAAAAATCGCCTCTGCCACGCCCCCGCCCGATTCGCGGCCCTGGTATGCGGCGATTGCGGGCTTTATCCTCGGGCATGGCAAAAATTCGCGCGCGCCGCCCCGATCCGGCCGCCGCCTTCGGTCTCCTACCCGATCTCTTGGGCTATCATTTGCGGCGCGCGCAGCTTGCGATGTTCCAGGATTTCGCCGCCAGCATGGACGGCGCCGATATCACGCCCGGCCAGTTCGGCGTGCTGGCGCTGATCGAGGCCAATGCCGGCCTCAGCCAGACGCGGCTCGCGCAAATTCTCGGCATCGACCGCTCGACCCTGGTCGGCGTCATCGACAAGCTCGAGCGCCTCGGCCTGGTCGAGCGCGCGGCGCGACCCAACGATCGCCGCAGCCACGCGCTCAAGCTCTCGCGCGACGGGCAAGCGCGGTTTCGCGCGCTGGCGCGCCGCGTGCGGCGCCACGAGGCGCGCATCGCCCGCCGTTTGTCCGTGCGCGAGCGGGCGATGCTGATCGCGCTGTTGCAGCGCTTAGGCTAAATCAGCGGCGGATCGCGCGCCGCGCCGGGCCGCGGCGTGGTTGCGGCAGGCGGCGCCGAAGGCGGCGAACAGACGGGCCGAAAACGCATCCTCGGCGAAGCGGAACTCGGGGTGCCATTGCACGCCGACGATGAAGCGCGCGGCCGGCAGGGCGACCGCTTCGATCTGGCCGTCGGGCGCGACCGCCTCGACCTGGAGCGAAGCGGCCAGCCGGTCGATGCCTTGGCTGTGCAGCGAGTTGACCGTGAGGTCGCGCGTGCCGGCGAGCCGCTCGAAATAGCCGCCCGGCGTCAACGCGATGCCGTGGGCGCGATGGGCGTAGCGCTCGTCGACGCTGGCGAGCGCCGGCGCGCGATGATCGAGCCGTCCCGGCAGCAGATGGAGATTCTGATGCAGCGTGCCGCCCAGGGCGACGTTGAGCTCCTGGATGCCGCGGCAGATCGCGAGCACCGGCAGGTCGGCCTCGGCCGCCGCGCGCAGCAGCGGCAGCACGATCGCATCGCGCGCCGGATCATGCAGCGTCTCGGGCAGGCTGGGATCGCCAGCGTAATGATGCGGCTCGACATTCGAGGGCGAGCCCGGCATCAGCAGCCCGTCGAGCCGCGCCACCAGCGCCTCGGCCCAGCGCGCATCGCCCTCGGCCGGCACCAGCAACGGTATGCCACCGGCGCCGTCCACCACCGCATCGACGTATTTCTTCACCACCGCATGGGCTGGGTGATTGCCGGTGGCGGTGACGATCTCGCGCCGGCAGCACGGGATGCCGATGACGGCAACCGGCGGGTCTTGCTCCGCGCGCGGCGCGACACCCCTCGACGAGAACTCAGGCGCCGGCACAGCGACGATCGACATGACGAAACGATGACCGAGAGTGGGAATGGTTGCAAGCCGAGAACGCCGTGTCGGCCGATCCTATTCCCGCTCGGTCATCGCCCCGAGGCTGGTTACCAGCTCGCCGCGTGCAGCATGCCGCGATAGGCCGGATTGCCGGCGGTGCTGGCCTGGTAAATTCGCGCGTGATGCTGTGCCGGACCGGCGGCCGGCGCTTCGTCCGGCGCCGCGACCGTGGCAGGCGCGCCGCTCAAGGTGCCACAATTGCCGGAGCGATGCGACACCACCTGCGGCGCCCGGCCCGGGCCAGTGGCGATGATCTCCATGCTTTGCATGCAGGCGCCGCCGGGCGTCAGGGTCGCGACGAAGCTATAGCCCTGCGCGCCCTGCGGCAGGCGGCTCATGTCGACCGTGATCGGCCCAAGGCCGGCGCTCGGCTGTGCCGCAAGCGCTTGCGCCTGGCGCAGCATCGTTGCTGCCTGGCGGTCCATCCCGGCGGAAATTTGCTGCATCAGGGCGAAAGGCGAATTCGGCGCGATCGCCGGAGCGAACAGCGATTGATAAGAATTCGGCAGCGCCGCGGCCGGGACGAAAGCGATCTGCGGCGCGACCTTGCCGGCATAGCTGATCCGTTCGGTCGTGCCGTCCGGCAGACGAACGGCGAGTGTGTGCGCGGCCACGGCACCAGCGAGCGCGAGCGAGCCGATTCCGGCCAGAAGGGTAGTTGGAATGATACGCATGAGCGGTCTCCGTAACATCACAAGTGGAAGACACGCCCGGAACAATACCGCCGCGTTTTCGCAGGCGGCACTTAAACTTATGACAGATTCGCGCGCCCCGCCGCTCACCCGTTGGGGCGCGCGTTGGGCGGGCGCGGGTCGGTCCAATAGAAGAGCTGCGGGTTGAGCGGCGCGCCGTAATGCGGACTGTCGAGCGTGACCGTCACCTCTTTCCGCTGGGCATCGACGATCTTCCATTTCTGCAATTCCAGCGGATGGTCGCTCAGCACCAAGGTCGCGCTGCCGAGGCTGGGGTTCTTGACCTCGCTCACCGTGACGCGCAGCGCGCCGGGATCGCGCTCGAAATGGCTGACCGTGATATCGCCGCCGAAGCTGACATTGGGTTGCAGCAGGAACCAGGCGGGCGTGTCCTTCAGGTCGAAGAAGCTCACCTGCTGCAGCTTCTTGTCGTAATACCAGATGCGATTGTCGGTCGCGACCAGCAGGATCGGGACCGGCGGATCGTATTCGACCCGCATCTTGCCGGGACGCGACAGGTAGAGCGTGCCGGTGGCAACGCCGCCATCGTTCGAGATCTGCTCGAAGCGCGATTGCAGGGTGCGGATGTTGTTGAGATAGTCCTGCACCCGCTGGAGATCGGCGGCATCGGCGGGATTGAGCGCGGCGCGCGCCAGGCGGGGCGCCAGCGCCAGGCCGGCGAGACCGGCGGCAGCGGCGAACAGGTCTCGGCGCGTCAGCGGCATCGAAGGAGCTCCTTGTTCCGGAAGGGCCAGACAATAGGCCGCCAACCCAACCCGCGCCGCTTAAAAAGGTTTCATCGCTCGTCAATGTTGCGGCCCAGCACCTCGCGTTTGCCGACATGGTTGGCCGAGCTGACCACGCCCTCGGTCTCCATGCGCTCGATGATGCGCGCCGCCCGGTTGTAGCCGATCTGGAGGTGGCGCTGGACGAAGCTGGTCGAGGCCTTGCGCTCGCGGCAGACCAGCGCCACCGCCTGGTCGTAGAGCTGGTCGCCCGAGGAGCCTTCTTCGTCGCCGCCCAAGCCCAGCGCCGGCAGCTCGTCGTCCTCCTCGGTGACTTCCTCGACATAGGTGGGCGGCCCGCCATTGTCCTTGAGGAAACGCACCACGCGCTCGACCTCCTCGTCGCCGACGAACGGCCCGTGGACGCGGGTGATGCGCCCGCCGCCCGCCATATAGAGCATGTCGCCGCGGCCGAGGAGCTGCTCGGCGCCGCTTTCGCCGAGGATGGTGCGGCTATCGATCTTCGAGGTCACCTGAAAGCTGATGCGGGTCGGAAAATTCGCCTTGATGGTGCCGGTGATGACGTCGACCGACGGCCGCTGCGTCGCCATGATGATGTGGATGCCGGCGGCGCGCGCCATCTGCGCCAAGCGCTGCACCGCCGCCTCGATGTCCTTGCCGGCGACCAGCATCAGATCGGCCATCTCGTCGACCACGACGACGATCAGCGGCAATGGCGTCGAGGCCAGCGGCTGCTCCTCGAAGATCGGCTTGCCGGTCTCTTCGTCGAAGCCGGTCTGCACCTTGCGTTTGAGGATCTCGCCGCGCGCCCGTGCCTCGGCGAGGCGCTGGTTGTAGCCCTCGATATTCCGGACGCCGAGCTTCGACATCGCGCGATAGCGGTTCTCCATCTCGCGCACGGTCCATTTGAGCGCGACCACCGCCTTGCGCGCCTCGGTCACCACCGGCGCCAGCAGATGCGGAATGCCGTCATAGACCGACAGCTCGAGCATCTTCGGATCGATCATGATGAATTTGCATTGATCGGGCGACATCCGGTAAAGGATCGAGAGGATCATCGTGTTGATGCCGACGGATTTTCCCGAGCCGGTGGTGCCGGCAATCAGCAGATGCGGCATGCGGGCAAGGTCGGCGATCACTGGCGTGCCGCCGATATCCTTGCCCAGGACGAGCGTCAATTTCGCCGCGCTGCGCTCGTAATCCTCGGAGGCCAGCAGCTCGCGCAGATAGATGGTCTCCGCCCGCGCCGAGGGCAGCTCGATGCCGATGACGTTGCGGCCGGGCACGACCGCGACGCGCGCCGAAATCGCGCTCATCGAGCGCGCGATGTCGTCGGCGAGCCCGATGATGCGCGAGGCCTTGATGCCGGGCGCGGGCTCGAGCTCGTAGAGCGCGACCACGGGGCCGGGCCGGACTTTGACGATCTGGCCCTGGATGCCGTAATCGGCGAGCACCGATTCGAGCAGCCGCGCATTCTGTTGGAGCGCGTCCTCGCTGACCTGGGCGAAGCGCGAGGGTACCACCTCGTCGAGCATTTCCAAGGGCGGCAGCAGATGCTCGCTCGAGGGTCCAAGATCGAGCAGCGCCTGGCGCTGCGGCTCGCGCTTCTTGGGCTTGCGCGGCATGTCGACCGACACGGCGCGTCGCGCGGCCGGCGGCAGCTTGATGTCCTCGATCGCGTCGTCGTCATCCGCGCCGAACGCACCGAGCGAGGGCTCGCGCCGCTCGCGCGCGAGCGCGCCATCGTCGCCGGCACGCGGCCGGAACGTCAGTAATGGCAGCAGCGCGCGGGTCCGGGCGATCAGGCCGGGCCGAGCCGGCGCGTCGGCAGCGAAATCCTCGTCGTCATCGTCATCCGCGCGCGCGGCACGGACGCGGCTTTGCGGCCGGACATAGCGCTTCTTGCCCGCAGCGGCGCGCGGCGCGAGGCTCAGCGCCGACCAGCCCATCACATAGAGCAGCAGCAGCGCAACCAGCAGCGCCGCCGCCATCGCCGACAGCGGCGGCGCGACGCTGATATGCGCGAAGCCGTCGCGGCTGAGCTTGCCGACGACGCCGCCGAGCCCCGCCTTGAGCGTCCAGCCCGCCGGCGCCGGCAGGATCGAGATCGCCAGCGCCGCGGCCAGCAGCAGCGGCGGCAGTAGCAGAAACTTCAGCCAAAAGCGGCGCAAGCCGCGGCCGCCGATGCAGCGCACCGCCCAATCGAGCAGCACCACCGGCAACAGCCACGCCGCGAGGCCCAGCCATTGCAGCAGCAGATCGGAAAAGCGCGCGCCCTCGAGGCCCATCGCGTTGCGCGCGGTCGCGTTGATCGATTGATTCCAGGATGGATCGCCCGGCTGGTGGCTGGCGAGCGCGGCGGCGAGGAAAGCGCCGAACGCCAGGAACGCCGTGCCGCAGGTCACGATGGCGAAACGCCGCCAGGGATGCCCTTCGCCCAACGAGAATTTGCGGCCGGAATCGGTGATGCTCGCCATGCTGTCCCCTTACGTCAAAACGCGCAGCAGCCGTCTCATGCCGGCCTCGATGGTCGCGTCGTCATGCACCAAAGCGATGCGGATATAGCGTTGGCCCGGATTCGCGGCGCCCGGATTGGTGCGCGCGGTATAGCCGCCGGGCAGGGTGCGAATGGCCGCGTCGCGCCACAACGCCAGCGCCGCGTGCTCGCCGTCCTCGACATCGAGCCACAAAAAGAACCCGCCCGCGGGCCGGTAGAAGCCGAGCTTGCCCGCGAGGTGCTGCTCGGCGATATCGAATTTGCGGCGATAGAGCGCGCGATTGGCCTCGACATGCGTCTCGTCGCCCCAGAGCGCGATCCCGGCTTCCTGCACCGGCAGCGGCACTTGCGCGGCGGCGTAGGAGCGCAGATGCGCAAAGCGCTCGATCAGATAAGGATCGCCGGCAATCGAGCCGCAGCGCAGGCCGGCGGCGTTCGAGCGCTTCGAGAGCGAATGAAACACCAGCACATGATCGAGCGCGCCGCCGAGCGCGGCACAGGCCTCGAGCGCGCCGGGCGGCGGCACCGCGCCGTAGATCTCGCCATAGCATTCATCCGATGCGAGCACGAAATCATAGGCGCGGGCGAGCGCGAGCGCCTTCTTGAGATAGTCGAGGTCGGCGACCGCGCCTTGCGGATTGGCGGGGCTGCAGAGATAGAGCAGCGCGCAGCGCGCCAGCACGCTTTCGGGGATCGCGTCGAGATCGGGCAGGAAGCCGGTCGCTTTGGTGCAATCGAGATAGATCGGCTCGGCGCCGGCGATCGTCGCGCCGCCATTGTAGACGTTGTAGTAAGGATTGGGCATCAGCACGGCCGGCACACGCCCGGCTTTTTCCGGCGGCACCGCCATCTGCGCGGCGAGGAACAGGGCTTCCTTGGTGCCATTGGCGATCAGCACATGCCGCTCGCCATCGATCATGCCGGGCGGCAGGCGATAGCGGCGCGTCAGCCAGGCCGCGCAGGCGGCGCGGTATTCGCTGGTGCCGCTGGGCGGCGGGTAGCGGTTCCACAGCACGGCACTCTCGGCCAGTACCCGCGCCAGCATCGCCGGCGGCGCGTGCTGCGGCTCGCCCACCGCCCAGCGCAAAATCGGCTCGTTGGCGCGCGGCGAAACGCCGTCGAGCAGCACCCGCAGCCTGGCGAACGGGTTGTCGGCGAGAGCGTCCAGGCGCGGGTTGACAGTCAAGGCTAAGACCACCGTCTAAGTGACGGGTGAGTCATAGCATAAAGGCTTCCAAACGTCGCGCCGCAAAACACTCGGCGGGAGCGTTTCGGCTCCCGTCAAGTTCTCCCGCGCCTATTTCACCACCACGGTGCCAACCATCCGCGGGTGGATCGAGCAGAAATATTGGTAGGTGCCGGGCTTGGCGAACGTGAAGCTGAAGCTAGCGCCGGTGTCGAGCGCCGCCGAGTGGAAGAGCTTCGGGTCGGCGGTGCTGGTGATCGTGTGCGCATCATTGTCCCGGTTGGTCCAGGTGACGGTCGTGCCGGCCGCTACGGTCACGCTGGCCGGCGCGAAGGCGAAATTATCGATCGTGACCGCGTTGGATGCAATCGCCGCGACCTCGACCGCGATGGGCATTGCGGACATGCCGCTCATGTCATGAGCCAGCGCCGTGCCGGCAAAGCCGATGAGCCCGCCCGCCAGGGCAAGCGCGAGAATTTTCCGCATCGTTGCCTCAGGATTCGAGCGCGCGATCGCTGATCGCGAGCTTGGTGCCGATGAAATCGATCTTGCGGATGCCGAGCGTCGTCCGCAGCTTGTCGGCCGCGATCTGCATCGGCATGGGACCCGGGCCGACGCCGGGCGCCGGCTGCGGAAAGGCGGTCGAGCGCGCGGTCTGGAACGAGACGTTGCCTTCGACCTTCTGCAGCACCTGGTGGATGTGGCCGTTGAGCACGGTCACCGAGCCGAAGCGCCGCAGCGCGCCCAATGCCTGCGCGGCGTCGTCCGTGCCCCAGCCCCATTCGGGATAGAGCGCCCAGAGCGGCATATGAGCGAGCACCACGATCGGCGTGCTGGCACTCAAGCCCTTGGTATCCTTGGCCAGCCATTGGAGCTGATCGGGGCCGAGATAGCCGAGGCCGCCGGGCTTGAGATTGACGACGTTGACGAGCCCGATGAAATGAATACCGCCCTGATCGAAACTGTACCAGCCGCCGGGTTGCGCGGCGCGCGGCGCGAAGCGCGAAAAGAACTCTTTGCCATCGTCGCCGATGGTCTCGTGCTCGCCCGGGACGTAAAAGGTCTCGAGCGCGGCGGCTTTCATGATCGCGCTCGCGGCCTCGAGCTCGCTGGGCTTCGAGAGATGCGACACGTCGCCGGTATGGACCATGAAGGCCGGGCGATCGGGCATCGCCGCGATCTTGCCGAGCGCCTCGCGCAGGGTCGCGTCGGGCGTCGGATTCGGATCCTTGGTGAAGCCGATATGCGAGTCGCTGACCTGGACGAAGCTGAAAGCCCCCGCCTCGGCCAGCGCCGCGTGTCCCGGCGCCGCGTCCAGCGTGCGCGCGACCGGCACGCCGCCGGCCACGGTCCAAAGAATCCCGGCGCTGCCCCAACTCATGCATTCCAATACCCGGCGGCGCGTCGTGCCGCCCTTGCTGTCCGTCGTCATCCGCTGCTCTCCTGCTTGCCGATAGCGAGGAGACCGCGGATCGCGGCCGCTTATTCGCGCCGCATGGCCGACCTGCAGCCGAGAATAAATCGGCCGCTGGCGCGGTCTTATCCGGATCGGCCCGGGTCCAATCGACGGGCATGAGCGAGGAGCGGACGGCGATGATGCGCGCGGAGTTCGAGGCGGTGGTGCTGCCCCATCTCGACGCCGCCTATAATCTGGCACGCTGGCTGACCCGCAATCCGGCCGATGCCGACGATGTGGTGCAGGAGGCGGTGCTGCGCGCCGCGACCTATTTTGCCGGCTTTCGCGGCACCAATGCGCGCGCGTGGCTGCTGCAGATCGTGCGCAACACCGCCTATGCCTCGCGCGCCCTGGTGCGCGGCGCGGTCGCGGTGCCGCTGCCGGGCGACGAGCGCGACGGACCGGCCGCGCCCGAGCTGGTCGATCCCGGCGACGATCCCGAGATCGCGTTCTCGAAGCGCGAGGATCGCACCCGGCTGACGCGGCTGCTCGCCGCGTTGCCGGTGGAGTTGCGCGAGACCCTCGTGCTCCGCGAGATCGAGGAGCTTGCCTACAAGGAGATCGCGCAGATCACGCAAGCCCCGATCGGCACCGTGATGTCGCGGCTGTGGCGCGCGCGGCAGATGCTGGCGGCAGCGGTGCAGGGCGAGGAAGGACGATGAGCATGGAGTGCGAGAATCTGTTGCTGGTACAGGCCGAGTTCGACGGCGAGCTCGACGCCGCCAAAGCGCGGCGCGCGGCGCGGCATCGCCAGGACTGCGCCGCGTGCCGCGATGCCTATGCCGAGCTCGCGGCGACGCGCGCGCTGCTGCGCGACAGCGCGCCGCGCTACCGGGCGCCCGAGAGCTTGCGGCGCGTTATCCGCGCCGGTCTCGGCATCGCGCCGCCGCTAACACAGCCGGCGCGGGCGTGGTGGCGCGAGGGGGCGAGCTTCGCGCTCGGCGCGGCGCTCGCCGCCGGCGTCGCGCTGCTGATCGTCGCGCCGGCGCAGCAAAGCCTGCTCGATCAAGTGGTCGCCGGCCATATCCGCGCGCTCGAGCCCGGACATCTCGAGGATGTGATCTCGACCGATCAGCACAC
>DATLUE010000425.1:0-24050 GCA_035533255.1 Allostellaceae bacterium | reverse complement strand
TGCATGGGCTTCAGCAATTTCGTCGATCGCGTGTCGTTCTCGTTCGGCGCGGTCGAAACCGATGTGATCGCGGCGGGCGCGAACGGTGCAGCGGTAATCGCGCAAAGCGGCGCGATGATGGGCAACATCGCCTCGGCGCTGGGCGCCAAGGGCGTTCCGGTCAATTACACGATCTCGACCGGCAACGAGGCCGTCATCGGTGCCGAGGATTTCCTCGACGCCGTGCTCGACGATCCGCAGACCCGGCTGATGGTCCTGTTTCTCGAGCAAATCCGCCAGCCCGCGCGCTTCCTCGATCTGGTCGCGCGCGCCCGCGCGCTCAGCAAGCCGGTGCTGCTGATGCATCCCGGCAGCACCGAGCGGGCGCGGGAATCGGCGCGCTCCCATACCGGCGCGCTCGCCGGCGATTACGCCGTGATGCAGGCCGTGCTGCGTCACCGCGGCGTCGTTCTGGTCGAGACGATGGACGAGCTGATCGACACGGCGACGCTGCTGGCGCGCTGGCCTCAGGGCGCCGCGAAGGGCGCTGCCATCGCCAGCAATTCGGGCGCCATGCGCGGCATCGCGCTCGATTTCTGCAAGCGTATCGGGCTCGATGTGCCGACGCTGGGCGATGCGACGGTCGCGGCGCTCCGGCCGTTATTGCCGAGTTTCGTTCCGATCGACAATCCGCTCGATCTTGCCACCGCAGGCATGGGCCAGGCGGACATCTATGGCACGACCGCGCGGCTGATGCTGGCGGACGGTAATATCGGCTGCGCGATCCTGGCGATGGTGCCGGGAACGCCGCAGCTCCAAATGGCGAAGGGCCGGTCGCTGATACCGTTGGTTCAGGAGGAGACGCGGCCGGTCGCGCTCGTGATTATGGGCGACGAGGTGCCGCTGACCGCGGAATTCACGCAGCTCGTCGGCGAGAGCCGCGTTCCGTTCTTTCGCTCGCCGGATCGGGCGATGCGCGCGATGGCGCATCTCTATGCTTATGGACGACCCATCGCGGCGTCGAATGCCCCGCGCGCAGCGCTGCCTGCAATCGCGGTGCCCGGCCCTGGCGCGATCCCCGAATATCGTGCCAAGCAATTGCTGGTTCAGGCGGGGATCGCCGTGCCCGAAGGCAGCCTCGCGCCGAACGTCATCCAGGCTCGGGCGGTGGCCGCGCGGATCGGCTATCCGGTCGTATTGAAAATCCAATCCGCGGACATTCCGCATAAGAGCGATCTCGGCGGCGTCGAGCTCGGCGTGTTGACTCCCGACGTGCTGGAAGCCGCATGGGACCGTCTGCAGGATCGCGTGGCGCAGGCCGCTCCCGGCATCAAGCTCGACGGTGTCCTGGTCGAGCGCATGGCCGCGCCCGGTGTCGAGATGATCGTTGGCGCCCGTCGTGATCCCGATTGGGGACCGATCGTGATGATCGGTCTTGGCGGCATTTGGACCGAGGCGCTGGAAGATGTGCGCCTCTTTCCAGCGGGGCTCGGCGTGGCCGAGATCGTCGCGGAAATTCGGCAGCTCAAAGCGGCTCGCGTGCTGGCCGGCATGCGCGGCGAGCCGCCGCTCGATATCGAGGCCGTGGCCGAAGCCGCCGCGCAGATCGGCGCGCTGATGCTGGCCAATCCGGCGCTCGACGAGATCGAGATCAATCCCCTGGTGGTGCGAGCGCGCGGCGCGGGCGTGGTCGCGCTCGACGCCTTGATGCTTGCGCGCTAAGAGAGGCGCAAATTCGAAGCGATGGAGATCGTAAATGGCCGATGAATCAGAACGCCTCAACATGCCGATCTCGACGGCCGAGCTCGAGCGGCGTTGGAAGGCCGTTCGCAAGGCGATGGAGGCGCAGCGCATCGACGTTCTTGTGATGCAGAACAACAACGACTTCATGGGCGGCTACGTGAAATATTTCACCGACCTGCCGGCGACCAACGGCTATGCCATGTCGGTGGTCTTTCCGCGCGACGAAGGCATGACGGTAATCGGCCAGGGCCCGTTCGGCGGCGACCGCATGCTCCCGCCCGAAGGCGACGGCGTCCGCCGCGGCGTCAAGCGCGTGATGACCTCACCGAGCTATTCCGCGGCGCCCTATACCAAGGAGAACGACGCTGCCCTCGCGGAAAAGGCGATGGAGGCTTATTCGGGCGCGACCATCGGCCTCGTCGGCACCGCGGCGATGGCCTCGGCGTTCGTCGATCGTCTGCGCCGCGGCAAGCTCTCCAACGCCAAATTCGTCGAGGCATCCGACCTCGTCGACGACGTCAAGGCGATCAAGAGTACCGAGGAGATCGATTTTATCCGTCGCACCGCGATCATGCAGGATCGCTGCATGGAGGCTGCCTTTGCGACGATGGTGCCGGGAAAAAAGGATATCGAGATTGCGGCCGTCGCCGAGCAACTCGGCCACAGCCTGGGCAGCGAGCAGGGCCTTTTCATGTGTGCCTCGGGACCCGTCGGTACCGCGCCGCTGCAAGCCAATCGCCATTTCCAGAGCCGCACGATCAAGGCCGGCGACCAGCTTAGCCTCTTGGTCGAAAGCAACGGCGCCGGCGGCTTCTATACCGAGCTCGGCCGGACCTGCGTGCTCGGCAAGGCGTCGCAGGAGATGAAAGATGAATTCGCCTTTGTGATCGAGGCGCGCAACTTTACGCTCAAGCTCTTGAAGCCGGGCGCCGCCTGCAAGGATATCTGGGACGCTTATAACCAATTCATGCGCGAGCACGGCCGGCCCGAGGAAAAGCGGCTCTACTGCCACGGTCAAGGCTATGACATGGTCGAGCGGCCGCTGGTGCGTTTCGACGAGCCGATGAGGCTCAAGGCGAACATGGTGCTGTCTTGTCACCCGACTTATGCGCTGGCGGGCTCGTTCAACTGGGCGTGCGACGATTACCTCATCACCGATCGCGGCGCCGAGCGGCTGCACCAGTTTCCGGAAATCATCACCGAAATCGGGTGACGCACACCGCGCTGCTGTTCCGGCGCGGCGGATGACGCTATGGTCCGCGGCGTGAGAATCCGGGGGGAGGGGCGATGGCGCGGCCGCGTGCTCGAGGACATCGCGAAATAGCGACATGAGCGCTGTTTCGCGTTGCCTGCGTGTCGCCGTCGATATCGGTGGCACCTTCACCGATCTCGCGGCGTTCGACGAGGACGGCGGCACGCTCACCTTCGGCAAGGCGCTCTCGACCCATCCGGGCTTGGGTGAAGGCATCCGCCATTCGCTGGCCGCGACGCAGGTGAAGGTCGAAGACGCCTATCTGTTCCTTCACGGCACCACCATCGGGATCAACACGCTCTTGGAGCGCACCGGCGCGCAGACCGCGCTGCTCATTACCCGCGGCTTTCGCGACATCTACGAGATCGGGCGGATCAACCGGCCTGATTCCTACAATTTGTTCTTCGGCAAGCATGAGCCGCTGGTGAAGCGCTCGTGGCGCTTCGAGGTCGATGAGCGGATGATGGCCGACGGCTCGGTCTATACGCCGCTCGATGAGGAGCAGGTGCGGGGCTTGGCGCGCGATCTCAAGACGCGCGGTGTCGAGGCGGTGGCGATCCTGCTGCTGCATTCCTATCGCAACCCCGCGCATGAGCAGCGGGTCGAAGAGATCGTCCGCGAGGAAATCCCGCACGCCTTCGTCTCGTCCTCGCATCGCCTATCCCAGGAATATCGCGAGTTCGAGCGCGTCTCGACCGTTGCCGCCAACGCCTATATCGGTCCGCGCGTCGATCGCTATCTTGGCGAGCTCGACCGGCAGCTCCGCGCGGACCGCTTCGGCGGCGATTTCTATGTCGTGCAATCGACCGGCGGCTTGTTCCCGGTCGACGAGGCGCGCCGCGATTGCGTGCGGATGCTCGAATCCGGCCCGGCCGCGGGGGTCATCGGCGCGCAGGCGTTATGTGCGCAGCTCGGCCTGCGCGACGCTATCGCCTTCGACATGGGAGGCACGACCGCGAAGGCCGGCGTCATCAGCGACGGCCGGCCGCTGACGGCTGGCAGCGCGCTGATCGGCGGCTATGAGCGCGCGCTGCCGATCCAGATCCCGATGATGGATATCTTCGAGGTCGGCACCGGCGGCGGGAGTATCGCGCGGCTCGCCGAGGGCAAAGCGTTGCGGGTCGGCCCGCAAAGCGCCGGCTCGATGCCAGGGCCCGCCTGCTACGGCCGCGGCGGCACCGAGCCGACCGTGACCGACGCGAATCTGGTCTTGGGCCGGCTCGATCCCGAGCATTTCCTGGGCGGCGAGATGGCACTCGATGCCGCGGCCGCCGAGCGCGCGCTGCGGACGCGCGTCGCCGCGCCGCTGGGACTCGATGTCATGGAGGCCGCCGAAGGGATTCTGCGCATCGCCGCGACAGCGATGTCCTATGCGGTGAAAGGCGTCACCACCGAGCGCGGTCTCGACGCCGGCAAGTTCGCGATGATCGTTTATGGCGGCGCCGGCCCTTTGCATGCCTCGGCCATCGCCCGCGAGATCGGCATCAGCCGCGTGCTGATACCTTTCTCGCCGGGGCATTTCTCCGCCTATGGCATGCTGTTCAGCGATCTGCGGCGCGACTATGTGCGCTCCTGCTTCCAAAAGCTCGCCGCTGCGCCGTTCGATCTCGTCGAGGGCCTCTATCGCGAGATGGAGGAATCCGGTCGGCAGGCGGTTGCGCAATCCGCCATGCGTCCGCGCGCCGTGACGATCCAGCGCTATGCCGATATGCGCTATGTCGGCCAGGAGCACGCCGTCACCGTCGCGCTCGAGCGCGATCTCTTCGCGCGCCAGGATCGCGATGCGATCAAGCGCGAATTCGATGCCGTCCACCTGCAACGCTATGGTACGTCGGCGCCCAAGGAGCTGGCCGAGATGGTCAGCTTGCGCGTCACGGTCATCGGCGAATTGCCCAAGCCGCCGAAGATCGAGCTATCGGTGGGCGGGCGCGAGCCGCCGCCGACGGCGCTGCTTCGCCGCAAGCCGGTTTATTTCCGCGGCGGCGGCTTCGTGGATACGGCGGTCTATGCGCGGGCAGCGCTGCTGGCCGGCAATCGCATCGCCGGTCCGGCGCTGATCGAGGAACATGCGTCGACCACCGTGATTGCGCCCGGCGATGTCGCCGCGATCGACGGCATGGGCAATATCGATATCGCGCTCGGAGGGCGGGAATGAGCACGCCGCGCAAGCCCGTCGATCCGGTCACGGTCGAGATCATCCGCAACGGTCTCATCGCCGTCACCGAGGAGATGAAGACCAATCTGATGCGCACGGCCTACAACCTCATTGTTTATGAGGCGCTCGATTTCACCGTCGGCCTATTCACGGCCGCGGGCGAGACCATCTCGATCGGGTTGGGCCTGCCGATGTTCATCCGCGGCATGGCCGAGACGGTGAAGGCCAAGCTCAAGCATTTCGGGCCGGACGGCATCCATCCCGGCGACATCCTTGTGACCAATGACGGCTACATCACCGGCAGCCATCTCAACCACGTCACCTTTACGATGCCGTATTTCCACGACGGCACGCTGGTCGGATTCGGCTGCTGCATGGCGCATTGGCTCGACATCGGCGGCACGCGCGGCGTCGTCTCGACCGATATCTACACCGAGGGCCTGCAGATCCCGATGGTGAAGTACCGGAATGGGGGCGTGGTCAACCAAGACATCGTCGACATCATCCGCATGAATTGCCGGCTGCCCGATTTTGCGATGGGCGATCTACGCGCGCAGGTCACCGCGCTAACCACCGGCGAGCGGCGTTTCCTGGAGCTGGTAGGGCGTTACGGCGCGGAGGCGGTGCTCGGCTCGGTCGCGGCAATCATGGATCAGACCGAGGCCGAGGCGCGCGCCAACACACTCTCCATCCCCGACGGTGTCTATGAAGCCGAATCCTTCATGGACGATGACGGGCTCGATCTCGGCAGGCGCGTGCCGATCCGCGTGCGGGTCGAGGTCAAGGGCGAGCGCATGACGATCGACCTTTCGGAAGTCAGCGCCCAGGTGCGCGGCTTCTACAATTCCGGTCCGGCGACCGGCATCGCTTGCGCTCAGGTCGCCTATAAATGCCTCACGACGCCGACCAATTACCCGCTGAACGAAGGCAGCTTTCGCTCGCTCGACATCGTGATGCCGCTCGGCAAGGTCATCAGCGCGGTGCGGCCGGCGCCGTTGCAGAACTGGATGTCGTTTCCGATGACGGTCATCGACACGATCTTCAAGGCAATGGCGCTGGCGATTCCCGAGCGCACGATCGCCGGCCACCACGCCGATCTCGTCATCGCCCAGCTTCATGGCATCTCGCCCGAAGGCAATTTGTTCATCACCCATCTCGGACCCGTCGGCGGCGGCTGGGGGGCGAAATCCTCCGAGGATGGCGTCTCGGTCACGGTCTGCATCAACGATGGCGACACGCACAACACGCCGTCGGAGCAGGTCGAGGCGAAGTTCCCCTTGCTGATCGAGCGCTACGAGCTGCGCTGTGACAGCGGCGGCGCGGGCTTGCGGCGCGGCGGGCTCGGCGCCGATTACGCCGTGACGGCACTGTGCCCGATGCAGCTCAACACCCGCATCGAGCGGAAATTCTGCCGGCCCTGGGGGCTTTACGGCGGCCAGGCCGGCGCCGGCAATTCGATCGAGCTGCGCGTCGACGGCCTATGGCACGACAATCCGCCCAATGCCAAGCTCCTTGCGCAACGGCTCAAAAAAGGCGACGGCTTCATGATCCGCTCGGGCGGCGGCGGCGGGTTTGGCGATCCCAAGGATCGCCCGGCCGAGCGCGTCGCCTTCGACGTGGTCGAGGGCTATGTCAGCGGCACGGCCGCGGCATCGGACTATGGCGTCGCGGTCGACGCCATGACGGGTGAAATCGATCGCGCGGCGACCGCAAAGCTGCGCGTCAAGAAAGGACCACAATCATGACCAGCTATCGTTTGCTCAGCTACCAATCGTCCGAAGGGCCGCGCGCCGGGATCGCGGTCGGCGAGATCGTTTATGATCTCGCGACGCTAACCGGCAAGCAGGCCTATGCCGCGGTGCTCGGCGTGCTCGACGATTGGGCGGCGGCGAAGCCCGCCTTGAGCGAGGCGGCAAACAAGGCCGCCGGCAAGCCGGGCAAGCGCCTCGATGAGGTGAAGCTCTTGGCGCCGGTACTCTATCCGCCGACGATCTATTGCGCCGGCGCCAATTACAGCGATCACATGGCCAATATGGCGCGCATCCAGAACATCCCGGTCGAGCCCGATCCGCACGAGCTGGGCCTCAATCCCTGGCATTTCATCAAGGTGTCGCGCTGCGCGGTCGCGACCGAGGATGCGGTGAAGCTGACCTCGGAGAAGCTCGATTGGGAAGCCGAGCTGGGTCTCGTCATTGGCACCAAGATGAAGGACGTGCCGCTGGAAAGGACACTCGACCACGTTGCCTTCTACACGATCGGCAACGATCTCTCGCAGCGCGACCGGACTGCGCGGCCGCATATCGCGTTCCAATCGCCGTTCAAATACGACTGGATTGGGCAGAAGGTATTCGACGGCGCCTGTCCGATGGGACCGTGGTTGGTTCCATCCGACGAGATTGATGACCCGCAGAAGCTTGCAATCAAGCTTTGGGTCAATGGCGCGGTGAAGCAGGATTCGAATACCAGCCGCATGATCTTCACCGCGGCCGAGCAGCTCGCGCATCTCTCGACCTGCCTGACGCTCTACCCCGGCGACGTCGTCTTGACCGGCACGCCGTCGGGCGTCGGCGCCGAGACCGGCGAGTTCTTGAAGCGCGGCGATCAGGTCAAGATCACGATCGAGAAGATCGGCGATCTCGTGACCCGGATCGTCTAGCCGTTAGCGACGCGATTGAGCCTGCTGCTGCGCGGCGAGCTTGTCGTCGGTCTCCTTTGCCCGCAGCGCGGCGGGGCGCGCGCTGATTCGCGCCCAATATTTCTCGAAGGCCGGACGCTTTTCGATCGTGCCAAACTGCATGCCAAAGCCGATATGCGATCCGACATAAACGTCGGCGGCGGTGAAGGTGTCGCCCACGAGATAGTCGCGCTCCGAGACGGCGCCTTCGAGCGTGCTCACGACCTCGGCGTAGGTGCCGTAACCCATCATGCGCTCGCGTCCGTCCGGCACGACGAAGCCCAGCGCCTTATTGCTGGCGGCAGCCTCGATCGGGCCGGCGGCGAAGAACAGCCAGCGGTAATAGGGACCGCGGAGCGGATGACCGGGCGGCGGTGCGAGGCCGGCCTCGGGAAAAGCATCGGCGAGATAGGCGCAGATCGCAGCGCCCTCGGTGACGACGGTGGCGCCATGCGTGAGCGCCGGCACTTTGCCCATCGGATTGATGGCGAGATAGGCGGGGGCCTTCATGCTGGTCGCGTAGTCGAGTAGCTCGGTGCGATAGGGCTGGCCGATTTCTTCGAGCATCCAGCGCGCCACCCGCCCGCGCGATTGCGGATGCGTATAGAGGACGATCTCATCGGACATCGGGTTCTCCATTTGAATTAAATCTTCGCCCAAAGAAAAACGGCATGACCGCCGATTTGGCTGCCATGCCGTTGATCGAGAAAATCGAGAGCCGTCAGTCTTTCTGGCCGAGGCGCGGCAGCCAGACCGCGATCACGGCCGGCCGCTTGTTGTTGCGGATCTCGTTGAGCCCGCGCTTCAGCGCCGGACCGACCTCGGCCGGATCGCGCACGTTCTCGCCGTAAGCGCCGCAGGCTTCGGCTTCCTTGGCGAAATCGATCGGCGGATCGAAGTAGCCGCCGGGATAGCCGGCCTTCTGCGCGAAAGAATCGGGGTACTTGTCGGAGACGGCCAATGTCCCCGTGCTGTAGCTGCGGTTGACATAAACGACCGCCATGAATGGCTTGCCGTGATGCGCCGCCGCCCAAAGGGCCGGGCCCGGCGTGCCGAACATGTAGAAGCCGTCGCCGCAAGCCGCGATGACATCGCGATCGGGCGCGGCGAATTTCGCGCCGAGTGCCGCGCCGGGCGTCCAGCCACCGCTGGAGCCGTTCTGCTTGAAGTAGGAGCGCGGCCGCGAGATGTGGATGTAATCGCGAAGCCGGGGGGTGGCGAGCGTCTCGTCGAACAGGATGCAATTGTCATCGAGCACTTGGCCGAGCTGATAGCTGACCCAAAGCGGATCGATCGGGTTCTTGGTCGAGCGCGATTTCGCATCCGCCTCGAGCTTCGCCCAATGCTCGCGCGACTGCTTCGTCAAGCGCTCCTTGCGGTCAGCCGCGTTCTTCTTGTCGGCGTCGGTCATGCGGCTCTTGAGCTCGGCGGTGAGCGCCTTCATGCCGAGCAGCGGATCGGAGGTGAGGCGAATGTTGGCGCTGAAATCATAACTCGGGATGCGACCGCGGATCGGATCGTGATCGATCGCCGCGATATAGCAATTCGGCCCCGGCTCGTTCGCGCCGGGCAGCCACGGCACCTCGCTCTCGAACGTCAGCACGACATCCGCGCCGCGCAGCAGCATCGAATCGCGCTGATAGAGCGGATGGGTCATTGGGAAAGAGAGATAGCCGCCGTGGCCGCTGGCGACCACCGCGATGCCGGCGAACTCGCACAGCTCGACCAGCGCCGCCACCGCCTTGTCGTTGCGGCCCGAGGCGAGGGCGACCACCATCGGGTTCTTCGCCTTCAAGAGGTGATCGACGATCTCCGTGACACCCTCGGGATCCGGCGCGGCCGGCCGCGCGACGCCGAGCTGCGCCGCCGTCGGATAGCGCGTGCCGTTGAGCGGCATCAGCGCAATTTCTTGCGGGAAGCTCATATAGACCGGCCCGGCAGGCTCGCTGGTCGCCACCTGAATCGCGCGGCTTACCATGAGGCCCGGATTGTCCTGATACTCGAGCCTTTTGTCCCACTTGACGTATTGGCGGATGATGCTGTTCTGGTCCCATTGCTGCTGCGACCAGAGATGCGCACCGTTGCGCGCGCCGCGCATCGAGCCGGGATAGGCGGTCGGCGGAGCGCCGGCGGTGATGATCACCGGAAGGCCGGAGCGCCAGGCGGTATGAACGGCGCCGCCATAATGCTGGGTGCCGCAATCGACATGCGCGGCGGTGGCCGCCGGCCGGCCGCTGACCGCAGCAAAGCCGAGCGCCGCGTTTAGGCTGACGTGCTCGAGCGGCACGGTGATGAGGTTCAGAGTCTTGCGTCCCTGCGCCTTCGCCTTGGCGGTCGCTTCCTGATAGAAGCCGATCTCGCTGCCTGAGGTGAAAAAGAGGTGGTCGACGCCACCGGCCGTCATGGCGCCCACGACCGCATCGGCGACATCGCCGGCGGGAGCTTCGGTCCATTGGCTGGGTGCGTTTTGGGTCGGTGAATTGGCGTCTGGCATTGTCTTCCTCCGGGCTTCGAAAAGGTTGCTGCGAGAGTGGGAGAAAGCGAGGGTTTATGCAAGTCCCCGGCCAAAATCCCGTCGCCCCGGGACGGCGGGCCTCAGCGCAAATCATTAACGGGGGATGATCGTTGCGCCTCGCTCGATATCGAGATCAATTCGCCGATCGCCCGTGCCGACGGCGCGGTGGCGCTCGACGCCTTGATGATTACCGCTGAGACAATGGGCAAAACCGGCTAGAATGAGCCAGGCTTGGGCGCGGCGCCGGGATCAATCGCCGCCGGAGACGAGGGAGGGGTCGTGTTGGTAGGACATCGTCGCCGCATCCGGAATTTCGCCCTCGGCGCGGCGCTTGTCGCGCCACTCTTTGGCGCCGCGGCGAGAGCGGCGGGCGCGCAAAGCCTGCAGCCGACGACGATTGCGATTCCGGCGGTTTCCTTTGCGTTCACCGCCGATTACATCGCCGAGGACGCACATCTTTACGCGCAAAGCGGACTCGACGTGAAGATTCGATTCCTCGCCGGCAATGCGGGTTTCAACGCCCTGATCGCCGGGGCGGTGGATTTCTCGTTTTCCTCGGGCACCAATCTCGATCGCGCGGCTGCCAGGGGCCAGAAGATGCTGGCGATCGCCAATATGAACAATCTGCCGCCTTGGGATGTGGTGATCCGCAAGGACATCGCCGATGTCGCGCATTTCGATCCCACGGCGCCACTTGCCGAGCGCGCGAAAGTGCTGAAGGGCCGCACCATCGTGGTCGATGGCATCGGCTCGGCGGCGCATTCCTATCTGCGGGTGATCGCGCAAGCAGGCGGGATCGATCCCGATTCCATCACGGTGTCGGCCTTGCAGCCGCAGGAGATGCTCGGCGCCTATGCGCGCCATCAGATCGACGGCATCGCGCTCGGGCCGCCTTGGCCGCAAATCCTCGAGCAAAACGGCGGCGTTGCGGTGGTCGCGAGCGGCATCAAGGGCGATCCGCCCTGGCTCAGCCCGATCGCATCGAGCACCCTCATCACCCGCCCGCAATTCTGTATCCGGCACCGCTCGATCTGCGAGAAAATGGGACATGCGATGGTGCTGGCGAGCGCGTTCGTGCACGAGCACCCGCAGGAAGCGCTCGCGATCCTGAAAAAGCGCTTTCCCAACATCGGTCAGGCTGTCGTCGAGGCTTCGTTCGCGGTGATGCGGAAAGCGATGCCTCAGCCGCCTCTGGTCGAGGCAAAAGCACTGGCCAATGCCGACCGCATCAATGTCGAGGCCGGCTTCGTCAAGCCGGCCGACCAGCTTAAGAGCTACGACGATCTGTTCACCAACGAGTTCCTCAAATGATGCCGGCGCTCGCGCGGGCGGAAAGGCGATGAGATGAGGCAGTGGACGCGGCGTGTCGCAGCGGTGGCACTGGTCGGCTCGGTGCTTGCCGGGGTCCCGTTGGCGGCGCATGCCGAGGACGAGCATGCGGTGCTGGCATTGCCCGCGGACGTCATGCAATTCCTCGGCATCTACGCGGCGGAGGATCTGGGCTTCTGGAAGCAGCAGGGGCTCGACGTGAAGATGGTGACGATCGCCGGCATTGGCGCATTCAACGCCGTCGTCTCGGGCTCGGTCGAGTTCTCGGTGTCGTCGGGAGCCGCGCTCACCCGCGCCGCCGCGCATGGGCAACGCATGCTGGCGATCGCCAATATGATCGACAAGCCGGTCTGGACTATCGTCGTTAGCAAGAAAATCGCCGACGCGGCGCATTTCGATCCGCACGCCCCGCTTGCGGTACGCGCCAAGCTCTTGCAGGGCAAGCGCATGGGCGTCGATGGGGTGAATTCGGTTGTCGATGCCTATCTGCGCGTGATCGCGAAGGCCGGCGGCTTCGATCCGGAAAGCATGATCATCGCCCCCCTGCCGCCTGCGGAGACCGTGGCGGCGTTCTCGCGCCACGCGCTCGACGGTTTCGCCGGCGGGCCGCCCTGGCCGCAACAGGTGATCGAGGATAGAACGGCGGTGGCGATCGCCAGCCCGACCACCGGCGACCCCGATTGGATCGCGCCCAACGGCTCCGGTGTCATTGTCACCCGGCCGCAATTCTGCATCGACCATCGCTCGGTCTGCGAGAAAATGGGACACGGGCTGGCCGAAGGCGCGAAATTCATTCACGACCAGCCGCAAGAAGCGCTGGCTTTGATGAAGAAACATTTCGACAAGATCGATCCGGCGGTGGTCGAGCGCTCGTTCCAGGCGATCGAGATCGGCACGCCGGTGCCGCCCCGCATCGTCGCCGCGGTGCTGAGCAATTCCGAGCGCCTCAATATCGAAGCTGGATTGATGGCGCCCTCGGATAAACTCAAATCCTATGACGGCCTGTTCACCGACGCGTTCGTGCGGTAACGCCGCGTTGTCAGGGCGCCACCACGATCGGCGTGATGTCCTGGAACCAGCTTTGCGCTTGGACGAAGCCGGACAGCTTGGGCGACAAAGCGCGTGGGTTGAGGTCGCTGACGATGAACACGCGGACGGCGTCCTTGACCACGAGTTCGTGGATCCGGGCCAGCAATTTATGCTGTTGGGCCGGGTCGAATGTCGTCAGCGCCTGTTGCGCGAGGTCGTCGACCTGCGGATTGGAATAGCCGCCCCAGTTCGATCCCAGCGGCGACCGATAGCGGGTCATAAAGCCTTTGAGAAAGTTGATCGGGTCGGTCGCGCCGCTGCTGAAATTGATTCCGTCATATTGCGGGTATTTCACCGCGCCTTGGATGAAGACCGTAATCATCGTGTTCCAGTCGATGGTGTCGAAATCGACCTTGAAGCCGACGCTCTCGAGTTGCTCCTTCACCAACTCGTTCATGGGTAGGGGCTGCATCTGGCCGGAGCCCGAAGGCGAAATCGCGATGTGAATCTCGCAGGGATAGCAGCCGGCCTGCTTCAGGAGCGCGGTCGCTTTGGCGGGGTCGGTCTTGTATTCGAACGGATGGCCGTAATTCTGCTGGCTCGGCACATAGATGCCATAGCTGGGCACGGCAACGCCGTTGAGCATCTCGACCATGTCGTCGCGATTGACGGCGTAATTCGCTGCCTGGCGCACCCGCAAATCCCGGAACGGCCCGCGCATGAAATTCAAAAGATAAGGCCATGTGTGCGGATAGACATTCGTGACGATCTTCATGCCGGCGGATTTGAGCCGGTCGAGCGCATCGGGCGGCGGCGCCTCGATGAAATCCACTTGGCCCGACAGAAGCGCGGCGACGCGGGTCGATGCTTCGGGCATCGGCAAGAGCACGACGCGGTCCTGCTTGGGAATTCGGCTCTTGTCCCAGTAATCCGCGTTCTTGACGAGCTCGAGCCGTTCATGCGGCACGACCTTGTCGAATTTATAAGGACCCGTTCCGGCGGGCGCCTTGGCATAGGCGGCGTAATCGTTCTGAGCCTTGTCGAGCGCGCATTTCGACACCATCAGCACGAACGGCAGGTTATAGGGAAACATCGATTCGACGGTTTTGGTGTGGATCGCGATCGTGTGGTCGTCGATCTTCTCGACCGATCCGATGTTGTTGGTGCGCGAGCGCGCCCGCGCGAACTGGACCGGATTGAAGGCCGGGCTCTTGTCGGAGGTCAGGCGCGTGAAATTCCAGATCGCCTCATCGGCATTCCATGCGCAGCCATCGTGGAAGGTGACGCCGCGGCGCAGCTCGAATATCCATTTTTTGGGATCGCCGGGATCGGGATACCATTTCGTCGCCAGGCCCGGGCGCAACACGGCCTCGCGGTCGCTATGCGAGAGATCCCAATTGACGAGACCGTCGTAAAGATCGAACGCGACGAAGCGGTAGCCTTCAAAGCCCTGATCGGGCTGTCCGGTCCAATCGGGTATGTCGCCGGCGGTCATGGCGATGCGCAGAACGGATTCTGCGTGGGCGCCAACCGCTCCAAGCCCCGACAGGCCGAGCGCGAGGAAGCCAACGGCGACCGAGAGCCAATATCGCCTATATAACCAAGCCATCGCATTTCACCTTATGTCATGTCGAAGACGCGGAGCCGCCGGTCTCGGCCCGCTCCAGCGGCTTTGCAATTCGCGTGCCCTTCTTCGCAATCGCACAAATCGCATATGCGTCGCCGAAAAATGCTCCGGTTCGCTGCTGGAATCGAAAATCTCCAGCTCTAAAGGCTCTTTTGGCGCCGCCCGCAATGCAGCGCATGCTTTGCTTCGTGCAGCATGTTGGATTTTTGTGCAATGCAATAGAGACGGACGCTGGGGATTTCGTCGAGTCGTCGGTCACGCGGAGGGCCTGAAACTCCGGGGCAGTCGATCGCGTCGTCTCGAAAAGCCCGCAAATCGGCGGTCGCGTGCGAGTCTTTCGCCGACCACCGCCTATGGCGGCGCGGCTAAGCGCTGCGGCATCTCGGCTTGGCATCGCCATTGCTAGAGAGGATTCAGTGGCGATCGCCGGCACTGTGGAAATCCGATGTGGCTCTACGCGGCAAGACGAGTTCTTCTGGCGGCCCCGATCGCGCTCGGGGTGACGATTATCTGCTTCGGCCTCATCTATCTCGCACCCGGCGATCCGCTCGAATCCTTGCTGCCGCCCGAGGCGACGCAGGCCGACATTGCCTATCTCAAGAAAGTCTACGGCTTCGATAAGCCGATTCCGGTTCAGTATTTGAAATGGGTGACGCGCGCCTCGGTCGGCGATTTCGGCAAATCGATCCAGACCAATCGGCCGGTGCTGGGCGAGGTCACGCTGGCGCTGTCGCATACCTTGGTCATCGCCGTCGGGGCGATGCTGATCGCCTTTCCGCTCGCGCTCGCGCTTGGCACGCTGGCGGCGTTCCATCTCGGCCGGCCTCCCGACCGGATCGCGACCATCGCCTCGGTGGTCGGGGTCAGCGTGCCGAATTATTGGCTGGGCATCGTGCTGATCATCGTCTTCGCGGTCGAGCTCGGAATCTTGCCGTCATCGGGCATGGGGCCGGACGGCTCAGCCGGATTCGATCTTACCCAATGGTCGCAGCTCCGCTATGCGGTTCTGCCCGTGCTGACGACCGCGCTGGTGCCGCTCGGCATCATCATGCGCAGCACGCGCGCGGCGGTTGCCGAAATCCTGTCGCAGGATTTCATGCTTACGCTGCGGGCCAAGGGCCTCGCCCGGGCGACGATCGTGCAGCATGCGCTGCGCAATGCCTTGCCCCAGGTGTTGCCGGTCATGGGATTGCAATTCGGCTATCTCGTCGGCGGGTCGATCCTGACCGAGACGATCTTTACTTGGCCCGGCACCGGCTTTCTTCTCAGCAAGGCGATCCTGACCCGCGACATTCCGATGCTGCAGGGCGCATTGCTGATCCTTGCCTTGTTGTTCGTGATCATCAACCTCGCGGTGGACCTGCTGCAGACGGCGTTGGATCCGCGGGTCAAGCGCGGGTGAGAGGAATGGTTTGATGGCGCAGGCGATGTTCAGCTTCGCCCAATCGCATGAAATCGACACGCCGCCCCCGGTCGCTCCCCGCCGGGGCTATTGGCGAACCGTGCAGCGCCGGCTGCGCGGCGATTACGTGACCTTGTTTTTCCTGTCGATCATCCTGCTGCTGGTGCTGGCCGCGATCCTCGCGCCCTTGATCGCGCCGTTCGATCCCGACAAGACCAGCATGCTCTACCGGCTGAAGCCGATCGGCTATCGTCACTTTCTGCTCGGCACCGACGAGCTCGGCCGCGACATGCTTTCACGCCTCATCTATGGCGGCCGGATGTCGCTGATGATGGGGCTCGTGCCGGTCGTCCTTGCGACCTGTATCGGCGGTTTTTTCGGCGTGGTCGCCGGCTTCCTGGGCGGCTGGGTCAACATGCTGATCATGCGGGTGACGGATATTTTTTATGCTTTTCCATCGGTACTGCTCGCGGTCGCGATCTCGGGGACGATGGGCGGCGGCGTCGCCAACGGCTTGCTCGCGCTGACCTTGGTTTTCATCCCGTCCTTGTGCCGCGTGACCGAGGCAGCGACGACCCAGATCCGCAGCCGCGATTTCGTCGACGCCGCGCGCGTGAGCGGCGCATCGAGCCTGTCGATCATCTTCTATCACATGCTGCGCAACATCATGGGGCCGGTGCTGATCTACGCGTCGAGCCTCATCTCGGTCTCGATCCTCTTGGCGTCCGGTCTCTCCTTTCTCGGCCTCGGCGTCGAGCCGCCGACCGCGGATTGGGGACTGATGCTTTCGACCCTGCGCCAATCGATCTACGTTCAGCCGCTGGTTTGCGCGCTGCCGGGCGCGGCGATCTTCATCGCGTCGCTGTCCTTCAACCTGGTGAGCGACGGTCTGCGGCAGGCGATGGACATCAAGGCATGAAAAACGGCCTGCGCGCCTTTTCCCTCGCAGCGCGCCCCGCCCGGCCGGTAGTCGTGCCGCCGGGCGACCCGCGCGACCGCGGCGGCCCGGCCCAGCCTCTGCTGCTGGTCGAGAGCCTGCGCAAATATTTTCCCGTCAGCGGCGGCGTGTTCAATCGCCGGATCGGCGATGTGAAGGCGGTCGACGGCATTTCATTTGCCGTGTTCAAAGGCGAAACGCTCGGCGTCGTCGGCGAATCCGGCTGCGGAAAATCCACGCTCGCGCGGCTGGTGGTCGGCTTGATACCGAGCAATAGCGGCAGCGTCGTGTTCGATGGCGATCCGGTCGGCGGCTCGAACGGGCTGACGTTGCGGGAATTGCGCCGGAACCTCCAGATCGTCTTCCAGGACAGCGATGCCTCGCTCAATCCGCGGTTGCCGGTCGAAGAGTCGATCGCCTATGGGCCTCGGGTGCACGGTGTGACACGCGCCGCGGCAAAACAAACCGCGCACGACCTGTTGCGCCGCGTCGGCTTGCGGCCCGATCTGTTCGCGTCGCGCTATCCGCATGAGCTTTCCGGCGGCCAGAAGCAGCGCGTCAATATCGCGCGCGCGCTTGCGCTCTCGCCGCGCATGCTCATCCTCGACGAAGCGGTGTCGGCGCTCGACAAATCCATCGAGGCGCAGGTGCTCAACCTTTTGCGTTATCTCAAAAGCCACTTCAATCTGACCTATATCTTCATCTCGCACGATCTCAACGTGGTTCATTACATCGCCGATCGCGTGATGGTGATGTATCTTGGCCAGGTCGTGGAGATCGGGCCTGCCGACGCCATCTATTCGGAGCCCAAGCATCCTTACACCCGGGCCTTGCTCGATTCGCGCCTCGCGGTCGATCCGATCGATCGGATCGAGGCGGCGCCGTTGACCGGCGATCCGCCCAATCCGATCACGCCGCCGTCCGGATGCCGGTTCCGCACGCGCTGCGCCTTTGCCGAAGATGTGTGCACCGCAAAAGCCCCGGCGCTCGGCGGCTGGCGCGATCCCGCGGCGCATCTGGCGGCGTGTCACATGGCCGATCGCCAATCGGGCCATAGCCGGGCCGGGCAAACGCTTCCCGCCACGGAGCGACCGCTCGTGTCGATCGAAGCGAGACTGGCATGAGCGGCGCGACGGCTCGGCCTCTGGTCGAGGTTCGCAATTTGACCGTGAAGTTCGCCGGCCGCGACGAGACGGTGTGCGCCGTGAACGGCGTGTCGTTCACCCTCATGGCGGGCGAGGTGCTGTGCGTGATCGGCGAATCCGGTTCGGGAAAATCGGTCACGATGCGGGCGCTGATGGGCCTGTTGCCGAAGCGGCGCGCGATCGTCGAGGGCGATATTCGCGTGGCCGAGCACGACATCCAAGCGCTCGACGAGCCTCGCCTTGCGCAGCTTCGCGGCTCGCTGATGGCGATGATCTTCCAAGAGCCGATGACGGCGCTCGATCCGGTCTACACGATCGGCGCTCAGATCGCCGAAGCGGTCCGGCGCCACGCCCATGCGAGCCGGCAGGCCGCTATGGCGCGCGCGCTCGAGCTGCTGCAACTGGTCAAGGTGCCCTCGCCCGAGCGTCGGCTGAAGGCCTATCCTCACGAGCTGTCGGGCGGCATGCGGCAGCGGGCGATGATCGCGATCGCGCTGGCGTGCCAACCGGCGCTGCTGCTCGCCGACGAGCCGACGACCGCGCTCGATGCGACGGTGCAGGTTCAGGTGCTGATCTTGCTGCGCAAGCTGCAAAAGGAATTCGGCATGGGGCTGATTTTCGTGACCCATGATCTCGGCGTCGCGGCCCAGATCGCCGATCGCGTGGCGGTGATGTATGCCGGCCGCATCGTCGAGGAAGGCAGCGCGCGCGACGTGCTGATGAACCCGCGGCATCCCTATACCATCGGGATGCTTGCCTCGACCCTGCATGGCCGCGTGCGCGGCCGCGATATCGAAGCGATCCCCGGCAGTCCGCCCGACATGCGCGCCTTGCCGCGCGGGTGCAGTTTTGCGCCCCGGTGTCGCTTTGCGGCTGCCGCTTGTCTCGAAACCGAGCCGAGGCTGAGCCAAGCTTTCCCCAGTCACAGCGTCGCTTGTAGCCGGGTGGGCGAGCTGTCGACACCCGCCGCGCTGGCCGTCTCATGACCGCTTGCGATCAGCATCGCCCCGATCTCGGCTATCGATAAACATCAACGCGAGGAGGTTGGACATGGATACGAAATCGAAGATACGGGTGGCGCATCTCAGCGGTCCCAACGCGACGATCCAGAATACGCCGCCGCTGGTGACGTCGAACAAGGCGCGGCTGAAGCACGGCCTGCCGCCGCTGCGTGCGGAGGACGGCAGTGTGTTGAAGCACGACGCGTTACGCGCGCAGCGGCTGGCGGCACCGGTGAAAGTTTATGTCGAGCAATTCTCGGCTCACCCGCTCGAGCGCGACGCCGCCGAGCTCTACGGTCCGCCGGATGGCTATATCGATGTCGATGGGATCTTCCACAAAGAACAGCGCGGCTCCCAGGACAAACCGGTCTACGAGGTCGAGCTCAAGCCCGAGGACGGTCTCTATCCGCTGCCCTATGTCGCGCTCCAGGCGAATGGCAAGCCGTGGGAGGAAGAATGCGCGGAACCGCTGGCGCCCGCGGCGCGAGCGCGGCAGGGCTTCTTCCCCGACGGCTCGAGGAGTTTCGAGGACATCGATCGGATGTCGATCGGCGCGGACGGCAAGGCCAGTACGATCTCGTCGCTGGCGACGGTCGATTTCTATCGGCTGCTGCCGCCGGGCGGCTACACCAAGGGTCTTGCTGCCGCGTTGCGCACCGATGTCGGCGAAGGCGACATCCCGCCCGAGACGCGCGGCAAGGAGTTCTTTCCGTACAAGCCGCGCCATCTCGGTGCCTCGCCGCCGCGCCCGGCGCTTGCACGCGCGACCAACATGGCGCAGCGCGTGATGTCGAGCGGCAAATACGACGGCGCGATCTTCACCCAAGGAAGCCCGGCGGTCGAGGAGACGTCGTACTGGTTCAATCTCCTCATCGATACGACCTTGCCGATTTGCGGCAACGCCGCGCAGCGGCCGCAGGGCCAGATGAGCAATGACGGTCCCCAGAATATCGTCACGTCGCTCGAATTCATTCAGTCGCGCATCTGGGCGGACGAGCAAGGGCGCAATCGCGCCGGCGTCGTGGTTCTCCAAGAGCAACAGGCTTTCGCATCGCGCGAGGTCGCGAAAGTCGATGCGCGGCCCGGCGGCTATCGCGCCACCGGGGGGCATGGCGGTATCCTCGGCGGCATCAGCCATAGCGGCCGGCCGGTGCTGCTCTATGTTCCGGCCTACAAGCACACCTATTTGTCCGAGGTGAACACGAGCCGCTTGCCCGAGAGCGTGCAGGCGGTTCGCGCTGGGCGCCGTGGCCCCGAGGCGTTCGACCTCGCCATTAAGGATGCGTATGGCGATATCCTTCCCGACGCCATTCCCTCGGTGTCGATCGTCAAGGACGGCGGCTATTTCGGCGAGGATTATGGTGACGATCCTTCGCGCGAGCTCGATCTCATCTACCTGCTCGAATTCAAGCTCGGTCTCGGCCGTCTCGCCGGCTTCATCACCGAGGGCCAGGTGCCTTACGGGTCCATGACCTCGCAGGCTCGGAAAAAGGTGATGGAGAAGGCGATCTACAGCGGGATGCCGGTGGTGCAGGTCGGACGCGGCGCTCCCGAAGGCTTCGCCGACGGTACCTCGCTCTTCATCGCCGGCTCGAATCTCACCGCGACCAAGGCGCGGCTCCTGCTGATGGCGTGCCTGATGCGGTTCGGCGCTTTGCCGCCAGCGGCCGACGCGGAGAATCCGACTGTCGCCGAGAAAAGCGCGATCGAGAAGCTGGTCGCCGATTATCAACGCGTGTTTGACACGCATTAAGGGGCGCCAGCGGGGGTGACGGCGGCCGCGCGCTCAGCGCTGTCGACGATAGGTCATGCCACCGTTGATGGTGACGATCGCGCCCGATATGTAGGAGGACAGATCGGAGGCGAGGAACAGCACGGTCGGCGTGACTTCGTCGACGCTCGCCGGTCGCTGCAACGGATAGTTCTTGTAGAATTGGGGATAGAAGTTTTCGTCGCCGAACATTTCCTTCGCTTTCTTGCGCGACAGGAAGCCGATGCGGTCGGTGTCGGTCGGGCCGGGATTGATGCCGACGACCCGCACGCCGTAATCGATGCTACGCGAGCCGATCGCGCGCGTGAATGCCATCAACGAGGCATTGCCGACCGCACCGGCGGCATAATCATAGTCGAGGCTTTCGCCGGCAGCACCGATCATGTTGACGATGACGCCCTTGCCGCGCGCCCGCATCAGCTTGAGATAGGCACGGGTGAAGTGGATGTAGCCGAAGACCTTCAACTCCCATCCCGCGCGCCAGGCGGCATCGTCGACGTCGTCGATCGATCCGCCAGGGATCATGCCGGCATTGTTGACGAGGATGTCGATATCGGGACAGGCGGAGATCAGCGCGTCGCGCGCTGCCGGCTGCGACAGGTCGAGCGGATAGACCCGCACGTTGACGCCGTGCGCCGCGCGCAGTGCGGCCGCATTGGCTTCGAGCTTGTCCGTGTCGCGCGAGGATAGGCGGAGATTGCAGCCTTCGGCGGCGAAGCCCTTGGCGGCGGCAAGACCGAGGCCTTTCGAGGCGCCGGTCACCAGCACCGTCTTCCCTTTGAGATTGAGCTCGAGCGCCATTCCCGCGGCTCCTTATTCCCTGCGGGTTTCTTTATCGGATGCCCGCTACCGTGACAACGGCGAGGCTGCGGCCTAATCTCGCGCCGGTCGCAGAAAACCCAATGGGAACAACTCATGCTGCGGGAGGAGACACCGGCTGAACAGGCGTTTCGCGCCGAGGCTCGCGCCTGGCTCGAAGCCCATCTGCCGCCGGAATTGCGCCACGCCAACAATCGCCTGACGCCGGCCGAGCTCAAGGGTTGGTTCCGGGCGCTCGGCGAGCGCGGCTGGGCGGCGCCGCACTGGCCGCGCGAGCATGGCGGCATCGATGCGACGCCGGTGGAGCAGGTGATACTTATTGAAGAGTTGGCCCGTGCTGGCGCGCCCGATTTGCCGGCGCAAGGCCTTACGCATATCAGCCCGATCCTCATCAAATACGGTACCGACGAGCAGAAGCGTCAGCATCTCCACAAGGCGCGCACCGGCGAGGTGATCTGGGCGCAAGGCTATTCCGAGCCCGGCTCGGGCTCCGACCTGCGCAGCTTGCGCACCAAGGCCGTGATCGAGGGAGAAAGGCTGATCATCAATGGCCACAAGATCTGGACCACGGGCGCGCAATATTCGGATTGGCTCTATCTTCTCGTGCGCACCGGCGCCGATCCCAAAGCGCGGGATTCGATCACGCTGGTGCTGCTCGACGCCAAGACGCCCGGCGTCACGCCGCGCGGCATCGTCACCCTCGCTGGCGACGATGAGCTATGCGAGGTGTTTCTCGACAATGTGGTCGTGCCGATCGGCAACGTCGTCGGCAAGATCGGCGAGGGCTGGACGGTCGGCACGGCGCTGCTGGCCGAAGAGCGCATCCGTTCCGGCACGCCGATCCACGCCTTGCGGGCGCTGTCGCGCTTGAAGGTCGCGGCGCGCTACACCGGCGCCGATCGCGATCCCTGGGTGCTTGATCGCGTCGCCCAAGCCGAGATCGAGGTGATGGCGCTGGAAGCGGCGTTCCTCGAAGCGCTGGAAGCGCAGGCCGCGGGCGAAGCCGAGTTCGAGGACAGCTCGCGTCTCAAGCTTTACGGCGCCGAGGTGACGCAGTTCGTGCTCGAGGTGCTGCAGGACATCAGCGGCGCCCATGCTGCGATCCGCGCGCCGCGCGTCGGCGACGACGCGACGCCCGATTTCAGCACCATGTTCCTGCAATCGCGCCGCCTGTCGATCCGCGGCGGCACCAACGAGATTCAGCGCGGCATCATTGCGATGCGCGCGCTGGGCTTGTCGCGCCCAGGCTCAAGCGGCGGCGGCAATGCTTAAGCTCAAGGACACCGATCGCCACATCGTCGACGGCATTGCCGATTTGCTTGAAGGCGCCGGCGGATTGCCGCGTGTGCGGCGCCTGCAAGCGGGCAGGCTCAGCTTCGATCGCGGGGTCTGGGGCAAGCTGGCCGCGCATGGCTGGCTCGGCGCGGCCGTGGCCGAAGCGCAAGGCGGCGTTGGGCTGGGTCTGCGCGAGGTCGCGCTGCTGCTGGAGCATGCCGGCAAGAAACTCATGCCCGAGCCTCTCGTGGCCGCACTGGCGGCATCGGCGATGCTTGCCCGTTGCGGTGGGCCCGGGAAAGCTCTGCTCGCCGACCTCATCGCCGGCAAGACCGTGATCGTGCCGGTCGCGGCGGAATCGGGCGATGCGCTCGAGGTCGCCGGCGGCGCGCTCGCCGGCCGCACGGCTTATACCTCGGACGGCCATGTTGGCGATGTATTTCTCGCGCTGGTCGCACATGGCGCTACCACGCAGCTCGTGGCGATTCCGCGCGGGACGAAAGGCGCGACCGTCGAGAGCGAGGACACCGTCGATGGCGGCTCGATCGCGCGGTTGCGGCTCGATGGCCTGGCGCTGGCGGAATTGACGGTGCTGGCGGCGGGCGAGGCGGCAGACGGTGCGTTCCGTGTCGGCCGCGATTTGGCGCTGCTCGGTTATGCCGCGCTGCTGGTCGGGCTCGCCGACGAGGCGCTGGCGATGACCGTGCAATATCTGAAAGATCGCAAGCAATTCGGTGTCCCGATCGGCAGCTTCCAGGCGCTGCAGCATCGCGCCGCCTCGCTCTACGTCATCGGCAAGGCGAGCCGGGCGCTGCTCTACGAGGCTTGCGGCGCCGGCGGCACGCCGCGCCGCGCGATCGCGGCCCTGGCGGCGAAATCCTATGCCGCCGAGACCGCGATGAAGACCGTCAAGGAATGCGTGCAGCTTCACGGCGCAATGGGCTACACCGCCGAGCACAATATGAGTCTTTATTTCCGCCGTGCGATGGCATTGGCGATCGCCGGCGGCGATGCTATCTCCTGCCGCAAGCGGCTTCACGCCGAGCGGCAGCGCCTGCAAGATTTCTGAACCAGCCAAAGAAAGCGAGTCGATCGATGTCCGATCCTTGGGGCAAGAACGTCACCGTCGAGTTCGAGAACGGCATCGCCTGGGTGTCGCTCAATCGGCCGGAGAAGCGCAACGCGATGAGCCCCGATCTCAACGCCGAGATGCTGTCGACGCTCGACGCGCTCGAGCTCGACGAGCGCTGCGGCGTGCTGGTCCTGACCGGCGCCGGCGAGGCGTTCTCGGCCGGCATGGATTTGAAGGAATATTTCCGTGCGACCGACGACGGCCCGCAGGTCAGGCGCATGCAGATCTATCGCACGGCGGCGACCTGGCAGTGGCGCCGGCTCTT
>DATLUE010000424.1:0-28811 GCA_035533255.1 Allostellaceae bacterium | reverse complement strand
CGATAATCGTCGAGCCGTAATCGTTCGAGGTGATGGTGTCGCCGAGCCAATTGGCGCTCACCGTCTGCGCCCATGTGCCGGTCAGCGCCACATCCTGGACCCCGTTCGGCACCGCGTAGTACCCCGCCGAGGTATCGACCGCGCCCCCCGAGGCGCCGGTGTCCGGCGACCCTGTCGACGCCGAGCTGCCGGCCGAGGAAACGCTTGCGCCCGAGCCATGAGCGGTATCGGTCGAGTCGGTTCCGTCGGCAATCCACGAAGGAAGAGACGAATAGGCGCGAATGAAATCGATCTGCATATGCGCCGGCATCGGCGTCGAGCCGTTCACGTCGCCCGGCCACGCGCCGCCGACCGCCAGATTGGCGGTCAGGTACATCGGCACATTCATGTCGGACGGCGTCGGAGTCTGATAAACTTGGTGCCCGTCGAAGTAGTAAGTGATGTAATTGGGCTCCCAATCGACGCCGTAAGTGTGGAAGCCGGTGGTGGTGTCGGCGACCGCGTTGGCTTGACCGCCATTCACCTCATTGCCCCAGCTACCGGTCGAATGCAGGCTGGTATAGTAGGTCGTCGGATTGCTGCCGAGCATCTCCATCGCATCGATTTCCGGCGGCCAAGAGCCATTCTCCGGCAGCAGCCAGAAGGCCGGCCAAAGGCCTTGTCCGGCCGGAAGCTCGGCTCTCATCTCGAAGAAGCCATAGGTCTGGCTGAACGAGTGAGAGGTATTGACCTCGCCCGAGGTGTATTGATAGCCGTTGATCAACGGCTGGATCGCCGCCGGCGCCGGGGCGGCGGTGAGCGTCAATACGCCGTTGCTCACGCTCCAGGGCTGCACCCACGAGGTCGGCGCGTAAGTGGAATTGATGTACCACTCCTGCTCGCCATTCGGGGGAAGCGAGTAGCCATTGCCATTCACCGGCACATAAGGCGCAGTCGTATCCCAGGTGCCGGAATATCCATTCCACAGACTCAGCGATTGGAACTCGTCGTCAAAGGTGAGAACACTCGTCATCCAACAAAATCCCCGACTGATTACGGCAGCAATACGGCGAAATGTGTTTTATTTGTTGGAAACACTTTGCCAATCGAGGCGGATGACGCAAGCGAAAATGCGCGGGGGATTTTCTTCTGATCTTGAGCTGAACCATTAAGGGCGGAGTTTTGTCCCGTTTTTACCGCTGAATTTTTTTTCGGCTTCGCTCGCTATGCTTGCGCGGCTAGCGGGAATTTCGCGCTATGCGGGCCGCTGCGCGCTCGCTAGCGGTCGCGAATCGCTGATCGAGAGCGCCGTGTCGCGGTCTCGTCCCCGTAACAGACGCCCGAAATAACCGATTTGTCTCACGCCGAACCGCCTTCGAACACTTGCGCGATCGCGGCTTTCGCCTCGTGCTGGATCAGCCGCAGATGGTCTTCGCTGCGAAAGCTCTCGGCGTAGATTTTATAGACATCCTCGGTGCCGGACGGCCGTGCGGCAAACCATCCGCTGTCGGCAATCACCTTGATGCCGCCGAACGGCATGCGATTGCCCGGAGCGGCTGCGAGTTTTGCTCGAATCGGCTCGCCGGCAAGCTCGGCGATGCCGATCGCTTCGGGCGAGAGCGCCGCCAACTGCTTTTTCTGTTCGGGCGTCGCGGGCGCGTCGATTCGTTCGTAAAACGGCAAACCCAACTCGCGCGTGAGGCGATCGTAGGCTTCGCCGGGATCGCGCTTGGTCCGGGCGGTGATTTCGGCGGCCAGCAGGCCGAGAATGATTCCGTCCTTATCGCTGGTCCAGACCGATCCGTCGCGCCGAAGGAACGCCGCTCCGGCGCTCTCTTCGCCGGCAAAGCCGAGCGCGCCGCCGATCAGCCCATCGACGAACCATTTGAACCCGACCGGCACCTCGACGAGCTTGCGCCCCAGTTTCGCGGCGACCCGGTCGATGATGCCGCTGCTGACGACGGTCTTGCCAATGGCGGCGTCGCCGCTCCAGCCGGGCCGATTGCCATAGAGATAGGCGATCGCGGTTGCGAGGTAATGATTGGGATTCATCAAGCCGCTCGATCGCGTCACGATGCCGTGCCGGTCGGCGTCGGTATCGTTGGCGAAGGCGACATCGAAGTTGTCGCGCAGGCCGATCAGCCGCGCCATCGCATAAGGCGACGAGCAATCCATTCGGATCTTGCCGTCCCAATCGACCGTCATGAAGCGAAAGGTCGGGTCGATCGCGTCGTTGACGATCGTCGCGGCGATACCGTAGCGCTCGATGATCGGTTGCCAAAAATGGATGCCGGCGCCGCCCAGCGGGTCGATCCCGATCTTGACGCCGGACGCGCGGATCGCCGCCATGTCGACGACGTTCGCCAGATCGCCGACATAGGAGCCGACATAATCGTGGGAATGGACGTGACTGGATTTGCGTGCCCGCTCATACGGAATGCGGCGCAGGCCGGCGAGGTCGTGCTCAAGCAGCGCGTTCGCGGCGTTCTGGATCCAATTTGTCACATCGGTATCGGCCGGTCCGCCGTTCGGCGGGTTGTACTTGAAGCCGCCATCCGCCGGCGGATTGTGCGACGGGGTAATGACGATTCCATCGGCGAGGCCGTTCGTGCGCTTCTTGTTATAGGTCAAGATGGCGTGCGAAATGACCGGCGTCGGCGTGTATCCGCCGTGCGCGTCGCGCATCACATCGACCCCGTTTGCGACAAGGACCTCGAGCGCGCTGACGAGGGCGGGTGCGGACAGCGCATGGGTGTCGATGCCGATGAACAGGGGGCCGGTGATGCCGCAGCGACTCCGGTGATGACAGATCGCCTGGCTGATCGCCAGGATATGCGCCTCGTTGAAGGCGTTGTCGAAGGCCGAGCCGCGATGGCCCGAGGTGCCGAACGCGACGCGCTGCGACGCGATCTGCGGGTCCGGTTTGCAGGCGAAGTAGGCGGTCACCAGCCGCGGCACATCGACCAGCATCGATGGCGCGACCGCTTTGCCCGCAAGCGGGCTCAGATTATCCGGCATGATGTGCCTCGCTTGGCGCGCGGCTTCGGATTCATCCGAGCACGACCCGCACGCGATGAGTTTTGCCATCGTCGGCTAGCGGGACACACGCCGGTTTTCCCCGCAGCATTGCGCCATCGAGCTCCGCCCGGACAACGCCGCGGCTGACGCCATCCGGATTCTCGATCGCGATGTCGTAGCGGCTGGAGCGATAGCGGAAGCTCAGACCGAAACCCGGCCAGGTCTTGGGTATGCAGGGATCCACGACCAACGACGCTCCTTGCAAACGGAACCCCAGAATCCATTCGAGGCCAGCCCGGTACATCCACCCGGCCGAGCCGGTATACCAGGTCCATCCGCCGCGCCCGACATGCGGAGGCATGGAATAGATGTCGGCACAGATGACGTAGGGCTCCACCTTATAGCGCTCCACGGCCTCGGGCGTTCTGGCATGGTTGATGGGGTTCAGCATCGCGAACAATTCGCCGGCCTTGTCGCCCTCGCCAAGCATGGCATAGGCAATCACCGACCAGGCGGCGGCATGCGTATATTGACCGCCATTCTCGCGGATGCCGGGCGGATATCCTTTGATATAGCCGGGGTCGCGCGGCGTCTGGTCGAAGGGTGGGGTGAAGAGCAGCGCCAGACCGTCATCGCGGCGGATCAGATACCGATCGACCGCGGCCATCGCCCGCGCAGCGCGGGCCCGATCGCCAGCTCCGGAGATCACGCTCCACGACTGTGCGATCGCATCGATGCGGCATTCGTCGTTGGCGGCCGAGCCGAGCGGCGTACCGTCGTCGAAATAGGCGCGGCGGTACCATTCCCCGTCCCAACCGTCGCGCGCCAGGGATTCTTCCAAAGCGAGCGCGTGTCGCCGCCAGGTCGCGGCACGTCCCTGCGCGTCGCGGCCTTCGGCCAGCCGCGTGAAGCCGCTCAGCGCCGCGTGAAGAAACCAGCCCAGCCAGATGCTCTCGCCCTTGCCCTGGTCGCCGACGCGGTTCATGCCGTCGTTCCAATCGCCGGTACCGATCAAAGGCAATCCGTGGCTGCCGAGAGCAAGGCTATGATCGAGGCCGCGGGCGCAATGCTCGAACAGGGTGGCCGGCGGCTCGTCGGACAGCGCCGGCTGAAAGAAAGCGTCGACGTCGCCCTCGCGCAGCGCCGGCCCTTCGAGGAAGGGAGCCGTTTCATCCAGCACGCCCACGTCGCCCGTGACTTCGACATAATGGGCGACCGCGTAAGGCAGCCAGATCGGGTCATCGGCAATCCGCGTGCGAACTCCTTTCCCCGATTCCGGCAGCCACCAATGCTGCACGTCGCCCGCGGGAAATTGCCGGCCCGCGGCGCGCAGCAGGTGCTCGCGCGCCAGCGCCGGCTTTGCCACGCAAAGCGCCATCGCGTCCTGAAGCTGATCGCGAAAGCCGTAAGCGCCGCTCGCCTGATAGAAGGCCGCCCGCGCCCACATGCGACAAGCCAGCGTCTGGTAAAGCAGCCAGCGGTTCAACAAAATATCCATCGAGCGATCGGGCGTCGCGACCTGAACGGTGCCGAGCGTGTCGTTCCAGAAATCGCCGACCGCGCCGAGAACGGCGTCGAGATCGGCGGTCCGGTATTTCTTCAGCAGCGATTGCGCTTCGGCCGCCGTCGCGGTCTCGCCGAGCAGGAAGACGATCTCGGTCGCGGCGTTCGCCTTCAGCTCCAGGCGGGTTTGCAGAGCGCCGCAGGGATCGAGGCCGGCGCCGACGCGATTGGAGAGCGGGATGCCGCTCGCGAGGGCGGCCGGCTGATCGAGCGTGCCGTTGCGCCCGAGAAATTCCGTTCGATCGCCGGTCCATGAGAGCTGGCGGCCGGCGAGGTCTGCAAACGCCACCCGCCGCCCGAACTCGATATTCCAAGGATTGCGCGCGAACATCGCTCCAGTTGCCGAATCGATCTCGGTGACGGTGAAGGGCGCGGCTGCCCCCCGCGATAGGCCGAGCACCCATTCGACAAAGGCGGTCACGGACAGCCGCCGCGCGCGTCCCGACAAATCCGTGATCTTGAGCCGGGATATCTTGATCGGATCGTCGAGCGGAACGTATTGCAGGAGCTCGAGGGAAATACCGTGGGAGATATGCTCGAACCGGCTATAGCCCTGTCCGTGGCAAGCCGCGTAAGAGGATTCCGGCTCGCGGATCGGAAGCGCCGTCGGCCCCCATAAATCGCCGCTGTCCTGGTCGCGAAGATAGATCGCCTCGCCCGGCGCATCGGTTACCGGATCGTTGGTCCAGGGCGTGAGGTGATTCTGCTGACTGTTGAGCGACCAGGTATAGCCGCTGCCCTCGACCGAGCTTTGGAAACCGAAGGAGCGGTTGCAGACGACATTGATCCACGGTGCGGGCGTCGATTGTCCAGCCGTCAGGACCGTCCGGTATTCCCGTCCGTTGTCGGCGAAGCCGCCGAGACCGTTGAAGAATTCCAGCGCGGGCGGCGGCAGCGCGGCGCGCGACGGCGCGCCGGCGGGCAGGCGTCTCGGAGGCGGAATCGCCGGTTGCGGCTCCGCCACGCTTCTCGTCTGAGCGGCCAAACTTCCCCGGGAAGCGACCAGCACCGCGCGCGCCGCGGTATGAAGGAGGTTGCGCAATTCGGCGGAAATCAGATCGCTGCGCAAGATGAAGACAGCGCCTCGCGCGCCTTCTCCCACGACTGTCGAGCGAGATTGACTTGCCCGAACCAGCGCCTCGAGTGCGTTTTGAAGATCCTGCGCATAAGACGCCGATCTGTCGTTCAGGATGACGAGATCGACTGCCAGAAGCTTCATCCGCCAATACTCGTGCGCGAGAAGCAACTGCCGAACGACATCGAGATCGGCGGTTTCGTCGATGCGCACCAGCACAATCGGCAGGTCGCCGGAGATTCCTTGCGGCCATAGCATCGAGGCGGCGCCGTCGCCTCGCTTGAGCGTGTCGGGCGGTGGTCGCAATGTCGGGTCCGAATACAATATGCGGTTTGCCAGACGCTGAAAGACATGTGCTTCTCGGGCACCGATCCCGAGATGATGGAGTTGCACTTGCGCCTGAGTCCAGGCCAGCGTGCCCGCACGGTCGAACGCGATGGCCTCATGATGCTTGTCGGCCAGGTCGAGCGCTTCGGTGCGGGACGACGCGACCAAGGTCCAGAACGCGACGCGCGCCGTTGCCTGCGGCTGGATCCGAACGCTGCGGCGCAGGCTGACAATGGGATCGAGCACCGTGCCGGCCGTGTTGGAGAGCGGCCGGCGGCCGATCATGGAAATCGGCGTTCGGACGCCGCGGCCGCGGCCGAGGAAGCGCGCCCGGTCGGTCTCGAATTGCACGCTGCCGACAGCTTCGCCTTCGACGATCGCAAGATGCGCCACCCAAACCCGGGCTTCGCCGGGCAAGCGCGGCCGCCGCGTCGCCAGGATGGCGCCGATCTCGGCAACGAATTCGGTTTCGACGAACAGCTTCGAAAAGGCGGGATGCGCGTCGTCATCGGCACGCGGCGCCAATACGATTTCGGCGTAGGACGTCAGTTCGATCTCCCGAACATGACTTCCCAGATTGGCGATCGACACGCGGCGAACTTCGGCGTCGTCTTCCGACGAGACCGCCACTTCGAGGGTCGTCGTGATCGTGTCGTCATGCCGCACGATTTCCGCGCGGCCTTCGGAGAAAGCGACCTCGTAGCGATCCGGCACCGCGCCGCTCGGCTGATAGCCCGCCGACCAGACGGCGCCGCTGCGCGGATCGCGAAGGAAAACGTAACTGCCCCACCCGTCGCAGGTGACGTCCTCGCGCCACCGGGTGATCGCGATATCGCGCCAGCGGCTGTAGCCCGAACCCGCCGCGGTAATCATCACGGCATATCTGCCGTTCGACATAAGATGCGTGCGCGGCGTGAGATCGTGCGGCGACGTGAAGCGGCGCTGCGTCCACGATGCCGGCTCCGCAGTCCCGGTGCCTTCCGCGGGCGCTATCCGGGGTTGGAATATCGCGACATCGCGCGGCATGCGCTCTTGGAGCAAAAGCTCGGTCGCTTGGATGATGGGTTCGGCATGAAAGCGCGCGCGCATCGCGCCGTCGTGAAGCGTATCGGCAATCGCGATCACGCTCATTCCCTGGTGATGCGCCATATAGGCGCGGATGATGGCGACATCGATGCCTTCGGGAAGGCGGCTCTTGGTGTAATCCAAGGCTTCATACCAGCCGTACGCGCCCCGGCCGCCGATCTCGGCCAGACGCAGGAAGTTGCGCACGGCGCCCGCCGGATCGACCATCGCCGCAAGTGCCGTTGCATAAGGAGCAACAACGGTATTGTCGCCAAGCCCGCGCTTGAGGCCAAGGTCCGGGATCCCGAAGCTCGAATATTGATAGGTGAGCTCGAGATCGCGGGCATTGAAGGCGGATTCCGAGATGCCCCAAGGGACGCCGCGCAAGGCGCCGTAAGTCATCTGCCGACGCACGATCTGGCGACTCGTCTGCTCGAGCAGGCTGCCGGCCGGCGCGCGCATCACCAGTGAGGGCATGAGATATTCGAACATCGATCCCGACCAGGAGATCAGCGCCGACCGGCTTCCAACCGGCGCCAGGGCGCGGCCGAGCCGGAACCAGTGACGGGTGGGTATGTCGCCCTTGGCGATCGCGACGAAGCTCGCAAGACGCGCTTCGGAGGCAAGCAGATCGTAATAGCCGGGATCGAGACTTCCCTCGGCAACCCGATATCCGATCGAGAGAAGCTCTCGCTCCGGATCGAAGAGAAAGTCGAACTCCATCGGATAGAACATATTCCGGGCGGTCTCGCCCAGCGCCGCGAACCGAGCTGTGACTGAAACGGCGGCTTGTGCGGAGCGCTCGAACCCATCGACGAGCGCGCGGAGGCCGGCCGAATCGGCGCCTGCGGATTGCTTCAGGCGAGGCGTCAGGAGGGCAATAGCCGTCTCGCACAGGGGCGCCAAATCGACCAAGGTCGGCATGGCCGCCAACAATGCGCCCAACGCGTCATCCGCAAGCGCTCCGCTTTCGGCAGGCTCGGAAGCGGTCGTGGCACTGTCGCGGGCAAGGATGCCGGCCCAGGGCATCAGGATGTCGAGATCGCGTTGATGACTGAGAATGGCGGCGCCGATAGCGTTCGCCCAGATCGCCCCTTGGTCGTCCGTCTCGGCGCGGTCGCCACCGTCTTTTGTCAGGTTTTGCGTGATGTCGACAAGCGTCCGAGCCACGCGCGCGAGCTCGTTCAATCTTGCCGCGATGCCGACAGGCGTCGTCGGAGGCTGTCGGAGCAATGCGGCAAGCTCATCGCGCGCGGCGCTCCATTGCCTTCGCGAAAGTGCCTCCGGCGCGACGGCGGCGGCAGACAAGGATTCACGCGTCAGGTCGAGCGCATCCGCGATGCCGCCGAGCCATTGCGGACCGATCGCCGGATGCGCGCTCACTTCGCGACAAGCATTCGAGAGAGCGATCAAATGCCCCGCGAGATTTCCGCTATCGACCGACGAGATGTATTTCGGTTCCAACGGGCGAAGATCAAGCGTGCCATACCAATTGTAGAAATGACCGCGAAAGCGCTCGAGTAGATTCATCGAATCGAGAGTCGCCTCCAGCCGCTCCGTCGTCTCGATCGTTCCGATCCAGCCGAAATCGCGCGCCGCCGTCACCGATAAAAGGTATAGGCCGAGATTGGTGGGCGACGTGCGATGGGCAAGCGCCGGGACGGGATCTTCTTGAAAATTGTCCGGCGGCAGCATGTGATCGGCGGGCGTGACGAAAGTCTCGAAGAAGCGCCATGTGCGACGGGCAATGAGGCGCAGGGTTTGTCGGTCCGGATCGGACAGCGTGCGCCCGATCGACGCGACCGGCGGCAGGCTGATCCAGCGCGCAAGAAAAGGCGACCAGAGCCAAAGAACGACGAACGGCGCCGCCAGCGGCCATGACGTCGGCTGGCGCCAAGCGACGAGCAGCGCTGCCGCGATCGCGATCGCGATCCCGCCGGCCATTTGCCGGTAGAAGCCAATCAGGTCGAGTCGGGGGCCGACTTTTGCTTGCGCCGCGGTGATCCATTCGAGCAGCATCCGATGCGACAAGAAGAGCCGAAACAGCGTCCGCACGATCGCGTCGCTCATCAGCCACGCCTGATGAGCGAGCAGCGCAACAACCAGCGCGGTCTGCACCAGCGCCGCCTGAAGGTCCAAGGCAATCGCGCGAACATGCGACCACCGCGAAATTCCGATACCGCGCGGAACGATGCCGATGACGAACGGAAGAAGCGAAGGCGTTGCGATGGTCGCAAGGATAAAGCCGGTCCAAAGCCCCGCGGCGGCAGATGGCAGAGTCCAGCCGGCCACCAAAGCGCTCAAGGTCGCCGGTGCCGACAGCGATCGGCGCAAATTGTCGATCATCTTCCATCGGCCGATCGCGGGAATTGCCGATTTTCCCGGAGCGCCCTTCGAGGTCCGCCGGCGCCCAAAAATCCACGGCAGCAATTGCCAATCGCCGCGCGCCCAGCGATGCTGGCGGGCGGCTGCGACGTCGTATCGCGACGGAAACTCCTCGACCACCTCGATATCGGAAACCAGGCCGGCACGCGCGAAGGTTCCCTCGAATAGATCGTGACTGAGAAGCGCATCCGCCGGAATGCGCGCTTCGAGCGCCGCTTCGAAGAAATCGACGTCGTAGATTCCCTTGCCGGAATACGATCCTTCGCCGAAAAGATCCTGATACACGTCCGAAACCGCGAACGCATAAGGGTCCAAGCCGCTCGCACTTGAAAACACGCGTTGGTAAAACGAGCCTTCATGACCGATCGGCATTGACGGCGAAACGCGCGGCTGAAGCACGGCGTGCCCGTCGACCACCCAGCGGCGACGAGGATCGAGCGTGGGACGGTTGAGAGGGTGGGCCATCTTCCCGATCAGCTTCTTGGCGCCGCCGCGCGGCAGGCGCGTGTCGACATCGAGGGTGATGACGTAGCGGATGCCGACCGGCACGGCCGGCCAGCGGCCGTCCATCGCCATAAAAGTCGTGTCGGCGGCCCCCCGCAGCAGCCGATTGAGCTCATGCAGCTTTCCGCGCTTGCGCTCCCACCCCATCCAGCTTTGCTGCGTCTCGTCCCACACGCGGCGACGATGCAGCAGGAGAAAGCGGTCGCCCTGCGCCGTCGCACCGCGCAGCCGATTCAGCCTTGCGATTCCCTCGACCGCCGCGTCGAGAAGATCGCCGTCGCCCGGCGCATGCTCGGCGTCGGCATCCATCCAATCGGAAAGTAAGGCGAAGCAGAGATTGTCGTCGATATTTGCCAGATGATGAACCAACAATCGCTCGACCTGTTCCGCAATCGCGGTACGCGACGTGAGGAGCGTGGGTATGACGATCATCGTGCGCAGGGTCGACGGCACCCCATCGGCAAGCTCCAGGCCGGGAAGGATGATCGCACCAAAGCGCCGAGTGACGTTGTTGTTCACGAGCGCGACCGCGGCGTCCAATGCCGGCATCAAGGCGAGGAGCGCAAACAGGCAGAGCGCCCCATAACCGCCGGGCGGCGCGATCCAATTCAACAAGAGCGCAACAATGGCCACGCCGATGGCCGCGATAACCCCGAGATAGCCGGAAATCCCGACGGTCGCGTTCGCGCGGGCGAGCCATCCCGTTACCGGAAGACGAAATTTCAGCTCGCTCTCGAACGCCCGGCGGCCTTTTCCGATGAGGTAATGTCCCGGATCTTGCTCGCGCGCAACCGCGTCCGCGTTTACCGGCGCTGCTTTCGCCCGCTTGGTTGCCGCCAGCGCGAGCTGGGCAACCTCGATCTCGGAAGCCGCCGAGCCTCTTGCCAGCTCTTCGATCGCGCGTCGATAGAGATCCCGCGTCGAGAAATCCAGCGCGGCGAAATCGCTCTCGGCACGCAACACGGCATCGACGGGACTGACGCTTTCGAACAGCACCTTCCAATCGACGCCGGACATCAAGCGCATGCTCGTGATGATGTTGCGCACCGTCACGTTCGTCGCGCCTTGCCGCTGATGCTCTTCCTGGACGAGGTCATCGGCCGTGGTGCCCTGGGCGGCCAGGCGTCGGTCCAGCCAACGAAGCGCCGGCATGATTTTCGGATCCTGCTCGCGCAGCCTTTGGACCAACTGAACCGCGAAGGCGGTCGGCAAATGGGCCTCATCGAAAGGTCGCAAGACGCCATCCGCCGGCTCGGCTTCTCGTTCGCCGATGCCCAGCAATCGGTCGGCCAGCGTATTGGCGAGCTGGCGCACGGTTCGCCGCGCGACGATGCCTTCGGCCAGGCGCCGGAGATTCTCCACGAGCACGATCCGCAGCGTGATGGCGACGGCCCAGAGCTCGCCGATCGTCAGGGGCTCGACCCGCTGATAGGCGCGGATGAAGCGGCAGAGCATTTGCGGGTCGAAACGGCTGTCGGTATGCGCGACGAACGCCCAGGCCAGGCCGAAGACGCGCGGATATCCCTTGAGCGGTCCGGCCGCCAGCTTGGGTAGCTGGCGATAGAAGCCGGGCGGCAAATCGTTTTGGATTTCGTAGACCTGCTCGTCGACCACATGAAAATTATCAACCAGCCAATCGGCGGCGGGCGTGACGGTGCGTTCCTCGGAGAGCGGCACGGCGAGCGCTCGATAGGCGGCGCGCAGGACCCGGTCGTTATCCCGAAGACGCTTCGTCAATCGTCGGTCGGTCGGAGGGGCCGGTGCAACACGCTGGGCGGCCGCGAGACTCTCGGCGTGCTGCTCGAGCCGTTCCACGCTGAACAGCTCGGCGCGAATCGGCTCTTCGCCGGCGACAGGAAACGTGCCCAAGCGACGTTTGCGGGCGCGACCGACCAAATAACTCACTCTTGCGCTCGCCTGCCTAATGAGAGATTCCGGCGTTAGCGGATGGGCCAATCGACGGCGGACAGCCGATGCACCCGATTATAGCGTCCAAAAGGTTCGTGCCGGCAGATTCGGAAACTACCCAGGCGACAGGGCGCGATGGTTTATCCCGCACAACGTCGCCGACGATGCGGCATGGCGAAAGGTCACAGCGCGAGCGGACCTCCATGCAGCGCGGCTCTTCTGGGAGGTACCAAAACCGGAAGTCCACCTCGCCGCGAAAACCGGCAGGTGCCAGCCCCCGTCGACCTGGCGTGCAATCTTGCTGAATTACAAGTCGATCAACGTAACACCCAGACCGGCGCCTTGCTAGAGCGAGCCGACATAAGCGGCGACCTGACGGATTTCTTCCGGTGTCAGATTGATCGAGTTCTCGTGCATGATCTCGTTGTTGCGCGCCAAGGAGGCGAAGTTGACGAGCTGGTCCGCGATGTAGCCGGGGTGTTGGCTGGCGAGGCGCGGAATTGCGTCGGCGCCCGCGGCCTTCTCGCCGTGGCAATTCGCGCAGACCGGGACCGCGCGATCGGGAACGCCTTCCGCGAAAATCGTCTTTCCGGCCGCGATCGAGCCGGGATCGCCAGGCGTGGGCGCGGCCGGACTCTGCGCGGCGTAATAGGTCGCGACGCCGTCGATGGTCGCATCGCTGAGGGTCGCCGCCATGCCCCACATATAAGTATGCGCGTGCGGATCGGCGCGCGTGTGGTCGCGAAACGCCTTGAGCTGGGCGACCAGGTAATCGTGCGGTTGCCCGGCGAGGTTCGGAAAGGTCGGCGATATGCTGCGGCCTTCGAGGCCGTGGCAGGACGAGCAGACATGCACGGTGCCCTCGACGACGCTCTCGCCGCTTTGCGTGCCGTTGCAGGCGGCGAGCGCGACGAGGACGGGCATCGCGATCGACGCGCGAATCAAGCTCCGGGGTCCGCGCGTGGGGGTGTTGCGATCGGGTCTAAGTGTCACGCGCCCATCTCCTGTGCGACGTCAGAACGCGATCCAATCGAACAGGAACAGCGTATTGTTGTTGGACGCGTTGCGCCCGGCGCCGTCGTAATTGTGCGCCGCGCCGTCGAATTTTGTATCGACGATATATTGCGCGCCGATCTTCATGTTGAGCCACGGCCAGAAACCCGGGCCGCCATGATTGAACGGCATGTAATCGATTTCAGCGATCCAGCCGGTCGTGTTCGGACTGCTGTCGTTGGGCGATGTCGCGCCATAGAGCAACGGATCGCTGGTCCCTTCGGTGCGGAAATAGCCGACCGTGCCGCCATAAGTCTGTTTGTAGTAGTAGCTCGTCTTGATGCGCAGGCTCCGCAGGTGATCGTTGCCATTGGTTGCGCCGCCCAGTGCCTGGCTTGCCGTCAGATTCGCGTGCTCCGTGATCCAGCTCGCCTGGACCGAGAAGCTGTTGACGTCGGCGAGGTACTGATACTGCGTATCGAAGCCGATATCGGTCTTGTGATCGGTGCCGAAACCGGTGATCCGGCCCGGCTCGATCGCAGCCGCCATGCCGAAAGTGCCGAACTCGAGCGAGTTAGGGCCCCATTGCGGCTGAAGCGCGAACCGCCAATAAGGCGCGAGGCCCGTGATCGCATCGGTGCCGGTCGGGTTGACGCCGAGCGCGGCATCGGTTGCCTTCGTGAGCGTGCTGTAGCCGCCGATCTCGGCATAGACGAGGCGATTCCAGAACGCATAGGCGTTCAGCCCGGCGACCTGTTGCGCGAAGCCGCCTTCGATCATGGTCGTGTTCGACTGCGTGGGCGCGAGCTCCGAGGTCAGGAATGGATAGCCCCATGCCGGCGTGGTATTCCACAGATCGGTGACGGTCGGATTGTTGTTGAGGCTGAGGCCGAACACGGTCTCGCCGCCAAGCGTCGTCGCCTTGGCATAGCGAATGTCCATGTTGTCCCAGGTGAAGCGCCGATTGACCCGGTCATAAGTCGCTTGCGTGAACGTGCCGATGCCGAGGGCGGAGGAAATCGCCCCGCCGTAAAACAAGCTGGCCGATTGCGGCAGCGCAAAATTGTCGTTCGCGCCGTAATGCGGCGCTGCGCCGCCGGTCTGACCGGCATCCGTGTGGGTAAAGGAGGGAATGACCATCGCGGCGAGCGGGGGCAGATCCGACTGTCCGCCGCCGAAGGTATAGCCGTTGAGCTTGAACAGGCGGCCGTAGGGCGTCAGCTCGGGAAAGCCATTGTGACAAGCGGCGCATTGCTGGCCGGTCTGGCGCGCGTAGCTCGGCAGCGCGTTTGCCGACGGCGCGAGAAAGAACAGCGCTGCTGCGCTCAGCGTCGCAAAGCGGGCGAGGCTGCGACCGATATGTGCTCTGGTCCGGGTCCGTGGCATCATCGCTCGCCCCCGCCACCGATGTTGCTCGAAATGTTCAAGATGGTTGTCCCATTTTGCCGCGCCGTCACCGTCGCATCACCCCGCGCATGTGGACGCGATCCTGCCGGGAACCAAAATAATGTCGATGGATCGGCGACGATAGCTTCGGAATCTACCTAGACCTTTTCTGTCATTACGCGCTTGGCATCGCCAATCAAATGCCTGAGACTATTTTTGACGAACGCGCTTTGATCGGGACCGAATCCGCCGGCCAAAGATCGCGCAGACGGCAATGAGCAAGCCGCCCGGTATTGAGCGCTCTGCTGGTTGCAGCCGCCACACTCACCATTCATGGAGAATTCATGAGCGACGCGCCCGAAACCCATTCGACAGATCTATCTCGCCGTTCGATGATCCGGAAAATCGCTTTCACTGCCGGTGGCGGGGCGATCCTCGCCACCGGGATCGGCAACATCCGCATGGCCGAGGCTCAGGCGGCCAAGGCGTCGCAGAAGGCGGTCGGTTACCAGGCGACGCCGCATGGCGCCCAGCAATGCGACAATTGCCGGCAATTCATCGCACCGTCGTCGTGCAAGGTGGTCGATGGCGAAATCAGCCCCACCGGCTGGTGCAAAGTTTACATAAAGAAGCCGGCGAATACGTAAGCGCGTCGCCCTCGCGGAAATGTTGCGCCCCATGTCGGGGACGAGGACGGCCACCCGCTCTCGCCGTCCAGGAATAGGGGGCTTCGCGCGCGGCTACTCGGCGGCCCAGCGCGGCTCCGCGTTGGCGTGCCGGCGCATCGCGTCCTCATAGGCCTCGCGAAACGGCTGGCCGGCGGGGGCGATGAAATTGCCGGCGCGGTGGCCGCGATAGATGCCCGGATCGTCGACGCCCGGCAGCTTGGTCGATTTGTCGGCGGCAAAGCCTTCGACCAGGGCGAGCAGCTTGCGGCGCGCGCGCACGATCATCGCATCGCTCGGCACCAGATGCTCGAGCGTGCGGTCGCTGAGCCGCCCCAGCATGCCGCCGACCGCCGTGTCCTGCACGTTGAGGCCGGCAATGCCGCTGAAAACGCCGCCGTGGCGCTGCGCTTCGCGGTCGATGAGCCAATCGTTCTCGGCACTGTTGACGAGACGCCAGCGCCCGAACCAGTCGGTCGTGTTGGGCCGATATTCGTTGCCGGCGCTGGGCACGGTGCCGAGACCGGGGATCGGCTTGCCCGATTTGGTGCGCGAGCGCATCACCCCCGTGCTGCGCAGGATCGTGATGACCATCGTGTGAGTGTCATCCATCGGGATGTAGCCCTTCACCATGATCTGGTCGGCCAGCATCGTCGCCGGCGGGATGACCCAGAACGGCACGACCAGGTGTGCGAGCCGCCAATGGGTGTTCGCGGCATCGGCCGGACGGTAGGCGCCATACATCAGCCCGAGCGGCGTCTCCTCGATATGGAATTGCGGCGTCGGGTCGGAGGCGAGATAGTGCATGGTATCGCCCGGCACTAAATCCGACACATCGGCGCCGCCGAGATGCAGAAAGCCGAAATGCGAGGTGTCGAGGTCGTTTTCGAGGCCTTGAAGCCAATTGTATTCCTGCTGGATCATGCGTACGGCGATCTCGTCGGGCTTCAGATCGTTCAATTCGAAATCGGGGAAGGGCGGCGCCACGGCGCGGTCGCCCATATAGATCCAGATCACGCCGTAGCGCTCGGTCGTCCGGTAGGCCTTGGCCTTGATCCGATGTTTCGAATCCTGGTGCGGCGGCACGTTCGGCATGTCGACGCAATTGCCGTCGACGTCGAATTTCCAGCCGTGATAAATGCAGCGGATGCCGTTCTGCTCGTTGCGCCCGAAGAACAGCGATGCGCAGCGATGCGCGCAGCGATGATCGAGAACGCCCAAGCGGCCGCCCGTGTCGCGAAACGCGATCAGCGGCTCGCCCAGCGCCATGATGCGCACGGGATTGCCGTCGGTCTTGACCTCGTCCGAGGCCGCGATCGGGATCCAATACTGGCGCATCACCGCGCCCATCGGCGTATCCGGGCCCACCCGGGTCAGGGTCTCGTTCTCATGCGCGGTCGTCATGGCGCCCTCCCGTCAGCAAGCGTTCGGCGGGATTATAGTGCCGCGCATCGGCGCGCGCGACGGTCATCCGAAGCCCGACGGCAACCGATCCGACGGGGCCGAGACAGCGCGACCGAGCCGCATCGCCAGGGCGACAACCCGCGTTGCCTGGCCATCTAGGCACGACCTGCTCCGCGGGCCTATCCTTGTGGCGACCGACCAAACCGGAGGAAACGTCATGGGCCAGGCGATCTCGATGGACGAGCGGGCGGATGCGCTCGAGAACAAGATGAGCGACGATCTCGACGTGCTCATTTCGAAATCGGCATTGTTCAACATGGCCGACGGCAAGCTCGGCGCGTCTGGCATGGGATTCGATCTGACGACCAGGGCCGGCAAGTATTTTCTGATGGGCGACGACCCGCGCCTGCCGAAAATGCCCGCGAAGCCGAGCTTGCTCGATTATTTCCGTTGTCGCGCCGGCGGCACCGCCCACCTGCTGCAGAGCGCCAATCTCGCGCTCAAGAAAGGCATGCCCGAAAAGATCATCCTCGCCTGCCTGTTGCACGACATTGCCAATTGCATGTTCATCAAAAGCGATCACGGCTATTGGGGCGCGCAACTCATCGAGCCCTATGTCGACGCGGAAATCACCTGGGCGATCCGCGCCCATCAAGCGTTGCGGTTCTTCGCCGACGAGTCCGTCGGTTACGCCTATCCCGAAACCTATGTGAAGCATTTTGGCCGCGACTACGTGCCCGACGATTATATCCAGGAAGCCTACAAGCAGGCGCGCAATCACAAATGGTACATGACGTCGCGCATGATCACCGTGCACGATCTCTACGCCTTCGATCCGAATGTGGTGGTGACCTGGGAGCCGTTCATCGACATCGTCGGCCGCCATTTCAAGCAGCCCGACGAGGGGCTCGGCTTCGATAACAGCCCGGTCGCGCATATGTGGCGCACCATTCGCCGACCGACCAAATATCTCTGAGCGGATCGGCGCAGGGCATGAAGTTCGGCTATTTTACGTTGAGCGACAATAACTATCGCGACAATCCGCGCACGCCCAACGCGTTCGTTGCCACCATCGCCGCCGAGGCGATCTATGCGGAGACCTTGGGCTTTCACTCCGCGTGGATCGGCGAGCATCATTTCAGCTCCCTCGGCGTCAACTCGGCGCCGGAGCTGGTGCTCGCCTATGTCGCGGCCAAGACCAAGCGCATTCGGCTGGCGCCCGCGATCACGGTGCTGCCGCTGCATCATCCGATCCGGGTTGCCGAGCAATGGGCAACGCTCGATCTGCTGAGCGGCGGGCGGGTCGATTTCGCCGCCGGTCGAGGCTACGACCGGCGCGAATACGCACCCTTCGGCGCGGATTTCGAGGACAATGCTGCGACCTTTGCCGAAGGGCTCGAGATCGTTCAGCGATTGTGGGAGGCCGATCGGCCGATCTCCCACGCCGGCAAGCGTTATCGATTCGACGATGTATGGATCACGCCGAAGCCGGTGCAGCGGCCGATGCCGATCTACGTCGCGTCATTCTCGCGCCCCTCGATCGAGCTCGCGGCGCGGCTCGGTGCGGGGCTGGTGGTTGCCGCGGGGGCGGCGGCCTCGGTTCATGGCGGCCTCGCGCAAGTCTCGCGGATCTACCGCGAGGCCTGCGCCGGGCAGGGTATCGCGGCGCGGCGGCTGGTCACGAGCTACTTCATCCACTTCGCCGATACGCCGGCCGAGGAGCGCGCCGCGCGCGAGCGCCAATTGCGCTATCACCAGGAATGCACCGCGCCCGCCTTTCCCGGCGATCCCAACACTTCGCCCGAAAGCTATCGCTACTTCGTCAAGATCGTCGAGCGCTACCAGACGATGAAAGCGGAGGATTTCAACGACAACGCCGTGCTCATCGGCTCGTCGGCGCAGATTGTCGATACCCTCAAGACCAAAGTCGAGGCGGCGGGATTCGACGAGGTGATTCTCTATTTCAATCTCGGCCTCAAGCCGCATGGCCGCGTCAAGGATGAGATGGCGCGCTTCATGGCCGAGATCGCGCCGGCTTTCGCGACCGGGGCCTGAGCGGCAGCCGGCTATCAGGTTTCGAGCAGCGCCCGAAGCGGGCGACTGACGGCCCAGACGACGACCCCGGCCGCCGCGCCGATCGCGGCGATCATGATGAAGAAATCGGTCTTCTCCATGCCGCTCCAATAGCTGCCGAGCCATCCGGCGATGAAATTGCCGAGGAAGCTGGTCGCGAGCCACACGCCCATCATGAGCGAGACTTGGGAAGCGGGCGCGACCTTGGTGACGAGCGACAAGCCGGTCGGCGAAAGATAGAGCTCGCCCAGTGTGATGACGGCGAAATAGCCAAAGAGCCAGAGCCAGCTCGCTTGGCCGCCGTGGCCGGTATGCCATGCTGCGAGCGCCATGATGAGGTTGGCGAGGGCAAGGCCGAAGCAACCGAGCGCCAGTTTCGCGACCGTCGAGGGCTCCGTGCCGCGCTTCGCCTGCCAACGCCATAGCGCGACGACCAGCGGCGTGAAGGCGAAGATCATGAACGGGTTGAAGGCTTGGAACCAGGTTGTCGGAATGGTTCCGGTCCAAAAGCCGAGGCGGATCGACCGATTAGTGAACGTATCCGCCCACAGCGCGATGGTGTCGCCCTGCTGCTCGTAGCCCGCCCAAAAAAACGTCAGCGGCAGGCAGAGAACGAGAATAGCGATCATGGCGCGGCGCTCTTTGCGGCTCAGTCGAGGCGCTTGGGGACGCGCGCGTCCGGCCTCGACGCGCCGGTCGGGCGGCAGAATGCGCAAAGCGACCAGATAAATCCCGAGCGCGATCAGCATGCCGACACCCGCGGCGGCGAAGCCGTAAGCCCAGCCGAAATCCTCGCCCAGCGTGCCGCAGACCAAGGGCGAAAAGAATGCGCCGACATTGATGCCGACATAGAAGATCGAATAGGCGCGGTCGCGGCGCTGGTCGCCCGGCGCGTAGAGCCCGCCCACCTGGGTCGAAATATTCGGCTTGAAGGCGCCATTGCCGAGGATGAGCGTCAGCAGGGCGACCAGAAACAGCGATTCGAACGCCATCATGAAATGACCGAGCGCCATCAGGATCGCACCGATGACAACCGTGCGGCGTTGGCCCAGGAGGCGATCGGCGACGATCCCGCCGAAGATCGGCGTCAGATAGACCAGTCCGGTATAGAGCCCGTAAATCTGCGACGCGAGCGGTTGCGCGCCGAGCGGCCCGAACGCGAATTCGAGCATGCCGCGCAGCGATTCGAACCCGAGGATGGCGTCGGCATGCCCAGGATGCAGCAGGTATTTCACCATGTAGAGGACGAGCAGCGAGCGCATGCCGTAGTAGGAGAATCGCTCCCACATCTCGGTCGTGAAGAGATAGGTGAGGCCTTGCGGATGACCGAAGAGTTCCTGGCGCGGGGGCATGGCGTTCGCGATCGGCATGAGGCAATGGGCGCCCTAACCTACCCGAAACGGCACCGCGTCGCTGCGTCGCTGGGCGCGCGCGGAACGCGCCTTGGCAGGTTCTTTGTCCAGCGGGGCGAGATCACGGCGGCTAACCCGAAGAAGCGAGCGCGGCGAAGGCTGGCCTGATCGCGCTGACGAAATCCTTGTCCAAGGAGCTGGCGACCGCTGGCGTCGCCGTCAATTGCGTGACGCCGGCCGCCGCCGAGACCGATCTTTTCAAGCAAATGACCGATGAGCACATCGCCTATATGCGCTCGAAGATTCCGATGAACCGCTTCGTGCGGCCGGCGGAGATCGCGGCTTTGGTTGCGTGGCTGTGTTCCGAGGAATGCAGTTTCAGCACCGGCGGCGTGTTCGACATTTCCGGCGGTCGTGCGACCTATTAAGGCCGAGCCGAAACCGGCGCCAAATCCGGTCCGGCGTTAACCCTCGCCCGGCGGCGCCTTTGGTCTTGTGGATAGGGCGGTTTGGCGCGACAATTGGGAGGTGTCGTAAACCGCCGCCCAGCGCGGGCTCGATCGGCAGGAGACGCTTGATGCGCATCATCGATTCCCATTTCCACTGGCGTCCGCGCTCGGTCCTCGGTTATCTCTGCCAGCGCAAGGACTACCCGCGCGCCGCGGTCAACGACAAGGGCGGCTACACCTATTGGCGCCACGCGGGCAAGCGCATCTCGAATGTCGGCGGCGAATGGTTCGATCTCGATGCCGAGCTCGCGCATCTGGACAGTCTCAGCCCCGGGATGGGCGCGGTCTGCTCGGTCGGCCCGTTCTCGGTCGCCTTTGCCGATTTCCCCGGCGAGGAAGGTCGCGACGTCGCGCAAATGTGGAACGAGGAAATGGCGGGCGCACAGCGCAAATATGCCGGCCGTTTCTGGGGCACCGGCGTGGTGCCGCTCAACGACACGCGCATGGCGATCGAGGTGATGAATCACGCGATTCTCGATCTCGGTCTCGTCGGCATCAACCTGCCGGGCAGCATCGGCCCCGATCCGCATATCGACGCCGAGCGGCTCGAGCCGTTCTACGATCGCGTCGAGGAGCTCGGCGTGCCGCTGTTCCTGCATCCGACCGACGGCATCTATGAGGACATTCTCGACGGCTATAACGGTGCGCTCTATCTGAGCCTCGGCCGGGTCGTCGATCTCAGCGTCTCCGCTTATCGCCTCGTCTTGTCGGGCATGATGGAGCGCCACCCCAAGCTCAAGCTTTTCATCTCCCATACCGGCGGCGCGCTGCCCTACCAGGCGGGGCGCATGGACAAGAATTCCAAGGCGGCAAAGCTGCCGCAATTGCCGAGCGTCTATCTGAAGCGCATGTACACCGATACGGTCTCGCCGCATGCCGCGGGCATCAAATTCGCGATCGATTTCTACGGCGTCGGTCACATCATGTATGGCAGCGATTACCCGTGCTGGAGCCCGGCAGCGGCGCTGAAATATTTCGGCGAGACCGGCATGTCGCAGGCCGATCAGGAGAAGATCTTCTGCGGCAACGCGCGCCGCATCCTGAATTTGCGCGATCCGGGCGGCGCCGATGTCCGGCAGCCGGCGCGCGAGGCCGTCCCGGCGAAATAGCACGCATCCGGCATCGCCAAGCGCGGCAAGGGAACCGCGCGCGGCAAGTCGCGGTTGAATCGGGAGCTTGCCCCGCGTTCCGCGGGAGGCGAGCGTTGCCCGCGAGGCCATCGATCGATGTCGGCCAGCACCCACGACAACCAGCTTCTGCGCGGTGCCAAAATCGCGATCACAACCCGCTTGATCCCGCGGGCACTGCGCTGGCACGAGATGGTGCGGCGCGAGTGGTGGAGCATCTTGCTGGCGATCGGCACCCGGATCGGGCGCGACAATCTCTCGCTCCTGGCGGCCGGCGTGGCGTTCTATATCTTCGTCGCCATCCCGTCCGGTCTCGCAGCGATCGTCTCGATCTACGGGCTGATGTTCAACCCGGACCAGGTCCAAAGTCAGATCGGCTCGCTGATCGGCCTGTTGCCGGCCGACGTGATCACGGTCCTGGCCGACTTTCTCAAGATGCTCGCCGCCAAGCCGCAATCGGCGTTGGGGCTGCGCTTGGTCATCGGTTTGGCGGTCGCGATATGGAGCGCGCAATCCGCGGCCTCGTCGATGATTGCGGCGCTCGATGCAGCTTACGAGCAGAAGGAGACGCGCGGCGTCGTCCGCTTTCAGCTCGCCGCCCTGATTCTGGCTGCATGCTCGATCGTCTTCGCGCTCGCCTCGTTGCTGTTGTTTGCCGTGACGCCGCTGGTGCTCGATTGGCTGCCGTTTTCCAGCCCTCTCAAGACCGCGATCACGGTGTTTCGCTGGCCCGCGCTGACCTTGCTGGTGGCGCTGGCCATCGCCGGCATCTATCGCTTCGCCCCGGCCCGCTATGACAGCGACCGCCCGTGGGGCGCATGGGGCGTCGGGCTGACGACGGCGGTGTGGATCGGCAGCTCGGCGCTGTTCGCGCTCTACGTCGCCAAACTGGCTTCCTACGACGCCAGCTATGGCTCGCTCGGCGCGGTCGTCGTGCTGCTGCTGTGGCTCTATATCGCGGTCTTCATCGTGTTGCTCGGCGCCGAGCTCAACGCCGAGATCGAATGCCGGATGGAATCCGCCAGCACGCCCGATCTGTTGCAATAACCGCGCTGCCGATCGAAATGCAAACCGCGCGCCGCCGACCGGCCGTTTGGCAGGGTGCCGGCGAGAGCTGACAAAAAAGGCGGGTTTCGAGCGTTGCGCCCGAAACCCACGCTGCTGTTGCGGCCTCGCGAGGTGGTCGGCGGTCAGGCTGCCTTGTCGAGATGCTCCAGATCGCGGCTGTAGCTATCGCGCGTCCATGCCGGCATATCGCCGCGATCGAGCATGCCTTGCAGCTCGGAGCGCGCGCGCGAGACCCGGCTCTTCATGGTGCCCACGGCGCAGCCTGCCAGTTTGGCGGCGTGATCGTAGGAATAGCCGTTTGCCCCAACCAACATGAGCGCTTCCCGCTGCGCGGCCGGCAGGGTTGCGAAGCGGCAGGTGACGTCGCGCATCCGCAAATGCCATTCCTGCTCGTCGCTGATTGCCGGCGCCGGCACGGTGGTCGGATCGAGCGGGCCGATGCGGCGCTGGCGGCGCTTCTCGTTGAAATAGGCATTGCGCAGAATAGTGGTGAGCCAAGCGAGGAGATTGGTGCCTGGACGGAACTGGTCGGCATGGACGAGCGCGCGCAAGACGGTCTCTTGGACCAGATCATCCGCGAAGCTGCGATTGCCCGCGAGCCGGCGCGCAAATCCCTCGAGCCGAGGTAGGGTCTGAACAACGTCGTCGGAGAAGGTGGTAACCGTCATTATCTTCCTCCTGCAAAAAGGCCACAACTGCAGTGGAAGGGAGTTTCGAAGATAATCTCGGCTTTTATGCGTCAAACTGAAAGTATTGTGCGTCAAAGCGCAATCGTCACAGGAAAATCTCATATGCGCAAAGTGCTCGCGCTTTTTCCACATTCCGAACACATTTTCTGAATTTTAATTTCGATCGCTTTCCTCCGATCGCGGCAGGTGTACCGAATTCGTGGATTCGCTTTAATGACAGAAAGCGACGCTGCGCCGTTCAGACGCGATCGGCGATGCGCGTCGCGCCGACATGGTGGGCGACCAGCTCAAGCAGGTCGCGCGGCTCGAACGGTTTGCGCAGAATGTCGGACGCGCCCAGCTCGCGCGCCATCGAAAGAAAATCGGCCGAGCCGATGCGCCCGCTGCCGGAAATCGCGATGATCGGCATGCCGGGCTGATCGCGCAATATGAGGCGGATGGTCTCGATTCCCTCGCGATCCGGCATGATGAGATCGGTGATCACCAGCGAGGGCCGCTCGCGGCGAAAGCAAGCGAGCCCTTGAATGCCGTTCGCGGCGCTGACGACCGCGTAGCTGGCCCGCTCGAGGATGCGCGTTATCATATGGCGTATCATGGGCTCGTCGTCGATGACGAGAATCGTGTCGCACCTCATCGCGCGATCCTCACGCCGCCGTTTGCGCCGGGACGGTCTCGGCGGGCTGCTCCGTCGCCGGCAGGATGACCGTGAATTCCGTGCCATCGCCCGGCGCCGTGTGCAGCTCGATCCGTCCCCCGTGGGCGCTGACGATCCCGTGAGCCACCGAGAGGCCGAGGCCGCTGCCGTGCTCGAATTCCCGCGTGGTGAAGAACGGCTCGAAGACGCGTCCCGCGGTCGCCGCGCTCATCCCGCAACCGCTATCGGCGACCGACAAGCAGACCGCCGATCCAGCTTGTCCGATCGGCGCGGCGAGATGCGACAGGGTCACGACGATCCGGCCGTGCCGTCCGCCGATCGCTTGCGCCGCATTGGTCACCAAATTGACGATCACCTGCTGAAGCTGCCCCGGATCCGCGTGAATCGGCGCCACCGTTTCCAGCCGCTCGACCAATTCGATCTGCGCCGGCAAGGTGGCACGAAGCATCTGCAATGACTGGCGCGCGGTCACGCCGAGATTCATGAGCCGCCGCTCCAGCGGCTGCTTGCGGCCGAACGCCAGAATCTGGCGCACGAGATCCCGCGCGCGCCGGCTTGCGAGGATGACCATCTCCAGGTCGTTGCGGGTGTCGCTGCCCGCCGGAAGGTCCTCCAGCGCGATCTGCGAGAAAGACAAGACCGGCGCCAGGATATTGTTCAATTCATGCGCGAGGCCGCCGGCCATGGTGCCAAGCGCCTCGAGCTTTTGCGAGTGGAGGAGGAGCATTTCCAACTCGTGGGCTCGCGCCTCGGCCGCGCGCTGCACGGTCACGTCCTGCACGGTGCTGAACACGCGGATCGGGGTTCCGCGATCGTTGCGGATGATTTCGTGCCGAAGATGAACGAGGCGCGGCTCGCCGTCTGGGCGGATGATGCGATATTCGATCGGCTTCGGCGAGATGCCGCGGCCAAGGTCGGACCACAACGCGCGCACGCGCGGGCGATCCGCGGGATCGACGAACGCCAGAGAGCTCTCGCCGGAAGGCGGGAATTCCCGGATGTCGAGCCCGAAAATGCGATAGGTCTCGTTCGACCACATCAGCGTTCCGGTCACAAGGTTGTAATCCGTGCAACCGAGGCTGGCGATCTTCTCCGCCTCGTCGAGCCGAATCTGGCTTTCGTGCAGCGCGACCTGGATCTTTTTCAGCGCCGTGATATCGATGCGCAAGCCTGCGGTTCCGCCGTCGCTCATGCGTCGTTCCGACGCCAGCGCCCAACGCCCGTTGCGCAGCGGTTGCTCGACTGCCCCTTCGAGCCGGCGGTGCTGCCGGACGCGTTTGGCCAGCCATTCCTCCTCGCGATCCTCGGCGTCGGCGAACTGGCCGCGTGCCACGCCGGCACGCAATATTTGCTCGAAGGTGGTGCCCGGTACCATCAGATCGGCGATTTCGGGATACATTCCGCGATAAGCGTCGTTGCACATGACCAGCTTGTCGTCCGCATCGAAAATCACGAAGCCTTCCGAGATGCTGTCGACGGCATCACGCAGCAATCGGGCGGCGCGGCGCGCACGGCTTTCGGCCATGATCGCTTCGGTCTCGTTGGTGACGGTGCCGCGATAGCCCAGAAATACGCCGTAATCGTCGAAAATCGGCTTGCCGTTGGCGGCATAGTGTTGGACCGATCCGCCCGGCCAGGAAATTGAGAAACGAAAGCCGCGGAACGGCCGCCTGGCCTCGAGATCGGCCTTATGACGGCGCCAGTGCTCATCGGTCTCGAGATCGGCGCCCGCCACGTCCCACTGAGTCTTGCCGAGCGCCACCTGGGACCCTTCGCCGCTGAGGAAGACGAAGCGGTGGTTGAGATCGGATTCCCAAATCCAGTCGGCGGTGAATTCCGCGATGTCGCGGAACCGCCGCTCGCTGTGGCGCAACGCTTCCTCGGCGATCCGGCGCTCGGCGGCGATCGCTTCGGCGCGCTCGACCGCGCGCAGCAAGTCCCGTCGGGCGTGGCTTTCATCCAAAATCCGCGCATCGGCGCGAGCTATCAATAGCTGAGCGACGAACTGGCGGCGCAGCAAGGCGGCAATCGCGATTATCGCCGCGCTGAGGCTGAGGCCGATGATGGCGGCGACCGCCGCTTGCAGTCTCCAGGCGGCGAGAACCGAGGAAACGGTTAGTGAGGTCGTGGCGATCAGCGGATAAGGGCCGAGCCGCCGGCCGGCGAGGATCACCGGCTTGCCGGCAACGCCATCCTGAGCGCGAACCGGACCGAAACTTTCCCCGGTTGCGATGTCTCGCGCCAGAAGGGGATCGCTGAACGGACGGCCGCTTGCGGCCGGATTGGCCGGATAACGCGCCAGAAGCACGCCGTCAGTCCGCCACAAGCCGATCGCGCTGCCCTTGCCGAGATAGACATCGCGATAGAAATTCTCGAAATAGTCGAGACGGATCGCCGCCGTCGCGATGCCGATGAAGCTGCCATCGATCGCGTTGAGGCGATGAGCGAGATAGATCGTCGCAAGCCCGGTGGTTTGACTTGTCAGGGGCTCGCTGATGATCGTGCCGAGCTCGGGATAGTCGCGCAGGGTCGAGAAATAGGCGCGGTTGCGGATGTTGAGGTTGCGAACGGGCGTGCTGGCGGAGCTGTTGACGACGTTGCCGGACGCATCGACGAGAAACAGCGCCGCGACCTGCGGCAATCCGGCGATCTTTCGCGCCAGGCCTTGATGCGCGTCGCTGCTGCCGGCGACGCGGCGGAACTGCGTCGCGTCGGCGATGCCGGCGGTGCCGAGCTCGTCGTCGATGGCGGAAAGCACTAGATCGGCGCCCTGAAGCGTTCGCACCGATTGCTCTTCGAGAACGCGGTTGAGCTTGCCGAGGCTGTCTTGCGCAGCCGCCATCGCGGTCCGCCGCAAATGCCAAATCGCGCTGGCATCGACCGCCATCAGAGCGACGACGAGAATTGCGGCGCCCCACCCGATCATGCGAGGAGGGCGGGCGCGCCGCGCGGCCTCCGGCATTGGCGCGATCGCGCGACGGATGCCGCGCGACCGCCGATGGCGCAGCGGCCAATGGCCCATCGTCATCCGCATCGATTTCGTCGCCATACGAGCCAGCGCGGTAATTCTTCGCCTCCCGTGCGATCGCCGACGCGCATCGGCGGCGAGCAGCACTTTGTGGCAACATCATGGCACGCATCGCGCCGCCGCGCCGACTCGGCGATTTACGTTGATTGGATGAAAAGCGATTTAGCTTGGACGCCGTCGCGAGGGTCATAATCCCGCTCCACCGATTGCCGAGGCATCGATGACCCAGCGCAAATTCGTGGTTACCTACGAAGCGATCGCTGCCGACGTGCTCGACAACGGCGCCGATCGCCCGGCGGCGCTGGTGATCGTCGCAGCCGGAAAGCAACGCGTCATCATCCGCATGGACCGCGACGCGATCACGCGATTGCAAGCGCGGATCGCCGCGACGTTTGCGAGACGAAGAGCTGTTCTACCGTTGCGACGTTAGACGGTTGCGGGAATCGCCCGTCAGTCCGGCGCTTGTCGCGAGCCGTTTCGATGCTGCGTCGCGGTATCGTCGCCTGTCGGTAAAGGTGTCGCCGCCTTGGCCGTGCCACTTGCTTCGTCGGCGAGACGAAGAAGCGCCGGCGCGAGCGCATGGGTGGCGACGATGCCGGCAGCGGCGGCGATCATGGCAAAGGCGATGAACGCTGCGCCCGACGCGTTCAACTGCATACCGCGCTCCATCGGCCGCCGAGTCTCTTTCAGTCTTCTGCCCGTTATAGCGAAGCGCTGCGACGTCCCAATCGGGCAGCCAGCCTCATACCTATGAAAACTTATTCCAATTTTTCGTGCATTCGAATGATCGGTGGCGGATGTGCTTAGTGAAAGATCGCATTTAGCTGAACTTGTCGTCGTTCGTTCGGCGTCGATGTGCAGGGTTACGGTAGAATTAGGGTTACGAAGACGTTGCCGTTCGCATTCATCGGGTGGCGTCAGTTTTCCACGGCCGGCTCATGGCAAGAATGGACAATCACGAAATTCTGCGAGACGACGCGATCGCTTCGCTTTACGACGCGGCGATCGAGCCGTCGGCGCGTCGTCGCGGTTTGAGCATGCTCGCCCAAAGCCTGAACGCGGCCGGTGCGCTCTATCTCGCCTGGGACAAAGAGAACAATGCCGTTGCGGATTGCACGGCTGCGGGCGCGCTAACGGCGGATTTTGTCGCGCTCTACCGCGCGCGATGGGGAGCGGTCGACCCCCGGCGGCGATTCCTCGAGCGCGCGCATGCGGAGAGCATCGTCGTTTCTCACTATGATCTGGTCGATGCCGGCCTCCAAGATGGCGGATTCCAGCGCGCTTTCCTCGCCGAGCATGGCATCGCGCATAGTCTCGGCGCGAACCTCACGGAAATCGGTCCCCTTTATCGCCAGGTTTTCGTCGAGCGCGCCTCGGGTCATGCGCCGTTTTCCGCAGCCGAGGTGATCGAATTCCGGCGCTTCGTGCATCACATGGCGAATGCCGAGCGTCTGGCGCGCGCGATCGAGCTGCGCAGCCTCGACCAGGAAATGCCGCGCCGCATCCTCGACGCCATGTCGGTGGGCGCGATCATTGCCGACCAGAACGGGCAGGTGCGCTTCGCGAACGCCGCCGCCGAGGAAATCCTGGCCGACAATGACGGCTTGATGCGACGGGACAATCGCATTCAGGCGGCGCGCTCGTTCGAGACCAATAATCTTCTGGCCGCGCTGCGCGACGTGTCGGCAAACGGCGGGATGGAGAAGCGGGACGGCGCGCTGTTGATCGCGCGCCCGTCCGGCAAACGGCCTTACGCGGTGGTCGTGATGCCGTTTTCGGTTGCCGGCGGTCTCGAAGCGAAAGCGCCGCGCGCGCTGGTGTTTCTGAGCGATCTCGCGCATCGCAACAACGAGCTCGGACCGCGGCTCAGCCAGCTCTTCGGCTTGTCGAAGGCCGAGGCGCGGGTCGCTGCGGGAATCGCCGAAGGCCGGCGCCTGACCGACATTGCCCAGGAATTCGATGTTCGGATGCCGACCGTGCGTACCCAGCTTCGCGCGGTCCTTAAAAAGGTCGGCGCGAGCCGTCAGGCCGATCTCGT
>DATLUE010000423.1:0-5059 GCA_035533255.1 Allostellaceae bacterium | reverse complement strand
GCAATATCTTCGCTCATGACGGGTGTGGCGCTCCTCATTCAGTCCATGACTTGGCGTTGCAACCAGAATCATGAATCGAATCGCGGCTCGGCGCTACATCCGTCGCTCAATTGCGCAACTACGATGAATAAGACGGGCTAGAGTCCGGGCTTGAGCAGTATCGGAACAGAAAGTCGGGTTCGCTCTCATTGTTGCTGGACTAAAAGTCGGGTTCGCTCTCATTGTTGCTGGACTAAATGTGAACCAATCACTGTGCGCCAGCGGTGCCGACAGCTTCGCCCGGTGCGTAGGTCCGTGTCGGTCACAAGCGGAAGCGGCGTTCTCAAATTGGGGGGCCGCTTTCGGAACGCCCCAGCATCTATAAGCCCACGTCTCAGGCGATGATCGCGAGCGGCGAGGTCGCGAGGCGGATGCTCGCCGGCAAATGCGCGCGGATATCGCCATCGATCTGGACCGGCGCGCCTTCGGGACCTGACAGCTCGATCTCCGCCGCGCGCCGGACCTCGACATCGCATTGCCGCGCTAGGATTCCGGTCACGACGCCCGCCATGTAGCGCAGCGCCGCCAGCCGCGACGGCGCCGGAAACAGCACCGCGTAAAGCTGGGGGGTGTCGAGCCGCGCTTCCGGCGCGAGCACGAACCGCCCGCCGTAAAAATGCGCGCGCGCGACCACCAGCGAGGCCGGCGCTTCGTCGCGGCCATCGATCCGCGCGCTGAAGCAACGCCGCTCGTGCCGCGCGAGCCGCGCGAGGCTGCCGATCAGATAAGCGCCCTTGCCGATCCGGCGCTTCAGTCGCGTGTCGAGATGCGCCACCACCTCGGCATCGAAACCGATGCCGGCCATGAGCAGGAACCGCCACGGCTGGTTGCGCTCGGCGGTGACGATCTCGGCCGGAACGATCGACCGCGCCGGCGAGTGCGCGGCAATTGCGGCCAGCGCCTCGGCCGCGTGCGGCAGGCCGAGCTCGTGCGCCAGCACATTGGCGGTGCCGAGCGGCAACAGCGCCAGCGGCAGCGGCGAGCCCACCATGCCGTTGACCGCCTCGTTGATGGTGCCGTCGCCGCCCGCAACCGCGACCACGTCGAAGCGCGCGGGATCGGCGCTCGCCGCGAGCTCGCGGGCATGGAGCGGACCTTGGGTCTCGGCCAGCGTGACGCTGGCGCCGAGCCGCGCCAGCGCCGCGCGAAAGCGCTCGAGCTTGCCGCGCGCGCGCCGCCCTGCCGTCGGGTTGTAGATCGTCAGTATCCGGCGCAAGGACATCGCTCCGCGGCTCGCGCCGCCCTTATCCCCCGTCGGGACCCGATCCACCAGGCTTATTCCGCACCCGCGGCCGCAGGCCGCCGCGGTCGCGTGCGTCATCAAGTCCGAAAAGAACGCTTGCAAAACAGAGGCTTCGCCGATAAATCCGGCCCCTGCCCGGCCCGCCGCCCGTGCTATGATGGCGGCGATGATATCGGTCGACCTACCGCGTTCGTGCGATTGAGCGAAGCCAGGAATTGAGCGCCTCCGCCCCCACAGCCGCCAGCGCCGCCGCCGGCCGCGAGTTCACACATGCCACCGGGCCGCTGATGCGACGCCTGATGTCGGAATTCCTGCGCCCGCATCTCGGCAAGATGCTGCTCGCCTTCGCCGCGATGGGCATCGTTGCCGCCTCGACCGCCGCCAATGCCTGGATGATGCAGCCCTTGCTCGACAAGGTCTTCGTCCAGCACGACGAGACCTTGCTGATGATCATTCCGGCGGCGGTGATCGCGCTCGCCGTGGTCAAGGGCTTCGCCGGCTACGCCCAATCGGTATGGATGACGACGGTCGGCCAGCGCATCGTCGCCGACATTCAGTTGAAGCTCTTCGCCCGGCTGATGCGCGCCGACATCGCCTATTTCCACGCCAACCCGACCGGCACGCTGATCTCGCGTTTCGTCAACGATGCCGGCCTGCTGCGCGGCTGCGCCACCAATGTGATGGCCGGCCTCGGCAAGGAAGCGGTGACCGCCGTCTTCCTGATATCGCTGATGTTCTACCAGGATTGGCTCTTGGCGATCATTGCCTCGGTCGCCTTTCCGATCGCGTTCCGGCCGATGCAGCGCATCGGCAAGCGCATGCGCCGGGTCTCGGCCAACACCCAGGTCGAGACCGGGCAGTTCATGACCCTGCTCAACCAGACCTTCCAAGGCGCGCGCTACGTCAAGGCCTACAGCATGGAGGCCTACGAGATGTCGCGCGCCGAGCGCATCATCGAGAGCCTTTATCGCCTGGTCGAGAAGGCGCAGCGCGTGCGCGCGATCTCGTCGCCGCTGATGGAGAGCTTGGGCGGGATCGCGGTGGCGCTGGTGATCCTTTACGGCGGACATCAGGTGCTGAGCGGCGCGCGCAGCCCGGGCGCATTCTTCTCGTTCGTCACCGCGTTGCTGCTCGCCTATCAGCCCTTGAAGACCCTCGCCGGCCTCAATGTCAGCCTGCAGGAAGGGCTCGCGGCGGCGCAGCGGCTCTTCACCGTGCTCGATATCGAGCCCGAGATCTACGACCGCGACGGCGCCGCCACGCTCCAGGTTGCGCGCGGCGAGGTGCGCTTCGAGAACGTGCGCTTTGCTTATGGCGAGAACAGCGAGGCGCTGCGCGGCGTGACGCTCGAGGTGCCCGCCGGCAAGACGGTGGCGCTGGTCGGCGCCTCGGGCGCCGGCAAGTCGACGATCATGAACCTCATTCCGCGCTTCTACGATGTCGGCGCCGGCGCGGTGCTGGTCGAGGGGCAGGATGTGCGTGCGGTGACGCTCGCATCCTTGCGCGCGGCGATCGGCCTCGTCAGCCAGGAGGTCAGCCTCTTCGACGACACCGTGCGCGCCAACATCGCCTATGGCCGGTTCGGCGCGAGCGAGGCCGAGATCGTCGCCGCCGCCAAGGCCGCCGCCGCCGACGATTTCATCCGCAGCCTGCCGCAAGGCTACGACACGCCGGTGGGCGAGCACGGCGTGAAGCTCTCGGGCGGGCAGCGCCAGCGGCTCTCGATCGCGCGCGCGATGCTGAAGAACGCGCCGATCCTGCTGCTCGACGAGGCGACCTCGGCGCTCGACACCGAATCCGAGCGCCAGGTGCAGGGCGCGCTCAAATTGCTGATGCATGGCCGCACCACCCTGGTCATCGCCCACCGCCTCTCGACCGTGCTCGAGGCCGACATCATCTACGTCGTCGATGACGGCCGCATCGTCGAGCGCGGCAGTCATGACGAGCTGGTGCGGCGCGACGGGGTCTATGCGCGGCTTCACGCGCTGCAATTCCTTGGCCACGACCTCGCCGCGCCGCTACCAACGGCCCCGCTCGAGGCCTCGGCCTGACCGATGCGCGTCGCCAAACGCTGGCTGCGCTCGACCATCGGCTTGCGATTGGCGTGCTGGCTGGTGGCATGTTATGCGCGGCTGGTATGGGCAACCGGGCGTTGGCAGATCGAAGGCCGCGAGCATTTGCTGCGGCTCCTCGAGTCCGGGCGACCCGTCATCGGCGCTTTCTGGCACGGCCGTATCCTCGTCATGCCCTTCGCCTGGGACCGGCGCGCGGCCTTTCATATGCTGATCTCGGCCCATCCGGACGGCAGGCTGATCGCCGGCGCGGTGCGCCATTTCGGCATCGACTGGATCGCCGGGTCGTCGACCGAAGGCGGCGGCGCGGGATTTCGCACCATGCTGCGCCAGCTCAAAGCCGGCGCCAGCGTCGGCATCACGCCCGACGGCCCCAACGGTCCGGCAATGCGCGCGAAGCCCGGGATCGTCGCCATTGCGCGGGTATCGCGCGCCGCGGTGCTGCCGGTGAGCTACGCGACCAGCCGCCGCCGCATTCTCGATAGCTGGGACCGCTTCCACCTGCCCTTGCCGTTCAGCCGCGGCCTGTTGATCTATGGCGAGCCGATCGAGGTCGCCGCCAAACTCGACGCGGCGGGCATCGAGGCGTGCCGTGCCGCCATCGAGCAGCGCCTCAACGCCATCACCGCCGAGGCCGACCGTCGCATGGGCCAAGACGCGGTCGCACCCGGCACGTTGAGCCGCAACGCGTTGCGCGATCTGCATCGCGCCGAGCAGGGCCGATGACCCGGCTGCTGTCGCTCTATCAAGCCGCGACCACCGCGCTCGGGCCGGTGGTCGCGCTCTACCTCGCGCGGCGCATGGCGCATGGCAAGGAGGATCGCGACCGCTTCGGCGAGCGCCAAGGCCATGCCAGCCGCGCCCGCCTGCCGGGTCCGCTGGTCTGGGTGCATGCCGCGAGCAATGGCGAGGCGGTGTCGATGCTATCGCTGATCGACCGGCTGCTGGTCGAGCGGCCGGCGCTGTCGGTGTTGGTGACGACCGGCACCGTGACCTCGGCGCGGCTCCTGGCGCATCGCCTGCCCGCCGACCGCGCCTGGCATCAATATGTGCCGGTCGATCGCCCCGCCTATGTGCGGCGCTTCCTCGATCATTGGCGACCCGATCTCGCGCTTTGGGTCGAATCCGAGCTCTGGCCCAACCTCATCGCTCTGACCGATCGCGCCGGCGTGCCGCTGCTGCTCTTGAACGGCCGCATGTCGGTGCGCTCGTTCAGGGGCTGGCAGCGCCTGCCGGGGCTGATCGGACCGCTGCTCGCCGCATTCGAGCTGTGCCTCGCGCAGGACGACGTGCAGGCCGAGCGCTTGCGGCGCCTGGGTGCCGCGTCCGCGACCAGCGTCGGCGATCTCAAAACCGCGGCCGCGCCTTTGCCCTGCGACGATGGCGAGCTGCGGCGCATCGCCGCCGATGCCGCCGACCGGCCGCTCTGGCTTGCCGCCTCGACCCATGCCGGCGAGGAGGAAGCCGCCGCCGAGGTTCACCGCACCTTGATGCGCGAGCGCCCGGATCTGCTGACCGTGATTGCGCCACGCCATCCCGCGCGCGCGCCCGAGATCGCGGCGATGCTGCAGCAGCGCGGGCTCAACGTCGCGCGCCGCTCGACCGGCGAGACGCTCGATTCCTCGACCGACATCTATCTCGCCGACACGCTGGGCGAGCTTGGGCTGTTCTATCGGCTTGCCGGCATCGCCTTCATCGGCGGCTC
>DATLUE010000422.1:0-6793 GCA_035533255.1 Allostellaceae bacterium | reverse complement strand
GCAATATCTTCGCTCATGACGGGTGTGGCGCTCCTCATTCAGTCCATGACTTGGCGTTGCAACCAGAATCATGAATCGAATCGCGGCTCGGCGCTACATCCGTCGCTCAATTGCGCAACTACGATGAATAAGACGGGCTAGCGCGCCACAAGCATTAGGCGTTTCCTCGATGATCATAGGTGCACTAAACATGCCGACTCCGGCAAAGAGAACGCCGAGCCAAAGCCACATGCGACTGTGAGAGGCCGGCTCCGGAATCTCGATCGACATTTTAGGGTCGTGCCCCCGGAAAGTAGCGGCAGGAGAGAACTCGTTGCGCTTGCGCCATCGCGATAATTGTTATGCGCGCATAATCCGCTAACTGGACGCTGGATTGGCCGAATCATATGTGTCAAGCACCACAACGACTGTAGTGTCTCGCATGCGCGCAACGATTATTGGTGTGCCCTCAGTGAGATTTGGCCCTTCTGCGAGCCAGACGGTATCGCCCAAAGTTACTTTGCCGCGCCCATGCTCGAAGCTTTTTGCAACGATGCCCTTGGCTCCGACCATGGCAAGGGCCCTCTGATTCATGAGAGGCACTATCGGCGAACGGATCATTCTTTGGTAGACGAAATGGCCGAAGACACAACTAAGACCCGCTGCAACGATGAAAACGCCGATCTGCATGCCGAGTGTGAGATCGACAACAAATGCGACTACAGCTGTAAGCCCAGCTCCAATGCCAATCCAGATCAAATATGAACCCGGAGCGTGAAGTTCAGATAGCGCAACCAAAAGCGCTGCAATGGCCCAAATCCAAGGGCTCATTTTAACCCACCTCAGCTTGGCCCAATCTACTTTTGACTAGATCGGCAATGCCCCCGATCGACCCGACGAGTGCACTTGCCTCCATCGGCATAAAGACGAGCCGCGAATTAGCGGAAGCGCCGATTTGCGCGAGTGCCTCGACATATTTTTGGGCGATGAAATAGTTAAGCGCCTGAGTGCTGCCATTGGCCACCGCCTTCGATACCACGTCGGTGGCGGTAGCTTCTGCCTGAGCGAGTCTTTCACGCGCTTCGGCTTCGCGGTTAGCCGCGACCAGTTTTCCCTCTGCTTCCAAGATTTGCGCTTGCTTTCGACCCTCAGCCTGTAGAATTGCTGACTGCTTTACGCCTTCGGCAGAGAGGATCGCGGCGCGCTTCTCTCGTTCTGCGGTTAGCTGCATTGACATCGACGCGACAACGTTTTCAGGTGGAAGAATATCCTTCAGTTCCACCCGCGTAACCTTCGTACCCCACGGTTCCGTGGCGGCATCAAGAACGTGGAGGAGTCGCTCGTTGATTTCGTCACGCTTCGCAAGTGTTTCGTCGAGATCGAGCGCACCAATCGCGGTCCGGATGTTCGTCATCGAAAGATTCTTGAGTGCCGATTCAAGGTCTCGTACTTCGTACACGGCTTTGCCCGCGTCCAAAATCTGATAAAATACAATCCCATCGACTTGTACGGATGCATTGTCTTTTGTGATGACCAACTGTTTGTCGATGGGAAGTACCGTTTCCTGTACGTTCACTCGTCGACCAATTTGGTCGATGAAAGGGACAATTAAATTGAGACCCGGCTTCAGCGTCGTGCGATAACGGCCGAATCTCTCCACTGTTGCTTGGGCCCCTTGTGGGATAATTTTCACACCCTTGTGAATCGTCACAATTACCAAAATGGCAAGGAGTAATAGAAAGAAATACCCCATCAAGGCTGCAACGTCGGTCATTGGTCCCCCCATTCGGTCTCGGCGAGGTACGCCGACCACCCCATACCATGGTAAGCTAAAGGGTGAGTTTCGCAAAGCCTGGGAATTCGTCTTTGCTTTTTGTTCGAACGCGGAGATCGTCATCGAGACTACCGAGATGGAGAGAAAAAAGAGAAATATGTGTCGCCTCGCTCGGTACCGCCGATAGCCGCGTCGTTTTCGTCGTTTACACTTGGCGCGGCCCCAAACGTCGATTGATCTCTGCGAGAAAGGCAAATCGTGACGAGCAGAAGATATACAGCGAAGCGCTCGCGCGCCTCGCGGCCCTCGAAAAGGACTGACTGGCGCCGGTTTGATGCCCTCACTGACGCGGACATCGCGGCAGCGGTGGCCACCGATCCAGACGCGGCGCCGCTACTGACGCCGTCCTGGCTCAAGAAAGCGAAACTCGTGACGCCGCCCGACAAGGAGCTAATCAGCATCCGCGTGGACAAGGACGTGCTCGCGCATTTCCGCGCCCGGCCGCGCTATCAAACGCGGATCAATCGGATTCTGCGGCTGGTGATGGAGGAAGAAAAAACCGGCCATCGCTGATCGCGTCCGGGAATTATTCGGCTGAGGTCAAGCTACGGGACTGTCGGCTGGTCTTAATCGCCCGCTTTGGCCGCATTGTCGCTCCGCGTCTTTTCGCGGCGGGGTTCGCAAGAATGCGTTCGTTCTTTCCGGCGTGAAACCAGCCGACGGTGACGACCGTGTCCATGGCGCGTAGGGCAGCCGCGAGACGCGGCGCCTTGGAGGGAAACGCAGGGTCGAGCAAACGCCGCGCTTCTTTTTCGTCGATACGGAGCCGCCGCGTAAGCTCGCTCGCCGGCGATCGCACGTCTCGTACCGCGGCGCGAAGCGCAAGCTTCATCGCCACGATTGGCTCTGGCGCGACTTGATATTCCCCGCGTGCCGCATGGCGCGGCGCGGGAATAACTTCGTTCCGTTTAAGACGCTGCATGAGCGCTTCCGACAATGCGTCCGTGGCATTCGCCATTGCCTCCACCTCGGTTGCGCCGTCGGTCAGCGCTTCCGGGAATTCCGGAAAGGTAACGAGAAAGCGGCCATCATCGTCGGGCTTGATCCGCGCGCGCCAAACACAGAGGTTGGATTCCATCATCATTCTCCTCGACGATACGTGCCTCAGAATTCCTTCGGATCGATCCCAAGCTGTTTGAGCATGGCATGGAGCAATCCCGTGCCGATTTCGCCATGCTTTACGATTGTTCTGGCGGCGCCGAAAAACACCGTTTGATGGCTGCCTTTGCCATGGGCCTTATCGATTTCAACGACAATTCCCTTGGCCTTGCCAAGTTTCTTCACCCGACCGACGAATTCTTTTCCGTTCATCGCTCCCATTTATCGGACAAAATTGCCCGGTTGTCAAGCGAGGGGCGGACAATCTTGTCCGCCTGGCGATCCTGGCGCCGCGCCGATTCTTAGCCGGGGTTGAGTCAAAAGGCGTCTTAAATCCCAGGCCATCGCTGACCGTCCGGCTGGAATAACGCCCGGCCGCGCCTTATCTTAAACCCCCATGCCAATTCTCACCGCCGAGCGTCCGCTGGCCGATCAGGGCAAGCGCTTTGCCATTCATTCGGAGTTCCAGCCCGCCGGCGACCAGCCGCAGGCGATCGCGGCGCTGGTCGAGAGCATTCGCAACGGCGAGGTCGACCAGGTGCTGCTGGGCGTCACCGGCTCGGGCAAGACCTTCACGATGGCGCATCTCATCGAGCAGACGCAGCGGCCGGCGCTGATCCTCGCGCCCAACAAGACGCTGGCGGCGCAGCTCTATGGCGAGATGAAGAGCTTTTTTCCGGAGAACGCGGTCGAGTATTTCGTCTCCTATTACGATTACTACCAGCCCGAGGCCTACGTTCCGCGCACCGACACCTATATCGAGAAGGAATCCTCGATCAACGAGCAGATCGACCGCATGCGCCATTCGGCGACACGGGCCATTCTTGAACGCCGCGATACCATCATCGTCGCTTCGGTGTCGTGCATCTACGGCATCGGCTCGGTCGAGACCTATTCCGAAATGACGATGACGCTCGAGGCGGGCACGACTATCGACCGCACCGCGCTGCTGCAGCGCCTCGTCGAGCTGCAATATCGCCGCAACGACATGAATTTCGTGCGCGGCGCCTTTCGCGTGCGCGGCGACACGATCGAGATCTTTCCCGCCCATTACGAGGATCGCGCCTGGCGGCTGTCGCTGTTCGGCGACGAGCTCGAGGCGATCCACGAATTCGATCCGCTGACCGGCGAGAAGACCACCGCGCTCGCCGAGGTGAAAATCTATCCCAACAGCCATTATGTGACGCCGAAGCCGACGCTCTATCAGGCGATCGACCAGATGAAGCGCGATCTCAAAATCCGGCTCGAGGAATTCCGCCAAACCGGCAAGCTGTTGGAGGCCGAGCGGCTGGAGCAGCGCACCACCTTCGACATCGAGATGATGGCGGCGACCGGAAGCTGCGCCGGCATCGAGAATTATTCGCGCTACCTGACCGGCCGCAATCCGGGCGATCCGCCGCCGACCTTGTTCGAATACCTGCCCAAGGAAACCCTCATCTTCATCGACGAGAGCCACGTCACGGTCGGCCAGCTCCACGCGATGTATCGCGGCGACTTCGCGCGCAAATCGATCCTCGCCGATTATGGCTTCCGCCTGCCCGCCTGCATCGACAACCGGCCGCTGAAATTCGAGGAATGGGACCAGATGCGCGGCCAGACCACCTTCGTCTCGGCGACGCCGGGGCCGTGGGAGCTGGAGCGCACCGGCGGCATCTTCGTCGAGCAGGTGGTGCGCCCGACCGGCCTCGTCGATCCGGTCCCGGTGGTGCGCCCGGTCGAGAACCAGGTCGACGATCTGATGGCCGAATGCCGCGACGCCGCGAGGCTGGGCCAGCGCGTGCTGGTCACGACCCTGACCAAGAAGATGGCCGAGGCGCTGACCGAATATTTCCACGAGAACGGCATTCGCGTACGCTACATGCATTCCGACGTCGATACCTTGGAGCGCATCGAGATCATCCGCGACCTGCGCCTCGGCGTCTTCGACGTGCTGGTCGGCATCAACCTGTTGCGCGAAGGGCTCGACATCCCGGAATGCGCGCTGGTCGCGGTGCTCGACGCCGACAAGGAAGGCTATCTGCGCTCGCGCACCGCCCTCATCCAGACCATGGGCCGCGCCGCGCGCAATCTCGACGGCCGCGTCATCCTCTATGCCGACCGCGTCACCGAGAGCATGAAGCAGGCGATCGAGGAGACCAACCGCCGGCGCGAGAAGCAGCAGGCCTATAACCTCGCCAACAACATCACGCCCGAAAGCATCAAGCGCGGCATCGCCGACATTCTCGACAGCGTCTACGAGCAGGATCACGTCACCTTCGGCCTCGGCGAGAGCGAGGCCGCGCATTACCAGGGCTCGAACCTCAAAGCCGTGATCGCCGATCTCGAAAAGCGGATGCGGACCGCCGCGGCCGATCTCGAATTCGAGGAAGCGGCAAGGTTGCGCGACGAGATCAAGCGGCTCGAGGACATGGATCTCGGCCTCGACCCGCCCCGGGAAGGCGGTACCGCGGCACCGGCGCGCGGACGCTCGATCGGCGGGCGCGCCGGCTCCTCGGGCAAGGAAATCGCCAAGCGCAAGGCGCGCCAGCGCTTCACGCGGAATCGCGGCGGATGAGCCCGACGGCGGACAAGGGCGTCGCGCTCGTGACCGGTGCCGCCAAGCGCATCGGCCGCGTGATCGCGCTGGCGCTGGCCGATGACGGCTACGACGTCGCGGTCCATTACCACGGCTCGCGCGACGCAGCCGAAGAGGTCGCCGCGGCGATCGCGGCCAAGGGCCGCCGGGCCGTGACCCTGGCCGCCGATCTGATGCGCGAGGCCGAGACTCAAGCGCTTGTGAGCGCCGCAGCCGCGGCGCTCGGCCCGGTCACTTGCCTCGTCAACAACGCGTCGCTGTTCGAGCGCGACGAGGCGCTGACCGCGACCCGCGCCGGTTGGGACGCGCATCTCGAGACCAATCTGCGCGCGCCCTTCGTGCTGATGCAGGAATTCGCGCGGCTGCTGCCGCCCGATGCCGACGGCGCGATCGTCAATATCCTCGACGAGCGGGTCTGGAACCTGACGCCGCATTTCGTTTCCTACACGTTGAGCAAGGCCGGCTTGTGGACGCTGACCCAGGTGATGGCGATGGGCCTCGCGCCACGCATCCGCGTCAACGCGATCGGGCCGGGCCCGACCCTGCCGAGCCCGCGCCAGACCGAGGCACAATTCGCCAAGCAGCGCGCCGGAGTCCCGCTGCAACGCGGGCCGACGCCGGAAGAAATCGCGGGCGCGGTCCAATTCATTCTCGCCAGCGGCTCGCTGACCGGGCAGATGATCGCGCTCGACGGCGGCCAGCATTTGGGCTGGGCGCAGCCCAGTGCGCTACCGCAGGCCGAATAGCGCCATTAAGGCAACCCTAGACCGAGCATTGAGAAACATCGCTAAGACCGTGAACTGAGCCGATTTTTGTCCATTTCGTCCCCGCCCGGGATCGCCTCGGGGGAGTTGTTCACACCCCCGCTAAAACACGAGAAAGCCAAGCAATTCCGTGGCAAAATTGTGACTCGGGTCAGCGCGATGACAGCCCGTCATAAATAAGCATCGACAAATCAATGAGATACCTAAAATGCCTAGATTTTATGCAAGCACCACAAATCGGCGTAACCACGCGGTAGCGCTTGGTCGCAGCGCGGCTTGTCAACAGAGTTTTCCACCGGAACCGTGGATAGCCCGAAAAGCAAGCAAAAAACGCAACTGACCGATCGATCGTGACGACAGGCGATGGCGACGACGATACGGTAAGGCCCAGTGATGAGGCCATGATCGACGATCCCGAAGGCCATCGCCCCGACGAGGACGAAGCGGAAAACGAAGAGCTGGTTCCCGCCACCGGACAGCTCGCGCAAGGCATTGCCGCGATCCGCGAGGTGCTGCGCACCTTGCCGCCCTCGCCCGGCGTCT
>DATLUE010000421.1:0-3480 GCA_035533255.1 Allostellaceae bacterium | reverse complement strand
CCGGGCGGCCGCTCTCGAACAACGCGTCTTCGAGCGTCGCCTCGGCGAGCGAGGCGAGCTTTGCCGGCCGCTCCACGACGATCAGATCGAACACCCGGCCGAGCGAGCCGACGACGGCGTTCTGGCGCCCGGATTCCTCGCGCCATTCCGCGCTGGCGCCTTGCGCCGGCGCGGTTGCGCCGGTGGCGATCGGGACGTCGTGCGCGCGCATGAAGCTTTCGAACAATTGACGCGCCGCCACGCGCCGGTCGTGCCCTTCGCGCTCGAGCGTGCGATCGACCTCGGACGACACCGAAAAGCCCATCTCGCCGCCGAACACCACCGCATATTCGGTGGTCAGCGCATTGAGGCCGATCACCCGGCCGTCGAATTTACGGGCCGCCAGCAAGGCGGTCTCGAGCACCGGCGCGGCGGAGCCGTCGCCGACGACCGTCAACAAGGTCCTCATTGCCTACCCCGTTCGCATCGCAGCGGAATGCTGCCGTTGGCGGAAGTATATCCCAGGGACCGCGCGGAGCCCAACTAGCTTCGGCGGCGCTTGCGCACCCACACCCGAATCGCGACAGTGGCCGCAACCAAGAGGAGGAGACGCATCCCATGAAAATCCACAATCCGCCGACGGTCGCGGCCGGCACCGGCTATAGTCACGGCATCGAGCTGCCCGCCAATGCCCGGCTGCTCTATTGCGCCGGCCAGCTCGGCGTGAAGCCCGAGGGTGGCTTCGCCTCGGACGAGATCAGGGGCCAGGCTGCCCAGGCGTGGCGCAATATCGGCGCGGTGCTCCAGGCCGCCGGCATGGGCTTCGAGAATATCGTGAAAGTGACCCACTATCTGCTGCGCGGCGAGGATCTTGCCGCCTATCGCGAGGTGCGGGCGCAGTTTCTCGGCAAGCACGCGCCCGCCTCGACCTTGCTGGTGATCTCGGCACTCGCGCGACCGGAGGCGCTGATCGAGGTCGAGGTGGTCGCGGCCAAGGAATAATCGCGGCGGTTAGACCGCCCGGTTACGAGGCGCGGCGATCGACGGCGATCGGCCGCGGCGGCTGGTCGTTGGCGATGCGACGGCGCGGCAGCTTGCAGCCGACGAGCTCGAGCGGCACCGCCTCGGCATCGTCGAGCGCCTCGATCTGCGCCCGGGCGCGAAGCCGGCGCCAGGAGCCGAGGGTGAAGACCGCGACCACACAGCCGGTCACGACGCCCCACAGCAATGCGATACCGAGAACGATCGCGCTCGCGCCCGAATCCGGCGGGAAGATCGCCACCAGCGGCGAGGTCGCGACCAGCAGCAAGATCGCGACCAGAATGCCCGCGACCAGCGAAAACGACAAGAACAACGCGGAGATCGCGAGATCGCCGATGCCGGTTGCCGAAGCAGAGGAGGTGCTCATGACTGCCTGCCCGATCGCGGCCCGAGGGCGGACCGCAATCCTGTTAAGGTTACCGCGTTATCGATAGGCCGATGCGCGCGAGAATTCAAGAAAAATATAGTTAAATCAAATAGTTAAATTAACGAGTTGTCAGCGCATCGTGGTTAATGTTAACGCCGCGTCGGAAGATTTGACGAACCCGCATCGGCGCGCGTATCCGCGCCTGAGCGTCGGAATCGATCGGTTAAGTGCAGGCGCTATGACGGCTCAGCGGCCGCCATAGCCCTCGTCGGCGAGGTTCAGTAGCGGGAAGGCGCTGAACACATGCGGCATGGTCACCGAGGGCGCGGCCGCGACCTGGCTGCGGGTGACATCGGCGAAGCCGGTCGCGCCGATGAGCCCGAGGCACGTCCGGATCTCATGCTCCAGAATCTCGAGCACGCGGGCGACGCCGGCGCTGCCGGCGGCGGCGAGGCCATAGAGATAGAGTCGCCCGATCGCGACCGTATTGGCGCCCAAGGCGATCGCCTTGACGATATCGGTGCCGCGATAGAAGCCGCCATCGATGATGATCTGCGCCCGGCCACGCACCGCATCCACCACCTCCGGCAGGATGTCGAGCGTGCCGCGGACATGATCGAGCTGCCGGCCGCCGTGATTCGTGATGTAGATGCCGTCGACGCCATGATCGCAAGCGATGACCGCGTCCTCGGCGGTCTGGATGCCTTTGAGGATCAGCGGCAGCTTGCTGCCATGCTGGTCCTTGAAGCGCTTGACCTCGACCCAGGACAGCGATTGCTGCCGGTTGTCGCCGCCATCGTCGAGGATCGAGCGGTTGGAGACGCGGCGCGCGATGTCGCGCTCGCGCCGGCCATAGAACGCGCTGTCGACGGTGTAGCAGAACGCCTCGTAGCCGGCGGCGACCGCGCGATCGACGATCTCGTCGGTCAAGGTGTCGGGGCCGCGGCGATAGAGCTGGAAGAATTTGCGGCCGTTCGCCGCCTTCGCCGTGCCTTCAAGACCAGGCGCGCTGACCGAGCTCAGCATCTGCGGGATGCCGAACAGCGTCGCACCGCGCGCGACCGCAGCGGCGCCCTCGGGATCGAGCCGCTCGAGCCCGCCGACCGGCGCCAGCATCACCGGCAGCCGCGCCTTCTTGCCCATCACCATGCCGGAGCATTCGACGCCCGAGATATCGCGCAGCACCCGCGGCCGGAACGCGACGCTGTCGATCGCGAACCGGTTGCGCTTCAAGGTGGTCTCGGTCTCGGCGGCGCCGGTGACGTAGTCCCAGCGCTCGGGCGAGAGCCGCAGCTTCGCCGCTTTGACGAATTCGTGGAGCGTCTCGAATTTGCCCTGCAGCCCGCTCGAATTGCGTCGCTCGTCGTCCGCCATCGCACTCTCCCCATCGCACAGGCCCCGAAGGGCCGAACCTAGCCAGGACCGCCGGCGTGGGCTAGTGCCGACGCCGACGCCGCGATCAGCCTTGAGCCTTGAGGCTCTTGCCGCCGGCGGTGACCGGCTTCGCCGCGATCAGCGAGAACGCGATCATGCACGGCTCGGTGCCGCGATTGATCCAGTTATGGATGGTGCCGCGCTGCACCAGCACGTCGCCGGCTTTCAGATGCACCACCGCGCCGTCGATATCCATGTCGATCTCGCCCGACATGACGATCGCATAATCGATCGAATCGGTGCGGTGGTTGCGCGCGGTAACGACGGGATCGAAACGCACGATGCGCAGCACGGTGCCGTTCTCGAGCGTGGTGCCGGTCTTGCGCTTGGCCTCGTCTTCCGAGCCGTCATTGCTGATCGGCCAGCCTTCGGTGGTCCAGACGACGCAAGCGGTCGCACCCGGCCGGCCCGACGTGACCTCCTTGCCGATCTCGTCAAAGAGCACAATCGCTTTGCCACTGGCATCATGCCCCGTCACCACCCGTCTGATCTGCAAGCTCACTCTCGCCTCCCTTGGTTGCGCCCCATCTATTTTGGTTCGCGATGCCGGCGTCAAGGCATGACGCCGCGCGATCCAGCGGCACGACATGCGACCGCGGGGCGCAACGCATGCGCGCCGGCCCACTTATCCACACCCAACATCTTGCGCGTTGACATTC
>DATLUE010000420.1:0-7725 GCA_035533255.1 Allostellaceae bacterium | reverse complement strand
CGTGCTTGCGGCGGGGCACTCGCCCGGCCACACGGTGTGGCGCGTGAGCGCCGGCGGCGAAGCGTTCATTTCGTGGGGCGATCTCGTCCATCTTTCGGCGATCCAGATCGCTCATCCCGACACCAAGCTCAGCTACGATCTCGACGCCGAGAAAGCGGTCGCGGCGAGGAAGCGCGTGCTCGATATGGCGGCGAGCGAGCGGCTGATGGTCGCGGGCGCACATGTCAACGCGCCCGGCTTCGGCCATATCATCCGCAAAGGCTTGAGCTACGCGTTCGAGCCGGCGGCTTAGCGGGCGAGAGCGCGAGCAATGGAGACACCGCGGCGGATCGGCATTCTCGGCCTGGGCGCGATGGGGCGGCCGATCGCGCGGCATCTCATCGCCAAGGGCTTTGCGGTCGCCGGCTGCGATCCGTCGGCGGAGGCTTGCGCGCGCGCGGCCGCGCTCGGCGTCGCGCTCGCGGCGAGTCCGCAGGCGCTTGCGGCGCAAAGCGACGCGGTGCTGGTGGTGGTGGGCTTCGACGGCCAGGTCGAGCGCGCGGTGTTCGATGCCGACGGCATCGGCGCGGCGCCGCGGCCGGGGCTCGTGTTGGCGATGGGCTCGACCATCGCGCCGTCTTACGCGCACGATCTCGCGCAGCGGCTCGAAGGCAGCGGCATCGTGCTGATCGACATGGCGCTGACGCGCGGCGAGCCGTTCGCCGAGGCCGGCACGATGCTGGTGCTCGGCGGCGGCGACGCGGCCGCGTTCGCCGCATGCCAGCCGGTGTTCCGCTGCTTTGCCTCCGATATTTTCCATCTCGGTCCGTTCGGCGCCGGGCAGATTGGCAAGATGGTCAACAACCTCATCCTCTGGGCCTGCATGAGCGCGAATGACGAGGGCTTGCGGCTGGGCGAGGCGCTCGGCGTCGATGCCGAGACGCTGCGTGACGCCCTGGTTCATTCCAGCGCCGAGAATTTCTCGCTGAGCGCGCGCGCCGACCAGCGGCCGACGCCCTGGGCTGAGAAGGACATGCGCATCGTCCTGCAAGAAGCGGCGGCGGCGGGGCTGAGCCTGCCCTTGTCGGCGCTGGTCAAGGAGCGCATCGCCGATTTCAAGCGCCGCAAGGGCTACCCGACGCCGCGCGAAGAAGCGTAGGCAAGAGCGGCTAGGACGCGGCGCGCAGCCCCATTCGTGCGAGGCGCGGCAGCACCTCGTCGCGAAAGAACGGGAATTCGTCGAGATAATTGACGAAGGAGAAGCAGATGCCGGCAAAGCCGGCGTCGCTCACCTGCGCCAATTGCCGGGCGACGTCGTCGGGATCGCCGATCAGCGGAAAGCCGCCGTGCCCCGCGGCGAAGCGGATGCGGAACGCCTTGAAGAACTCGGCCGAATAGGATTGCGAGTTGACCTTGTTCAAGGCGATGAGGTGATCGACCGCCTCCCAATCGCCCATCTCCTCGGCGTAATAGCGGTGATAGTCCTCGGCTTCCTGCCGCGTCTTGCGGCAGACCACATAGCCGTTGCAATAGACCCCGATCTCGCGCCCATGCACGCGCGCCTCGGCGATCGTGTCGCGCACCTCCTGCGCGCCGGCCGCGAGCGAGCGCAGCGGCCGGAACAGCACGTCGCAGCTCTTGGCGCTGAAGGCGCGGCCGGCTGGCGACGAGCCGGCGTTCATGATGAGCGGCCGGGTGCCGCCAAAGGGCTTGGGTTGGCCCTGCACGTTCTTCAAATGGAAAAAGCGCCCGTCGAAATCGAAATCGCCGGCGGTTTCCCAGATCGCCTTGATCGCATCGAGCCATTCCTCGCCGTAGGCGTAGCGATTGTCATGCGCGCGCTGGTCGACGCCGAACATGTCGAACTCGTCCTGGTTCCAGCCGCAGACGACGTTGAGGCCGAAGCGGCCGTGGCCCATGTGATCGGCGGTGACGAACTGCTTGGCCGCATAGACCGGATGAACCAGCGGCGCATGCACCGTGCCAAAGAGGCTGATGCGTTGGGTCTGCGCCAGCAGCCCGCACGCCCAGGTCACGGTCTCCCAGCTCGCGCCCTCGAAATTGGTTTCGCCGCCATAGCCGCGCCAGCGGCCGATCGGCAGCATCAGGTCCATGCCGGCGTCGTCGGCCATCCGCGCGAGCGCGAGATTGTCGTCCCAGCTCGCCGACCAGCGCTCGGGCACGCGTGTCGCCGCGCGCCCCGACGAGCAATTGCTGCCGAAGAGGCCGAGCTTCAGCTTGTTGAGGCTGAAGCTGGCGATGCGGCTGGGCAATTCATGGCGCATGGCGCCAGAATAGAGGCGTGTCAGCGCGATGGCCAGCGCGCGCGATCTGGCTCGCGCGCGGTGTCGCTGCTAGCATCGCGGCAACCAGGGAGGCAGGACATGGCGGATTTCGTCGCGACCCATCGCATCACCCACGAGGCGAGCCTCAAGATGCTCGCAGCGGGCGTCGCCAAGGCGAACGAGATCGGCTGCAAGATCAGCCTCGCCGTGGTCGATGCCAGCGGCCAGCTCATCGGCTTTTTGATGATGGACGGCGCGCGGTTCTTTTCCGGCCGCACCACGATCAAGAAGGCGATCACCTCGGCCTCGCAGCGCCTGCCGACCGGCTACGCGCCCGAGGAAAACGTGCTGAGCATGCAGATTCGCATGGATGGCGACTTCACCAATGTGCCGGGTGGATTTCCCGTCACAATCGGCGGACAGGTGATCGGCGGCGTCGCCGCCGGCGGCGCCAAGATCGAGGAAGACGTGATCGTCGCGAAGGCGGCGCTGGCGGCCGTTGCGGGCTGACGCCTACCCGCGGCGGCGCCGTTTGCGGCTACTTGAAGAGCTGCAGCGCGTTGATGCAGGTCTGGATCACGCCCCAGGTCAGCGGAATGCCGACGAACAGCCAGGCGAGGGTTAGCTTCCAGCCATTGGCCGAGGCGACGTCGTTTGGGATTGCCATGATGGTTTCCTTATCCCGGAGAGCTCAGGCCGCCGCGCTTTCGCGCTCGGCCTCGTCCAGCGCCATGTGGTGACGCTTGTCCACCGCCTGGACGAAGAAGTTGCACACGAAGCCGACGATCAGCAGCACCGCCATCACATACATGGTGACGTTGTAGGCCTGCGCCGCCGGCACGCCGTGATCGACGTTCCACTGGCGAAGGTAGTTCACCAGCACCGGGCCGAAGATGCCGGCCATCGACCACGCCGTCAGCAGCATGCCGTGGATCGCGCCGACATAGCGCGTGCCGAACATGTCGCGCAGATAGGCCGGCACGGTCGCGAAGCCGCCGCCATACATGCTGAAGATGATGGCGTAAGCGCACACGAACAGGACGACATTGCCGGTCGCGCCGGTATAAGGCACGAAGGCGTAGAGCACCGCGCCCAGGACGAAGAAGCAGAAATAGGTGTTCTTGCGGCCGAGGTAATCCGAGGCCGACGCCCAGAAGAACCGCCCCGCCATGTTGAAGAGGCTCATCAAGCCGACGAAGCCCGCGGCGGCGATCGCGGTGACGCGGCCCGGGAACATTTCCTGGCTCATCGCCGAGGCCTGGCCGAGCACGCCGATGCCGGCGGTGACGTTGAGGCACAGCACCCACCAGATCAGCCAGAATTGCGGCGTCTTCAGCGCCTCGTAGACGAAGACGTTGCGAGTGGTGATGAGCTTCTTGGGTTGCGCCGGCGCGATCCAGCCCGCGGGCCGCCAGCCCGGGGCGGGCACGCGCACGATCCAGGCGCCGACCATCATGAAGACGAAATAGACGACGCCAAGCGTGATGAACGTCTCGGCGACGCCGATATGGCTCGGGGTGGTGAACTTGCCCATCAGCCACACCGATAGCGGCGAGGCGATGAAGGCGGCGCCGCCGAAGCCCATGATCGCCATGCCGGTGGCCATGCCGGGCTTGTCGGGAAACCATTTGATCAGGGTCGAGACCGGCGAGATGTAGCCGATGCCGAGGCCGAAGCCGCCCAGGACGCCGTAGCCGACATAGATCAGCCAGATACTGTGGACGTAAACGCCGAAAGCGGAAACCAGGAATCCGCCGGCCCAGCATAGCGCGGCGGTGAACATCGCCTTGCGGGGCCCGCCTTCCTCGACCCAGCGGCCGAGAAGCGCCGCAGAGACGCCGAGGAAGAAGATCGCGATGCTGAAGATCCAGCCGAGATCGGTCAATCTCCAATCGCCGGGCGCCGAATGCGAGATGCCCAGCAGCTTGGTCATCGGCAGGTTGAAGACGCTGAACGCGTAAGCCTCGCCGATACAGAGATGCACGCACAGCGCCGCCGGCGGAATCAGCCAGCGGCTATACCCGGGCGCAGCGACAATGCGATCCTTGCTCAAGAATGACATGCGTTTCCCCTTCCCCTTGGCGCGCGGCTTGCCGCCTTGCGCTCTGTCGTGAGGCCGGTCGCGCGATGGCGTCGCCGGCTCTTGGGTTTGGTCAAGCCAACCCTGGGAAAGAGGGTACCCTTATCGGCTGCAAAAGCAAAGCATGCTCATGTGAGCGCGACGAAGACGCAGAAGCCCGCGGCCAGCAGCTTTTCGGCGCGGCCGCGGACGAGGCGGCGCTCGAGAGTCGATCCGGCTTGGGGATGCACTATAGTCGCAAGACCACGAGGGAGGGACAGTATGGATGCGAGTTATCCGAGCGACATCGACCGGGAATCGGGCTGCCGGCTGCCGCTGCCGAAGCGCGACGAGCTCGATGCGGCAGGGCAAGCGGCCTATGACCGGATCGTCAAGGGCGGCGCGGGCGCGATCCGCGGCCTCAAAGGGCCGAGCGGCATCCAGCTCCATTCGCCGCGGCTCTCCGACCATGCGCGGCCGGTCAATGCCTATCTGCGGTTCGAAGCGGGCTTCAGCCCGCATGTGCGCGAGGTCGCGATCCTGACCACCGCGCGCGAATGCGACAGCCAGTTCGAATGGGCGGCGCACGAGCCCGAGGCGCTCAAGGAAGGCGTGCCGCCGGCGCTGATCGACGTCATCCGGCAGCGCGGCGCGCTGACGGGCGTCGATCCGGCCGATGCGACCATCGTCGCGCTGGGCCGCGAGATGTTCGGCGCGCGCAAGGTAAGCGCGCAGACCTATGCCGCCGCCTTGAAGCAATTCGGCCGGCGCGGGCTGGTCGATCTGGTCGCGCTGATGGCGAATTACGCCGGCACCGCGGCGATCCTCACTGCCTTCGACATGCAGCTCGACCCGGGCACCAAGCCGGGCCTGCCGATGCGATGACGCCGATTCCGGCGGCGCTTTTCGTCGCCGCCGCTGCGCGCAGCCGGGCAAACTTGAAAATCGAGCGCGGCGCCGGATTGTGCTAAGCTCGCCGCAGATCGCCGTCCGACCGACGAAGCGATCATTGGGAGGGAGAGCCATGAATATCAGGACCATCGTCGCCATCGCGATCGTCGCGGGCTGCGTCTCGACCGGCGCCAATGCCGACCCGTGGAAGATCCGCGTCGGCTGGGTGACGACGCCGACCCATATGCAGCCGGTCATCGACGAGTTGCACAACCGCCATCCCGAGATTTTTCCGAATTTCGGCAAAACCTACACTGTCGAGAGCATGCACTTCCAGGGAACGACGCCGCAGATCGAGGCGCTGGCGACCAACGATCTCGAGGTCGCGGCCTTTGGGCCCGAAGCACTCGCGCTCGCCGTCGATAACGCGCATCTCGATGTCCGAATGATCGCCGACGTCTTCCAGGACGGCGTGCCGGGCTATGCCAGCATTACTTATGTGGTGAGAAAGGATAGCCCGATCCACAAGGTCGAGGATATGCGCGGCAAGATCGTTGCGACCAATGCCATCGGCTCGTTCGGGGATTCGGCGATGCGGATCGACCTGCGCCGGCACGGGCTGACGGATAAGGACTTCACGACGGTCGAAGCCAATTTCAACTCCATGCCGGCGATGCTCGACGAGGGCAAAGTCGATCTGATCAATCTCTTGCCGAAGTTCCGCTATCTGATGGACAAGGAAGGAAAGTACCGGACGCTGTTCACGGCCGAGGATGGCGAGGGCCGGATTCAGGCGGTGCTGTGGGCGATGCGCGAGGATGTGCTGGCGGCGCATCGGGCGGCGGTGGTCGATTTCCTCACCGATCACGTTCGCGCGGTGCGCTGGCTGATCGATCCGGCGCATCACGAGGAAACCGTGGCGATCGCCGCGGCTGTGACCAAGGCAAAGCCCGACACGCTCCAATACGTCTACACGAAAGCCGATTCCTTCCATGCGCCGGACGGGCGCCCGGACGTTGCGGCGACGCAGCACGCGCTCGATGTCGAAATGAAATACGGCATCATCCATAAGACTCTAACCGTGGCGCCGAAATATGTCGATCTTGGGCCGATCGAGGAAGCGGACAAGCGGCTCGGCAAGGGTTCGTGACGATGACGCTCCGCGGCGAGGAGCCGGTCGCGCCGACGCGGCTCCTTTCCATCCCGATGAGCGACGGCGTCGCCATCGCGGCGGCGCTGTTCCTGCCGCCGGGCAAGGAGCGGTTTCCGACGCTGCTGGCCGCCTCGCCCTATCGCTTCGACAATGACGCGGCGCCGGCGATTCCGCTGTTCCTGTGGCGCGAGACCGGACCGATCGGCTGGTATCTCGATCAGGGCTATGCGTATGTCCATATGGATGTGCGCGGCACCGGCCGATCGGGCGGCGAGTTCCGCTATCAAGACAAGCGCGAGCAGCGCGATCTCTACGAAGCGGTGGAGTGGATCGCGGCCCAGCGCTGGTCGAACGGCAAGATCGGCGGCATCGGTCAATCCTATTTCGCGCGCTCGCAATGGTTCATGGCGACGCAGAACCCGCCGCATCTCGGCTGCGTCGCGCCCTATGACGGGCACATCGATACCTATCGCGATTCGGCCTATACCGGCGGCATCCCCGGCGGCTACCCGACGAGTTGGTGGGAGCAGGTGCGGACCGTCAACGCCTATCCGAACGCCGGCAAGCCGCGCTTCGTCGAATGGGATTATCCCGCGCGGGTCAAGCGGCATCCGACCTACGATGCCTGGTGGCGCGAGCGCGCGGCGGCGGAAAAGCTCGCCAAGATCAAGGCGCCGGTGTTCTCGATCGGCGTCTGGAGCAAGGTCGATCTTCATCTCAACGGCAACATCGTCGGCTTTCAGCGCGCCGGCGGGCCGAAGAAGCTGCTGGTGTTCGGCTCGTCGGACCTCTACGCCGCGGTCGCCGATTATTCGAGCATCGCGTTCCACGAGAAATATCTGCTGCCGTTTTACGATTGCTATCTGAAAGGGCAGCGCACCGCCTATCTCGACGAGCCCGACGTGCGCTATTTCGTGACCGGCGCTGATCGGTTCGACAGCGGCGCGACCTGGCCGCCGACCGCCGCGCGCCATGTTCCCTATTATCTCGGCAAAGGTCCGACCGGGAGCGTCACGTCGCTCAATGACGGTGCTTTGTCGTCGGCGCCGCCGGATGCGCAAGGCGGCGCGACGATTTTCGACTATCCGAATCCTGCCTGGCGCCAGGGTGTCGTCGGCGTCGGCAAGGACGGACGTCCCGATCCGGTGCGGCTGGTGCTGACCTTCGCGACGCCGCCGCTCGAGCGCGCTCTCGAGATTGCGGGGCCGATCGAGCTGGTGCTTCATGCCCAATCGAGCCGCAACGATACCGATTTCTTCGTCAAGCTGTCCGAGCAGATGCCGCAGAGCGAGGCGGATCGCCGTGCCGGACTGCAGCCGCGGTCGCGTATCGTGACCAAAGGCTGGCTGCGCGCGTCG
>DATLUE010000419.1:0-5676 GCA_035533255.1 Allostellaceae bacterium | reverse complement strand
GACGCCGCGCCTGCACCGCTCGATCTGAGACTGCGACGCCGCTACGGAATCGCGGCGCCCTAATTGCGCTGCCAAGCTCGGATTGACCGCTCCAGAGGGCGCTTCTATTGTCCGCCCCTCGCATGCGTGGGGCTGGTAGCTCAGCGGTAGAGCATCCGACTTTTAATCGGAGGGTCGCGGGTTCGACCCCCGCCCGGCCCACCATCGCCACTGTACGACTCTTCGCTCAAGGACGGGCATGCCATGAAAACGAAGCTGGTCCTGATCGTCGCATTTGCTGCCATCGCCGCGGTCCGGCCGCCGGGCGGCGTGACGCTGATTACCGCGGCACAGGCGGCCTGCGAGCCGGGAACCCGCATCGACAAGACGACGGTCGACGAGACGCGCGACCGGCTGATCAAAGCCGGCTACAAGAACCCGCTCCACCTCCGCAAGGGCTGCGACAACGCTTGGCACGGCACCGCCATCAAAGGCGGCAGGCAGGTCAACGTCGCCGTGCTGCCCGACGGCCATATCGTGCGGGACGGCGATTGATCATGCGGCTCGTCATCGTCCCGCGCTTCGCAATGCTCGCCGTTCTGGCTCTGTTGACGGCTTGCGCCCATCTCGATCAGCCGCGCGATTACATGGTCTATTTCGATACCGACAGCGCCACGCTGACACCCGACGGACAGCGCATCGTCGCCACGATCGCCGCGACGGCGCACGATGTCTCGCCTTCGAAGATACTCGTCGCCGGCCGCGCCGACGGCAGCACCGCGCATGACGCCACGCTCGCCGACCAGCGCGCGACCGTCGTGATGCAGGCGCTCGTCCAGCAAGGCGTTCCCGCCGGCCGACTCGAGAAACAACCCGATGCGCCGCCGACCGGCCGCACCGGCGTCGCTGCGCATCAGGTTGTGGTCACGCTGCTGCCGTGAGCCGGCAACGGCGCGACGCGGCAGACCGCCGCCGATGAGCGAGGGCAAGGCGGTCGCGGCGCCGCGCCAGGGCAGCGACGGCCTCGTCGATCTGTTCCTTGCGTTCACGCAGATCAGCCTCTCGGGCTTCGGCGGCGCGATCAACTGGGCGCATCGCGCGCTGGTGCAGCAGCGCCGCTGGATGAGCGACGAGGATTTCACCGAGACGCTCAGCCTGTGCCAATTCATGCCGGGACCGAACATCGTCAACTTCGCGATGTGTCTCGGCCAGCGCCAGCACGGTGTATCCGGCGCGCTCGCCGCCGTGGCCGGCGTGGTCGCGGCGCCGCTCGGCATCTTCGTCGTGCTGGGCGTGCTCTATACTCATTTCGGCCAGATCGCTTTTGTCCACGGCGTGTTGAGCGGCATCTCCGCAGCCGCCGCCGGCTTCATCATCACGATCGGCATCCGGCTGGCGCGGCCATATCGCCGCCAAGCCCTGTCCGCGACCTTCGGCCTCGGCGCTTTCATCGGCATGGCCATTCTGCGATTGCCGCTGGTCGACGTGATGGCCGTGCTCGCGCCCGCCAGCGTTGCGATCGCGTGGTGGCGCCAGCGATGAGCCAGGGCGGCATTCTCGGCCAGATCGCCGCGCGCTTCGCGCTGCTGTCGCTGTTGTCGTTCGGCGGCGTCAACGTCGTGCTGCCGGACGCGCATCGCTTCATCGTCGACACGCAGCATTGGCTGACCGACCAGCAATTCGCCGATTTCTTTGCGATCGCGCAGGCGGCGCCCGGCCCCAATTTCCTGATGTTCGCGCTGATCGGCTGGCAGGTCGCGGGCCTTGCCGGTGCCGTGGTGGCGACGCTCGCGATCAGCGTGCCCGCCGGCACCCTCGCCTTCGTCGTCGGCGGGCTGTGGCATCGCTTCCGCAATGCGCCGTGGCGCAAGGCAGTCCAGACCGGCCTCGCGCCGATCACCATCGGCCTCGTGTTCTCGTCCGCTTTTGTCTTGAGCAGTGCCGCCGACCATGATTGGCTCACTTTCGCGATCACCGCGGCAACCGCGATCGTTGCGCTCGGCACCGACATCAACCCGTTGTGGCTGTTTCTCGCTGCCGGGCTGCTTGGCTTGTTTGGACTGACCTGAGGGAGGAATCGATGGACACATTATTGCCGCTCGCCGAGAACGCCGCCGCGCGGCTGCGCGCCAAGAGGCATCGCATCGCGATCGCCGAATCATCGACCGGCGGTCTCGTCTCGAGCGCGCTTTTGGCGATGCCTGGCGCGTCGGATTATTTCCTCGGCGGGGCGGTCGTCTATACGGTGACGTCGCGGCTGGTGTTCCTCGGCCTCGGCGACGCCGATCTCGCCGGGATGCGGCCTTCGACCGAAGCTTACGCGCTGTTGGCCGCGCGCCGCGTGCGCGAACGGTTTGCGGCCGATTGGGCCATCGGCGAAACCGGCGCCGCGGGCCCGACCGGCAATCGCTACGGCGACGCTCCCGGCCATAGTTGCATCGCCATCGCCGGCGCGGTCGAGCGCGCGATCACGATCGAAACCGGCCAAAGCGATCGCCTCGCCAACATGCGCGCCTTCGCCGCCGCGGCACTGACGCTGCTCGTCGCGGCGCTCGCGTAGCGCTTCTAGGCCACGGCGTTCTTGGTGGCCTCGCGCAGCAGGTCGCGCGAGCCCGGATTGTCCATCCCGCGCAACGTGCGGCTCTTGATGCGCCAGCCTTGGGGCGTGCGCGCCAGCTCCCAGCGATTGGCCGAGAGCCGGCACACCTTGAAGCCCTTTGACGTGCCATGTGCCGACAGCGCGAACGGCTTGCCGTCGGGATCGGCCGCCAGAATCTGCAGATAGGACGTCGCGACCGCGCGGTCGCCTTCGATCGCGATGTGCGGCAAGCTGGTGAAGTGGCAGATGCCTTGGCGCTGCGCTTCCTCGAAGCCGGGCGTATTGAGGACGCCGATCATCGATTCAAAGCCTTTCGCTTCGCCGCTCGCATCGACGGTGCCGTCATCGAGCCAGAACGATGCCGCGTAATCATGCGATGCGCTATCCGCGCCGGGAGGATGTCCGGCGATGAGATTCAATATCTCGAGCCGGTCCTCGATCGCCTGCAAGCGTTCTTCCACCGTGCGGTGCCTGGTTGCCTCGGTCATGTCCTCTCCCTTGCGCGCTGCGCTGTCGTGGTCCCGTGCCGGGATGCGGCATTATACCGATATCGCCAGCGCCGCCGAGATCGGCCACAATGCGCGCGCAAGCGAAGGAGCTCATGGACCAGCCAACGCCCCGGCGGAACCTGACCGATCGCGCGCGGCTCGACATGCGCGCGGCGCTCGATGGGCACCGCCGCGGTTGGCGCGCGTTCCTGCCGTTCCTCGGGCCGGCGCTGGTCACGTCGATCGCCTATATCGACCCCGGTAATTTCGCGACCAACATTCAGGCCGGCGCGCGCTATGGCTATCGCCTGCTATGGGTGGTGGTGCTCGCCAATTTCGTCGCGATGCTGTTTCAGGGTCTGTCGGCAAAGCTCGGCATCGTCACCGGCCGCAACCTCGCCGAGCTGTGCCGCGAGCGTTTTCCGTCGCCGGTCGTCTGGTCGATGTGGATCGTCAGCGAGATCGCCGCGATGGCGACCGATCTCGCCGAATTTCTCGGCGGCGCGATCGGCTTGGCGCTCCTGTTTCATCTGCCCCTGCTGGTCGGCATGATCGTCACCGGCCTCGTCGTCTATGCCATCCTGGGACTCGAGCGCTCAGGCTTTCGCCCGATCGAGCTGGTGATCGGCAGCCTGGTCGCGGTGATCGCGCTTTGCTACGTGATCGAGCTTTTCATCGCGCCGGTCGATTGGGGCGAGGCGCTGCATTCGCTTGCCCCGACCCTGCCCGACAGCGCCGCCCTGGCGCTTGCCGTCGGCATCATCGGCGCCACGGTGATGCCGCATGCGGTTTACCTTCACTCGGGCCTCACCCAAGCCCGCGCGGAGCCGCGCCAGGAAAGCGAGCGGCGTTTGCTGCTGCGGTTCTCGAACCGCGAGGTCGTCGTGGCCCTGACGCTCGCCGGCCTCGTGAACATGGCGATGGTGGTCATGGCGGCCAATGCGTTCCATCAAGGCCACGCCGATGTCGCCGAGATCGAGACCGCCTATCGCACCCTCGTGCCGCTGCTCGGCGGCGCCGCTGCCGGCGTGTTTCTGGCGTCGCTGATCGCCTCGGGCATTTCGAGCTCGACGGTCGGCACCTTGGCCGGGCAGATGATCATGCAAGGCTTCGTCGGCTTTCGGATCCCGATCTGGCTGCGGCGCGCGGTGACAATGATCCCGGCCTTCATCGTCGTCGGCCTCGGCGTTGATGCCACCCATGCGCTGGTCATCAGCCAGGTATTGCTGAGCCTGACCTTGCCGATTCCAATGGTCGCGTTGCTGATCTTCACCGCGCGCCGCGACGTGATGGGCAATTTCGTCAACCACCGCTTCGTGACAGCGATCGCAACGCTAGGCGCCATTATCATACTCGCGCTCAACCTCGTCCTGGTGCTGCAGACCGCCGGCATCGGCCTTCCCGGCCTGCCGGCCGGCTGATCCGCCGACCGTTAGCCTGGGTGAAAGCGCGCTCGATCGCACCGAAGCGCAGTTCCAGCCTGAGCCCCCCGAATCGCCGCGCGTCAAGGGGAGATTCGGCCTCCGCGGCGCCTAAAATAGCTAGGTTCGATCGGCTCGATAATCGCCGCCCGGCTCGAGGAGTAAGGGCCGATTCCGCTTGGATTCGCGGATTTCAGGGCGAGCGCGCATTCCATGCGTTCTCGTCAGCGGAGAGTTCGAAGAAAGCAGGAGCCCGGGCGGGATAAAAGCGTTTATGATGCGCTGCAAAATAACCTAGGAACCTTGCGATGCGCGCGGCTCAGTTCAAAGGTAACATCGTTGTCACAAACATGCCGGAAAACTTCACCGGCGCGGCCTTGGCGGCTTTGTTTGATGATTATGGGTTGGTTCTCGGCGCGGTGATCGAGCAGCCGCGCTCGGAAGAGCGCGCGCCGCGCGGGCTGGTCAGCCTGGCGCCGCCGAGCGCGGTCGAAACCGCCATTCAATCGCTGGACGGTCAGGTCATCGATTCCCGCCATCTCAAGGTGCGCAAGGCCCCCGAGCCCAAGAAGCGCGTCGGCCCGCCCAAGACCGGTATGCAGGCGCGCCGCATGGTACGTCCGGACATGCCGCGGGCGCCGTCCTCTCCCGAGGGCGCCTTCGCGCCTGCGCCCGTCGTCGTGCGCCGTGCGCCGATTGTGGAGCGCCGGTCGCTTGGCGCACCGACCAAACGCGTCCGGTTCTTCGACGAATCGAAGAACCCGCGCGACTGACCTCCGACCGATAATCTACAAACACATCGGCCCGGGATTGCTCCGGGGCCGATGGCCGATCTGACCCCCCTTGGATCAGATGATCACATCGTCACCTCGACGCGACGGTTTTGCGGCTCGCGCACCCCATCGGCCGTCGGCACGCGCGGGTTCTCCTTGCCGTGCCAGGATTCGTTGATCGCACCCGCCGGCACGCCATCGCGGACCAGCGCCGCCTTGACCGTGTCCGCGCGGCGATGCGAGAGCGCCATGTTGTATTGCGCCGTGCCCGAGAGATCGGTGTAGCCGGCAATCGCGATGCCGCTCTTGCCGCTCTTGAATGCCTCCGCGGCCGCATCGACGACCTTCTTGCCGTCCGGCGTCAGCGACGATTTGTCGAACTCGAAGAACACGATGAACATCTGCCGCGAGGGAAC
>DATLUE010000418.1:0-17848 GCA_035533255.1 Allostellaceae bacterium | reverse complement strand
CCAGGGATTTTTGATTCTCTCTTACCCACCGATGGAACTCGGTTCCAATTCGATCGAAGTCTAAAGGCTTCGCATTACGCTTACGTTCGCGAATTGAGTGCGCAAACTGACTACGAAGCCAAGCGCTTATGCAATCTCCATCCTCGTTCTTGCCCAGGCCTGCTAGCTCTATAATTCGCTCTTTCCAAATTCCGTCACTCTTTATTCTTTGGTCGGAATCCTCGATGTTACTTAGGAGGTACCCCTTCAACATTTCCGTCGAGGTGAGCGAAAGGCCTCGGTCATTCATTGTCTCAAAGATGATGTATGCGTCTTCGTCGGAATAGGCGGTGATCTCGACGAGATGGACATTTTCAATTAGCCAATCAATAAAATACGGCAGCGCTTGATTCTTTAATTGGGCGTCGAAATTCTCTTCGATGTCGCCGTAACGCGCGATAATATTTCGGACTGATTCCGTGGCGGCGCCTTCTTCTGGGGAATTGCCGTTAAAAAGTGCCTCCATGCACGGAGTTCTTTCCGGAATTTCGAGATTAAATGATTTTCTGGCGTACTTCTCCGAAAAAATGAGGTCTGCGACGGGCACACTATCGGCGCGCCCTTTTTGAAGGTTGTTGAGATAAATAAGGAGTAGTGTGAGGGTTGTGAGCCGTTGTTGGCCGTCAATTACAAACTTTTGCCCTTCCTTGTCGCTTATGATGATTGAGCCAAGAAAATAGTGACCGTATTTTTCAACCTCCGTCCGTTCATCATGCTCACTGTAGCTGTCCAGAAATTTGCTGGTAAGATCATCTAAGAGCTCAGTAACCTGCGTGCGCTCCCATTTAAATTCGCGTTGATAATAATCGACGGAATATTTTGTTCCGCCGAGCAGTTGTCGAACTGTCTTTGCGAGACCATCGATCTTATTCATGCGATACACCAGCTCCGCATTGGACGAAAAAAGCCAGCACATCGCTCATGCGGCGCTTTCCGGCATGTTGGTGATCGCAACGAGCTTGTCGAGCGCGCGCTTGGCGGCGCCCGAGGCGATCGAATGTGCGGCGATGCCGACGCCGTCTTTCAGGTTATTCGCCTTGCCGGCGACGACCAGCGCCGCGGCGGCATTGAGCAATGTGATGTCGCGCAACGGGCCTTCGGCACCGTCGAGGATGGCACGCAGCATGCCGGCATTCTCGGCCGGATCGCCGCCGCGCAAATCGTCGAGCTTGGCGCGCTTCAAGCCCGCCATCTCGGGCGTCACCTCGAAGCTCTCGACCTTGCCGCGGTTGAGCTCGGCAACGACGCTGATGCCGGTGGTGGTAAGCTCGTCGAGGCCGTCGCCATGCACCACCCAGGCGCGCTCGCTGCCGAGCTTGCCGAGCACTTCGGCGATCGGCCGGAGCCACGCAGCGGCGAACACGCCGACGAGCTGGCGCTTGGCGCCGGCGGGGTTCGAGATCGGCCCCAGCAGATTGAAGATCGTGCGCGTGCCCAGCTCGACGCGGGTGGGTCCCACATGGCGCATCGCGCTGTGATATTTGGGTGCCATGAGAAAGCCGATATGCGCTTCTTCCATCGCGCGCTGCACCGCACCGACGCCGGCATCGAGATTGACGCCGAGCGCCTGCAGGATGTCGGCGGCGCCCGATTTCGAGGAAAAGTTGCGGTTGCCGTGCTTGGCGACCGGGACGCCGGCACCTGCGACGACGATCGCCGCCGCGGTCGAAATGTTGAAGGTGCCGGCGCCGTCGCCGCCGGTACCCACGGTGTCGATCGCCCCCGGCGGCGCGGCGATCGGCAGCGCCTTGGCGCGCATGGTGCGCGCGGCGCCGGTGATCTCCTCGACGGTCTCGCCGCGCAAGCGCAGCGCCATCAGGAACGCGCCCATCTGCGACGGCGTGGCGTTGCCCGACATCATCACGTCGAATGCACCCGCGCTTTCGGCCTCGGTGAGCCGCTCGCCGGCTGCCAGCCGGCCGAGCACGAGCTTGAAGTCGATATCGCTCATGCGGCTACGGTCGCTTGCGCCGCGAGATCGAGAAAGTTCTTCAACAGCGAATGACCGGCGACCGAGGCGATGCTTTCGGGATGGAATTGCACGCCGTGCAAGGGTCGCTCGCGATGAGCGAGGCCCATGACCAGCCCGTCCTCGGTCCAGGCGGTGACGCGAAGGCTCTCGGGCAGGCTCGCGCGCTCGACCGCCAACGAGTGATAGCGGGTCGCCTTGAACGGATTGGGCAACCGGGCGAAGACGCCGGTGCCGTCGTGATGGATCGCCGACAGCTTGCCGTGCATCGGCTCGGGCGCGCGCACGATTTTGCCGCCGATCGCCTGGCCGATCGCCTGATGGCCGAGACAGACGCCGAGGAGCGGGACGTTCCCGGCGCGCCGCACGAGGTCGAGGCAGATGCCGGCGTGGTCGGGATCGCTCGGCCCCGGCGAGATGATGATGCCTTGCGGCGCCATCGCCAGCGCCTCGGCGACGCTCAGAGCGTCGTTACGTCGCACCGTCACATCGGCGCCGAGCTCGCCCAAAAAGTGCCACAGATTATAGGTGAAGCTGTCGTAGTTATCGATGAGCAGGAACATGCCGGAATCCGATCCTAGGAAACGCTTATACCAGATCGATCACCTGGCTTAAATCATGCGCCAATTCTAATCGCGAGAAGCACAAGATTGATGGCGGGCAATGCGCTAGACTGGTTCGGGCAGGCGAGCCGCGAATGACCAATCCCAGCGATCATAACGAGCACTCTCATAATAACGAGAGCGGGGCGCCCCGTCACCGCTTCTGGATGAAGCTGGCGGTGGTGGCAATATGCTTCGTCGCGATCGGCGCGCTGGCCAATTGGCTGACGCGGCCGCCGGCGCCGTCGAGCGACGTGGCCGTGACCTTGCCGCCGACCGTGTTAGCGCCCCCCGGCCCGCCGCCGACCGCGCCATTGCCGACCGCCGGGCCCCAAGCTGCGCCTCCCTCTCAAATTGCGCCGGCGCCGCCCGCGACGCAACGCCTGCCCGTAGCCGCTGCGCAAAAGCCGGCATCTCAGCCGTTACCGACAGCAGCGCCGTCTGCGGCGCCACAGCAGGCCGCGCTGCCGCCGACGACGGTCGCGCCATCCGGCGAGCAGCCAGCCTGGCTGCGCTTTGCCACGGCGGCGCCTGTAACGCGCGATCGCCCGCGCGTCGCCATCGTGATCGACGATCTCGGCCTCGACCGGCCGCGCACCGAGCGCGTGATCGGCCTGCCGGCAGCGGTGACGCTGTCGTTCCTCGCTTATTCCGGCGATTTGCGGCGGCTCACCGCGGCGGCACGTCGCAACGGTCACGAGATGGTCGTGCATGTGCCGATGGAGCCGGTGAACGCGAAGATCGATATGGGTCCCAACGGGCTCGCGATCGACCAGCCACGCGACGAAGTGCTGCGTCGGCTCGATTGGGATCTCGCCCGGTTCGACGGCTATGTCGGCATCAACAACCACATGGGCAGCCGCTTTACTGGCGATGCCCAGGCGATGGGCTGGGTGATGGACGATCTGAAGTCGCGTGGCTTGATGTTCCTCGACTCGCGCACGATTGCCAGCAGCATCGGGGCCAAGGCGGCGGCGGCCGAGGGCGTGCCGTTCGCCGAGCGCGACGTGTTCCTCGATGATGACCAGAGCGCGACGGCGATCGAGCAGCGCCTGCAAGAGGTCGAGATGATCGCGCGCAAGAAAGGAACCGCGATCGCGATCGGCCACCCGCACGACACGACCATCGACGCGCTGATCGGCTGGATCGCGAATCTCCCGAGCAAAGGTATCGTGTTGGTGCCCCTGACCGAGATCGTCAAGGCGCGGATGGGCCTGGGTTGAGCAGCACCGGCGGGCGGTCGGGCGCTTGCGCCGCCGCGACCACGAAATCGTTTGCCGCGAGATCGCCATTCTGCCCCTGCCATGCGTTTGCGATCACGCCCAGTCGCGCGGCGATGAGCGCGGCAAAGGCGAGACCCAGCACGGCGGTCTCGCGTCGCCCGAGCTTCCTGGGCATTATTCCACCGAAGAGAAGAAATCCCGCCAGCACCGGCAAGCGGATATCGATCGCGCCCGGCGCCGCGTCCGGTAGCGGCAGGAAGGGGTAAACCAGATAGAGCGCGACCCCGAGCAGCGTCAGCCACGAGAAGGCCAGCTTCCGGGCGAGCGCGAGGAAGCCCAGCGCGGCTGCGACTGCGATCATGATCAGCAAATCGATGCCGCTGTCATAGGTGAAGAATTCCGCGCCGGCGCCGATCGCTTTGGCGAACGGATCGAGCTTGTTAATTGCCCACCACACGGTTTTGACCGCATGGAGCGGCAAGGGATCGGCGCCACCAGCGAGTTGCGTCTGAAAATAGAGCGCGGCGACCGGTAGCGCCGCGAGGCCGAGCTTTACCGCCCGCATTGCCAGCCTCGCGGCCTGGCGCTCGCGCCACGCCTCGCTCAACTCGAAGGCGGCGATCATCGCGAATGAGAATCCCGTCCCGGCGAAATGGATGAAGCAATATGGTACCGCGATCGCCGCGTAGGTTAGCCACTGTTGCCACGCGTTTTGCCTCAAGCGGACCCAGCACGCCGCGCCAAACAGCGCCAAGCCGGCGCCGATCAGCAATTCGAGATCGCCGGCGATCAAAGCCGCGTTGTAGGCGATCAATGCCGACGCCAAAGGCCACCAGCTTCGCCGCGCGAAGATCGCGTCGTGCAGCGCGACCGTGCCGAGCACCGGCAAAAGGAGAGCCAGCGCGATCAGCGCTTTCTCGGCGAGCGTCTGCGGCAGCAAATGGCCTGTGACCGGATAATCGAGCAGCGGCGGTATGCCGGCGATGAACAGCGGCGCGACCAGCGCGATGGCGAGGGCGATCAGGACGATGCGGCGCGACCACATGGCTCAGCTCTCCCGCCGAAGGAAGAAGCGCCGCGTCATGCCGTAGCGCCACAAGAACATCATCGGCAGGCTCAGCAGCTTGGCGAGCAGGGCTGGGATTGCCGTCGCCAACGCACCAACGATCATGGTCGAGAGCAGCAGCGAGGCGAGGCTGACGACGACCAAGCGTGTGACCACCTCGGCGGCATCGCCGCTCGCATCGGCGAAGCGTCGGCCCTGCCTCAACGCGAAGCCCAAGATGAGGCCTAATCCATAGGTAATCGCGTTGGCGCGGTCGGGCGGCATCGCGGCGAGCGTCGTCAGCGGGGCAAAGAGCGCGAGATCGAGTGCGAGACCGGCGACGCTGCTCGGGGCAAAGGGCGAGGGAAGGGGTGTCGGCATTTCGCTTCGGCGCAATTGCGGTACGCGACGATCGATGTCGGCGGCGGGCATTTGTCGTTCCTTAGGCAGAACAGCTTTTGCTCAAGGAACAGCAAGGCTGGGGCCAAGCCTTGCTTATCAGCGACTTAGCATGAAACTGTGGCTCGGAAACGGTTAAGCCGTAAATGTTTCCGACAGTTGCTTTGGCGCGACACGCAGTTCGGTAGCATGCGGCCACGGTGGCGGCGCGGTGCTTTGCCGGTTTGGAATGAGCCGCAGCGCTGTTTGGCCGACGGTGTCGCACTGTGTGCGCTCAAGCCCGCGGTCCGAGAGGAACGGTATTGCGACGCCGCTGCGGCCCATGAGGCCGATGCTAGCCCGTGCGGCAACGCGTATGGCAAGGTCAAGAAAATCTTCCGGACAAAATTTTGATCACTCAGCGCTCGAAATCATGGCCGAGTAACCCCGCCTTTACCGGTTTTCGGCTCAGTTGACCGGAACCCGGCTCGCTCCCTAGAATTACTCCCAGAACCCGCCCCACTGCGAGGCGCGACCGAGCCGGTAGGAGACCTTTGATGCATATCATCGATTCCCATTTCCATTGGTGGCCGCGCTCGGTCTTCGAGGCACTCGCCAAGCGCAAGGATTTCCCGCGCGCCGCGCGGAACCAGCGCGGCGGCTATGATTACTGGAGTCCCTCGGGCAAAGAGGAGAAATTCCTCGGCGGCTGGGACGAATGGTTCGATATCGACGACCAGCTCGCCCATATGGACAGTCTCGGCCATCAGATCGACGTCGTGTGCTCGATCGGGCCGTTCTCGGTCGCGTTCTCCTGCATGGAGAAGGCGATGGGCCGCGACTTCGCCATGATGTGGAACGAGGAGATGGCGGCGGCGCAGCGCAATCACCCCGGCCGCGTCTGGGCGAGCGCGGCCGTGCCGATGGTCGACACGCAAACCGCGATCGACGTCGTCGATCACGCCGTCAACAAGCTCGGCCTCATGGGCGTCAATCTGCCGGGCAGCGTCGGCGCCGATCCGCGCATCGACGCCGAGCGGCTCGAGCCGTTCTACGACTATGTCGAAAAGCTCGGTGTGCCGCTGTTCCTCCATCCGACCGACGCGGTGTTCCAGGACATGCTGATCGACGGTTACGGCGGCGCGCTGTTCTTGTCGCTCGGCCGCGTCGTCGAGGTAAGCGTCGCCGCCATGCGGCTCGTGTTCTCTGGCATCATGGAGCGGCATCCTAAGCTGAAGGTTGTCATGTCGCACACCGGCGGCGCGCTGCCCTATCAGTCGGGCCGCATGGACAAGAACGGCAAGGCTGCGAAGCTGCCGCATGATCCCAGCGTCTACATCAAGCGCATGTTTACCGACACGGTGTCGCCGCACAGCGCGGGCATGAAATTCGCGATCGAGTATTACGGTGTCGATCATGTGATGTACGGCACCGACTATCCATGCTGGAGTCCGGAGACCTGCCTGAAGCTCTTCGCCGAGATCGGCCTGTCGCAGGAAGATCAGCAGAAGATCTTTTACGACAACGCGCGCCGCATCCTGAATCTGCGCGATCCGGCGCCGGCCAAGGCCGTGTCAGCGCGCGAGATGATGCCGGCGAAGTAACGGCGTCATCCTTGCCGCGAAAGGGCCGCAACGGTTGACCGTTACGGCCTTTTTGTTTGCGCGCTACTCCTGCGCGAAGCGGACGGCTTCCTCGGCGGCGCGGAAAAGGACGCGTGCCTTGTCATGGATTTCCTGGTACTCGGCGGCGGGGTTGCTATCGGCGACCACGCCACAGCCCGCCTGTACGACCATGTGGCCATCCTTGACGATCGCGGTGCGCAGCACGATGCAGGTGTCCATGCTGCCGTCGCCCGAAAAATAGCCGACCGCGCCGCCGTAGAGATTGCGCCGCTCCGGCTCGAGCTCGTCGATGATCTCCATCGCCCGTACCTTGGGCGCGCCCGACAAGGTGCCGGCGGGAAAGCCGGCCAAGAGCGCGTCGAGCGCGTCGTAGCGCGGATCGATTTTGCCCTCGACATGGGAGCAGATATGCATGACGTGGCTATAACGCTCGATCATGAATTGCTCGGCGACGCGGACGCTGCCGACCGTGGCGACGCGGCCGACATCGTTACGGGCGAGGTCGAGAAGCATCAGATGCTCGGCGCGCTCTTTCGGGTCGGCGAGCAACTCTTCCTCGAGTTGCTTGTCTTCTTCCTGGTTCTTCCCGCGCCGTCGTGTGCCCGCTAGCGGCCGGATCGAGACGTTGCCGTCGCGCAGCCGCACCATGATTTCGGGGCTCGAGCCGATGACGGCGAAGTCGCCGTAATCGAGGAAGAACATGAAAGGCGACGGATTCAGCCGCCGCAGCGCGCGATAGAGGGCGAAAGGCGGCAAGGTGAACGGCACGGCGAAACGCATTGACGGCACGACCTGAAAGATTTCGCCGGCGCGGATGTATTCTTTCGCCGTCTCGACCACGGCGAGGCATTGCTCGCGCGACATGTTGGCCTCGGGTGCGGGCAACTCGCGAACCGGCGCGTCGCTCGCCCGCCGCGCCGGCAGGCTCTGGTCGAAATCCCGCAACACCGCGGCGAGGCGCTTCTCCGCCGCGTCATAGGCATCGCGCGGCGATTGCATGCCCGGCCACGCCGGCGTCACGACGGTTACGCTGTCGAGCACGTTGTCGAAGATGCAGACGATGGTCGGGCGCGCCAGAATTCCATCGGGAATGCCCAGCGTGTCGGGATTGGCATCGGGCAGCTTCTCGATGAGCCCGACGGTCGAATAGCCGAGATAGCCGAAAAGACCCGCGGCCATCGGCGGCAAGGGCGTGTCGGCCTCGACGCGGCATTCGGCGATTAGCGCGCGCAGGCTGTCGAGCGCGCCCTGCGGCTGCCGCTCGAACGCGCCAGGATTTTCCTGGGCGCGGCGATTGATCTGTGCCTCGTTGCGAAAGCAGCGCCAGATCAGGTCGGGCTTCATGCCGATGATCGAATAGCGGCCGATGCGCTCGCCGCCCTCGACCGATTCGAACAGGAAGCTCATCGGCTTGCCGTCGGCGAGCTTCAGCATTGCCGAGACCGGCGTCTCGAGATCGGCGACCAATGTCGTCCAGACGAGTACCGGCGTGCCGGCGGCGCGGCGCCGGGCGAACTCGTCGAATGCGGGAAAAATTTCCATCGCGGAGAAGATCAGAGCACGTGGTCGAGATTGGCCTGATTGATCTGGACCGGGAAATTCGCGCGCAGCGTTTGACTGAAGGCGCCGAGCATATCGGTTTTCATTTCGCCCGCGATCTGGTCGGTGAGTTGCTTGACCGCGGCCGGGTCTTTGCTCGGATCGGCGGGCTCGACGGATTTCAATTGTGCCACGACGAAATTGCCTCCCGCCGGCGCGCTGACGGCGCCGTTTGGCTTGGCGTCGAACAGCGCCGCGACCAGCGCCGGCGGCGTCGCCGGATCGCCGCCGGTGCGAGCCAGGGCCGTGGTCGTGGTCGTGGCGAGCTTGCGCGCCGCCGCGACGTCCTTGAGGCTGCGCCCCCCATTCACGTCGCCGACGATTGCCGCCGCCAGCTTTTCGAGCGCATCCTTCTTTTGGTCCGCCTGCCAGTGCGCCACGACGTCGCCGCGCGCCTCGGTCAGCGGACGCACTTCGGCGGGCGTGACCTTGTCTACATGGACAATGAAATAACCGTCGTCGCCGAGTTCGCTTAGCTGACTGGTCTCGCCGTCGCCGGATGAAAACGCCGCCTGCAATATGCCCTTCGAGGGCTGTGGCAGATCGACCGGCTTGCCGCTCGCGCCGCGGCCTTGCGCGTCGATAACGGGAACAGTCAGCGTCTTCAGCCCGAATTTCTGCACCACCGCGGTAAAAGGCAATCCGCCGGCCATCGCGTCGTCGATGTTGTTCGCGATCTTGGCGATCGCGTCGCCAGCCTCGTCGCGTTGGATTTCCCTGGTCAGCTTGGTCCTCACCGAATCGAGACTTTGCGTCTGCGCGGCCTTGATGTCGGTGACCAGCAGTATATGCCAGCCGAAGCTGGTCTGCACCGGGTTGCTGGGCTTGCCTTTCGGCAGCGCGAAGGCGACATTGGCGAGCTGCGTCGGCAGATCGTCATGCTTCACCCAGCCGAGATCGGTCGAGGCGGCGTCGGCTTTCGCCTGCGTCTTAGCGACCGCGGTGAAATCCTTGCCGGCATCGAGCTGGGCTTCGGCGGCATTGGCGGTGGCCTCGTCGGGCAGCAGCATCTGCCGGATCTCACGCTGCTCCGGCGTCGCAAACTCGTCGCGGCGCGAATCGTATTCCGATTTGAGCTTGTCGTCGGGCACGGCGATGGTCGAAGCGACGTCGTCGAGATTCAATGTCGCGACGGTGATGGCGCGCTGCTCGGGCTGGCGGAACGCATCCTTATGGGCGGCGTAATAGGCGGCGATCTGATCGTCGGTGGGCGCGGGCGGTACCGGTATTGCGGCCGGCGTCAGGGTCACGACGTCGGCGATGCGGCGCTCCGCGCGCGCGCGATAGAGCGCGTCGATCATCGTTGGCGGCGGACTCATGCCGTCGGAAACCGCGTCGGTGAGCTGGCTGCGGACGAGCTGGCTGCGAACCGAATTCTCGAAATCCGCTTCGCTCATGTGATTGGCCGCCAATAGCTGGGTATAGCGGTCGCGATCGAAGCCGCCTTGCTGGCCCTTGAAATTGGGATCGTTGACGATCGCTTGGCGTACCGCTTCGTCGCCCACCAGAAGCTTGAGGCGCTGAGTCTCGAGATCGAGCAGCACGCCGCCGACGATGCGCTCCAGCGCCGCGTCGACGACCCCGAGCTGCTTGGCTTGGTCCGCATCGATGCTGGTGCCGAGGGTGCTGCGTAGCTGATCCATCTCGGCGCGCGCTTCCTGGCCGACCTGATCGGTGGTGATCTCTTGCGAGCCGACCTTGGCGACCGAGGTGTCGGTGCCCCAATTGCGAAAGATGTCGCCAATGCCCCAGAGCGCGAAGGTCGCGGTCAGGAGGGCGAACAGGATCTTGACGATATAGGTTTCGGCCTTGGATCGGATGGCTTGAAGCATGACGATGGCTGCGAGTTGCGCCGCATCCTTGCGGCGACGCGGATGATAGGAGTGCGCTCATAGCCAAGCAAGGCCGACTGGCAAAGCGGCTATGCTCTATGCTAGAGCGATGTCATGCGCAAACTAGCCGCCGGCAATTGGAAGATGAACGGGCTGAAAGCCGACGGCTTGGCCTTGGCGCGGGACATCGCGGCGCGCGCCGGCCAGGAACAGCCGGGCTGCGATGTGCTGCTTTGCCCACCGGCGACCTTGCTGGCGCCGCTCGCCGGCGCACTCGCAGGCAGTGTCGTCGCGCTGGGCGGACAGAATTGCCACGCGGCGGAGAATGGCGCGCATACCGGCGAGATCAGCGCCGCGATGTTGAAGGATGTCGGCTGCGCCTACGTGATCCTCGGCCATTCCGAGCGCCGGACCGACCAGGGAGAGAGCGACGCTCAGGTGTGCGCCAAGGTCGTGGCCGCACACGCTGCCGGCCTCGTCGCGCTGGTGTGCATCGGCGAGACGCTGGCACAGCGCGATCGCGGCGAGACCCTCGCGGTCATCGCGCGGCAACTGGATGACTCGCTGCCGGATGGGCTCGCTGCCGCGACCTTGGCGATCGCCTACGAGCCGGTCTGGGCGATCGGCAGCGGGCGCACGCCGACGGTCGCGCAAGTCGCCGAAGTCCACAGCTATATCCGCAAGGCGCTGGCGGTCAAGCTGAGCGAGGCGGCTGCGGTGCGCATCCTTTATGGCGGATCGGTGAAGCCGTCCAATGCCCGGGAATTGATGTCGGCGCCCGATGTCGATGGCGCATTGGTCGGCGGCGCGAGCCTCATCGCCGCCGATTTCTGGGCGATCGTCCGCGGCTGCTGTTAGCTGTACGGCAGCAGCCGCGTGAGCGCGGCACTCAGCTCCGACATCATGTCGCTCATCGCCTGGCCGATGAGATCGAGCTTCGCGATCTGGTCGATGCGCTTCTGGGCATCGCGCAGTTCGCTTTCCGAGAACACGCGGCGCAGCAAGCCGCAAGCCTGGGCGAGGGCGATGATGACGACGTCGCGCGAATCGGGAATGTCGTCGCTGAGCAGCAAATCGGCGATCCGCCGCTTGACCTCCTGCAATTCCTTGCCGTCGATCAGCGGATAGCGGCGGGTCTCGAACACCCAGAGGATGCGGCCGCCCTGCTCGCGCAATATGCCACGCTCGATCAGCCGCGCGATCGCCATCTGCTCGAAGGTCGCCCCGTGTTTGCGCAAGAGGTCCAGAGCGTCGATGGTCGAGGTCTTTGCCGGCAACGCGGCGAGCTCGGTCAGGCCGTAATCGAGTAGCTTCTCGCCGGTAGGGGTGCGATCAAGGGTCACGAGCGTCGAAAGGTCGGTATCGATCCGGTTCAAGATCGCCAGATCCATCAGCACGGCGCCGGCTAGCGCCGTGTTCATCAGCAGATCCTGGATATTGGCAAAGCCGCCGCTTTTTTCATCGTGGGCGAGCAGCAGCAATTCCTCGGCGAAAGTCAGCATGATGGCTACCGCAGGCTGGCGAGCGCGTCTTCGCGGCTCGCAAAAATCGCAAAAAGGGTGCTGAAGCCGCTAATCTCGAATACCTGTTTGACCGCGGGCTGCAACCCGGCCAGCAGCAGCTTCTGCTTGGCGGTCTGAGCCTGCTTGGCCGCCTTGAGCAGGACCCGCAATCCGGCGCTGCTGACATAGTCGAGCGTGGCCAAGTCGAGAATCAGGGTCGGATTGCGGCCGACGACATCGGCCAGCTTGGCATCGGTCGTCGCCGACGTGGTGCCGTCGAGCCGCCCAGAGAGCTGCAAAACAGTCGCCCCGTTGGCGGGTAGCTCGTTTATTTCCATGATCTGCCCTTTTGCTCGCGGTCAGCGCCGGATCGGCCACATCATGGCGTTCGCGCCCGGCCCGGCGCAACTATTTCGTTGGCGGCGGCGAGGGCTGGCGTCGTCCGGTTTGGCGGGGTAAAATCCGGCTATGGTCACCGTTGTCATCGTCATTCATCTCATGCTGGCGGTCGCGCTTATCGGCGTCATCATGGTACAAAAGAGCGAGGGCGGTGCGCTTGGCATGGGAGGTGGCGGCATGTCCGGCTTCATGTCGGGGCGCTCGACCGCCAATTTGCTGACGCGCACGACCGCAATCCTCGCGGCCAGCTTCTTCGCGACCAGCATCGCGCTGGCGCTGCTTGCCGCCTCGCAGCGCTCCACGCACTCGATCATCGATCAGGGCTCGCTGCCGGCGCCGACCTCGCCGGCTGGACCGTTGCAAGTGCCGGCGCCCAACGGTCCCGCCGCGCCGCTCGCGAAATAACAACGCGACTCGGAAAAATCCTTCGTCGTTGGAGTCGCTTTTCGTTGTGCGAGCAACGAATCGTCCCTACATTAAAAGTCCATGACGCGGTTCATTTTTATCACCGGCGGCGTGGTGTCCTCTCTCGGCAAGGGTCTTTCGGCGGCGTCGCTCGGCGCGCTGCTGCAGGCACGCGGCTTCAAGGTGCGGCTGCGCAAGTTCGATCCCTATCTCAATGTCGATCCGGGGACCATGAGTCCCTATCAGCACGGCGAAGTGTACGTTACGGACGACGGAGCGGAAACCGACCTCGATCTTGGGCATTACGAGCGCTACACCGGCGTCGCCGCCCGCCGCTCCGACAGCGTCACCACCGGCCGCGTCTATTCGACCGTCATTCAACGCGAGCGGCGCGGCGAGTATCTCGGCGGCACGGTGCAGGTGATCCCGCACGTCACCGACGCGATCAAGGAATTCATCCAGGGCGATCTCGGCGATGAAGATTTCGTGCTGGTCGAAATCGGCGGCACGGTCGGCGACATCGAGAGCCTGCCGTTTCTCGAAGCGATCCGCCAGCTCGGCAACGAGGTGGGGCGCGACCGCGCGATGTATGTCCACCTCACCCTCGTGCCCTATATTCCGTCCGCTGGCGAGCTCAAGACCAAGCCGACGCAGCATTCGGTCAAGGAGCTGCTCGGCCTCGGTATCCAGCCCGACATCCTGCTCTGCCGCTGCGATCGCGCGATCCCCGAGAGCGCGCGCAAGAAGATCGCGCTGTTCTGCAACCTCAAGGAAGAGCGCGTGATCCTCGCGCTCGACGTCGACACGATTTACGAGGTGCCGCGCGCCTATCATGCCGAGGGCTTCGATCGCGAGGTGTGCGCGCATTTCGGCATTCCGGCGCCGCCGCCCGATCTGCGGCGCTGGGAAGAGATCGTCAGCCGCATCCGCCGGCCCGAGGGCGAGGTCAACATCGCGATCGTCGGCAAATACACGCACCTGCAGGATGCGTATAAATCGCTGGCCGAAGCGCTGACCCATGGCGGCATCGCCAACAATGTCGGCGTCAAGCTGGATTGGCTCGACAGCGAGATTTTCGAGCAGCCCGACGCGGTGCAGCAGCTCGAGAGCGTCCACGGCATCCTCGTCCCGGGCGGCTTCGGCGAGCGCGGCGCCCAGGGCAAGATCGAGGCGGTGCGCTTCGCGCGCGCGCGCAACGTGCCGTATTTCGGCATCTGCTTCGGCATGCAGATGGCGGTGATCGAGGCGGCGCGGAACCTGGCCGGCCTGCCGGGAGCGGGCACGACCGAGTTCGGCGCCTGTCCCGACCCGGTCGTCGGCCTCATGACCGAATGGACCCGCGGCAATCAGGTCGAGCGGCGCGCGAGCGGCGGCGACCTCGGCGGCACGATGCGGCTCGGCGCCTACACCGCGCAGCTCGCCGCGGGCAGCCGCGTCGCGGAGATCTACGGCGCGACGACGATCAGCGAGCGCCACCGCCACCGCTACGAGGTCAACATCCACTACAAGCGGCGGCTGGAAGAGGCGGGCTTGCGCTTCTCGGGCATGTCGCCCGACGGCATCCTGCCCGAGATCGTCGAGCTCCCCGACCACCCGTGGTTCGTCGGCGTGCAGTATCACCCCGAGCTGAAATCGAAGCCCTTCGACCCGCACCCGCTCTTCACCTCGTTCATCAAGGCCGCGGTCGCGCAGTCGCGTCTGGTTTAATCATCCGTCACCCCCGGCAAGCGGGGGCCAAGGCAACCGCGCGCGGCATCGCTGGATGCCCGCTCCTGCTCCCGACGAAGGGCGCGGGCATGACGGCTCGAGCTTACGCGGCCGGCCTCGCCCGCGCCGCTCGCGGGAAAGGCCGCGCCCAGCGTGGCAGGGCGAGGGGGTGGCACGCTCGTCCCTTATCCCGAGCGAGCCTCACCCCCGAGCTGGTCGAAGGGCGAAGGCCGCGCGATCGCTATGCCGGCGCTTCGCCATCTGAGCTATCGTCGCGCTATGACCGACCGACTCTGGTTCCGCGCCAAAACCTATGGCTGGGGCTGGACGCCCGCGACCTGGGAAGGCTGGGCGGTGATGGGCGTTTATGTTGTCCTCGTCGCCGGCTGGATCGCCTATCTCGGGGCGCGCGGGCATCTGAGCGCCGGCCTCGATCGCGCCCTCTTCATCGGTCTGCCGATCGTCGTCCTGACCGCTTGCCTCGCCGTCATCTGCTGGCTCAAAGGCGAGCGTCCGGGGTGGCGCTGGGGCAAGTGAGCGCTGCGCCAGGGGCCGCTTTCCGAAGCCAGACTCCCTCTACCTCGTCCTGAGCCGGTCGAAGGACGCGCGATCGCGATGCCAGCGCTAGCCCCTCTCCCCGGCGGGGAGAGGGAAGGTGAGGGGGAATCCTTCCTCGAATGCGCCCAATGCATTATCCTTCGGGCCAGAACCGCAGACCAACCCATGCTCCCCCTGATCGAGGCCAAGAAAACCGAACTGGAAGCGCTGTGCCGCCGCCATCATGTGCGCCGGCTCGAAATCTTCGGCTCGGCCGCGCGCGGCGATTTCGACGAGAGCCGCAGCGACATCGATTTCCTGGTGGAGTTCGATCGGACCAATCCCGAGGCGATGACGCTGCGGACGTATCTCGGGCTCAAGGAATCGCTCGAAGCGCTGCTCGGCCGCCCGGTCGATCTCGTCGAGCCCGGCGCGGTCCGCAACCCCTACATCAAAGCGAGTATCGACAAGTCGCGGGAGCTGATCTTTGGAGCGTGACCCCAAGGCGTTCCTGTGGCACGCACGGGACGCGGCGGAGCTGATCGCGCAATTCACGGCCGGAAAGAGCGCGGCGGATCTCGGTCACGACGCGATCCTGAGATCGGCCGTCGAGCGCCAATTCGAAATCATCGGCGAAGCGCTCAGCCAATTCGCAAAGCTGGACCCGGCGACAGCCGCCAAGATCACGGACCTTCGCGATATCATCGCGTTTCGCAATATTCTGATTCATGGTTATGCCGTGATCGACAACGAGCGCGTTTGGCGCATTGTCCAGGAAGACCTGCCGCGATTGCGGACCGAGTTGAGCGAGATGTTGGGTAAAGCCTAAGCGGCTGCAAGAAGCCAAATAAAGGTATCCCTCATTCCGAGCTTGTCGAGGGACGCGCGATCGCCATGCCAGCGTCCGTCCTTCGAAGCCCGACTCGATCTACCTCGTCCTGAGCTTGTCGAAGGACGCATGATTTCCATGCCAGCGTCGGTTAGAAGCTCGCCTCGGCTTGTCCAGGGGGCTACGTTGTATTGGCGTTCTCGCCTCTATCGCGCATAGAATATGCGCCCGTGACCGCTACGCCAGAACAAAGAGCTCGAAAACTGATCGACGCCCAACTGGCGGCGGCGGGGTGGGCTGTCCAAGATCGCGACGAGATGAACCTTGGCGCAGCGCTCGGTGTGGCCGTTCGCGAATATCCGATGGCCGCCGGGCCATGCGACTACCTCCTGTTCGTTGATCGGAAAGCGTGCGGTGTCGTCGAGGCCAAACCGGAAGGCGAAACGCTCTCCGGCTTTTCCGATCAGGCCACCGGTTATCAGGGCCAATTGCCGAGCCATCTCGCCCATTGGGGTGACCCGCTCCGCTTCGACTACGAGGCCAGTGGCTCCGAAACCCTGTTCAGCGACCGGGCCGACCCCGAACAACGCTCGCGTTACGTCTTCGGCTTTCACAAGCCCGAAACTTTACTGGCATGGCTCAAGGAAGGCTCGTCGCTCCGCGCGCGGCTGGTCCGTTTGCCGCCGCTGGTGAAAGAGGGACTGCGCGATTGCCAGGTCGAGGCCATCACGGAGCTTGAGAAATCGTTGGCCCAGGCCAAGCCCCGTGCCCTTGTGCAAATGACGATGGGCGCGGGTAAGACGTTCACCGCCGCGACGCTCGCTTATCGCCTGCTGGCCCACGCGAATGCTCATCGCATCCTCTTTCTGGTGGATCGCAACAATCTCGGCCGGCAGACGCTCAAAGAGTTTCAAGCCTATCGCCCACCGGGCACCGGCAGGCTATTCACCGAACTCTATAACGTGCAGCGTCTTGGAACCGCCGGGCTCGATCCTGACGCCAAGGTCGTCATCTCCACGATCCAGCGCGTCTATGCCCAGCTTACGGGAAAAGAACTGAGCGAAGAGGAAGAAGAAGGCAGCGCCTATGAATCCGAAACCGAAGGCGCCCCCAAGCAGGTGATGTATAGCCCGGCTCTCCCGCCCGAAACCTTCGATGTCGTGATCGTCGATGAATGCCACCGCTCGATTTATGGAAGTTGGCGGCAGGTGCTGGAATATTTCGACGCTTTCACGCTCGGGCTTACAGCGACGTCATCCATTCACACGCTTGGGTACTTCCAGAAGAACCTGGTTTCGGAATATCCCTACGAGCGGTCGGTCATCGATGGCGTCAATGTGCCGTTCGAGGTTTATCGCATTCGCACGGAGATCGGCGAGCGCGGCGGACGCGTGCCCGCCGGTTTCACCGTGCCGCGCCGCGACCGGCATACGCGTCGTCAGCGCTACGAGCAGCTTACCGACGATTTGATCTACGCGCCGAGCGAGCTCGACCGGTCGGTCATCGCACCCAATCAGATCAGGACGGTTCTCGAAACCTATCGCGATACGCTCTTTACCGATCTGTTTCCGGGACGCACCGAGGTTCCCAAAACCCTGATTTTCGCCAAGGACGATCATCATGCCGAAGAAATCGTGCATATCGCGCGCGAGGTCTTCGGCAAGGGCAATGATTTCGCCAAGAAGATCACCTATCGCGTCAGTGGGATCGATCCGGAAACGCTGATCGCGCAATTCCGCAACCAATACAATCCGCGCATCGCCGTCAGCGTCGACATGATCGCCACCGGCACGGACATCAAGCCGGTCGAAGTCCTGATCTTCCTGCGCGATGTGAAATCGGCGCTCTATTTTGAGCAGATGAAGGGCCGCGGCGTCCGCACGATCAACCCGGCGGATTTGACCAACGTCACCCCGGACGCCCACACGAAAGAGCGCTTTGTTCTGATCGATGCGGTCGGCGTGACGGAGAGTGAGAAGACAATATCCCCGCCGCTGGAGCGGGAGCGCACGGTCGCGTTCGACAAGCTGTTGGAGCAGGTGGCCAGCGGGCGCAACGATCCGGATGTGGTCTCGACCTTGGCGGGGCGGCTCGCGCTTCTCAATCGCAAGCTGTCGAACGAAGATCGCGCCCGTGTTGCCGCCACGAGCGGCGGGC
>DATLUE010000417.1:0-5698 GCA_035533255.1 Allostellaceae bacterium | reverse complement strand
GCCCGCTCGATCGTCAGCTTGGTCTCGCCATAGGGGTTGAGCGGCGCCTTGGCGGTCGTCTCGCGAATCGGCAGCGTCTCGGGAACGCCGTAGACGGCGCAGGTCGACGAAAAGACCAGCGTCGCAATCCCCGCCTCGCGCATCGCGCCGAGCAACGCCATGGTTCCCCCGACGTTGTTGCGGTAGTAGGCTTCCGGGTCCGCGACCGACTCGCCGACATAGGCAAACGCCGCGAAATGCATGACCGCCGTAATGCGATGGGTGCGCAATGCCGCGCTGAGCCGGGCGCTATCATGCAGATCGCCCTCGACAAGCGGTCCCCAGCGCACCGCCTCGCGGTGGCCGCGCACCAAATTGTCGTACACCACCGGGCGATAGCCGGCAGCGGCAAGCGCCTTGCACGCATGGCTGCCGACATAGCCGGCCCCACCGGTGACGAGGATCGGTTGCGACATCAGATGATGACCGGCTACGGTTGCGTACGCGGGGAGATAACGCCGGACCCCGCCCTCCTCTTCCAATATCGGAGGGTGCGTCAGCTCGCCGCAACGAAACGCGCCGGAATAACCCCGCCGATCGCTCGTTCTCGGCTGCACTGACCCGGCACGACAGGGAGAGGCCGCGCCCATGCGCATCGCGATGATAGGGACAGGATATGTCGGCCTCGTCTCCGGCGCGTGCTTCTCGGAGTTCGGCGTATCGGTCACCTGCGTCGATAAGGACGCCGCCAAGATCGAGCGCCTGCAGGCGGGCGAGATCCCGATCTTCGAGCCGGGGCTTGACCATCTGGTGGCGAGCAATGCCGCAGCGGGGCGCCTCGCCTTTACGACCGACCTCAAGGCCGCGGTCGCGGGGTCCGATGCGGTGTTCATCGCGGTCGGCACGCCGTCGCGCCGCGGCGACGGCCACGCCGATCTGAGCTATGTTTTTGCGGCTGCCGCCGAAATCGCCGAGGCGCTGGCACAGGGAGGCAACGATCGCACCGTTGTCGTCACCAAGTCGACGGTGCCGGTCGGCACCGGCCGCCAGGTCGAGCGTATCCTGCGCGACGTATTGAAGCCCGGCCGTTTCGACATCGCCTCCAACCCGGAATTCCTGCGCGAAGGCTCGGCGATCGAGGATTTCATGCGGCCGGACCGGGTGGTCATCGGCACCGACAGCGAGCACGCGAAGGGCGTCTTGCGGGCGCTCTACCGGCCGCTCTACCTGCTCGAAACGCCGGTCGTCTTCACCAGCCTCGAAACCGCCGAGCTGATCAAATATGCCGCCAACGCGTTCCTTGCGACCAAGATCACCTTTATCAACGAGATGGCCGACCTGTGCGAGGCGGTCGGCGCCGATGTCCAGGACGTCGCCCACGGCATCGGCCTCGACGGGCGCATCGGCCGCAAGTTTCTGCATGCGGGGCCGGGGTTTGGCGGGTCGTGCTTCCCGAAGGATTGCGCCGCGCTGATCCGCTCCGCTTCCTTGGCCGAGACGCCGCTGTCGATCATCGAGACCGTGCTGCGCGCCAACGACGAGCGCAAGCGCCGGATGGCGGCGCGCATCGTTGCCGCCTGCGGCGGCGACATCGCCGGCCAGAGGATCGCGGCGCTCGGCCTGACCTTCAAGCCCAACACCGACGACATGCGCGACAGCCCCGCGCTCGCGATCCTGCCGGCATTGCGCGAGGCCGGCGCAGAGCTTCGCGTTTTCGATCCCGAGGGCATGGCCGAAGCAAGAAAGCTGCTGCCGGACCTCGACTATTGCGCCGACGCCTACGAGACGATGGACGGGGCGGACGCCCTCATCCTGATCACCGAATGGAACGAGTTCCGCGGTCTCGACCTCGCCCGCGTCAGGGCGCTGTTGCGGCGGCCCGTCGTCATCGATCTGCGCAACATCTACAAGCCGGACGAGATGATCGCCGCCGGCCTCATTTATCACAGCATCGGCCGCCCGCCGATCAGTGAATTGGGCGGCGAGCCGGCCACCGATGAGCCCGCCGGCTTGCGGGCGATCGCCTGACGCCGGCAGCCTGCGGCAACCTTCGAGGACATCCTGGCATGCGCACCGTCATGAAGCGGGTTCTGGTTACCGGCGGCGCCGGGTTTCTCGGCTCGCATCTTTGCGAGCGCCTGCGCGCGCGCGGCGACGATGTTCTTTGCGTCGACAATTACTTCACCGGGCGCAAGCAGAACATCGCGCATCTGTTGTCCGACCCGCATTTCGAAGCGATGCGGCACGACGTGACCCATCCGCTGTTCGTCGAGGTCGACGAGATCTACAACCTCGCCTGCCCCGCTTCGCCCATTCACTACCAGTTCGATCCGGTGCAGACGACCAAGACCAGCGTCATCGGCGCGATCAACATGCTCGGCCTCGCCAAGCGGCTGAAGGCCAAGATATTGCAAAGCTCGACCTCGGAGGTGTACGGCGACCCGGTATTGCACCCGCAGCCCGAAAGCTACCGCGGCAACGTCAACCCGATCGGCCCCCGCGCCTGCTATGACGAGGGCAAGCGCTGCGCCGAGACGCTGTTTTTCGATTACCACCGGCAGCACAATTTGCGCATCAAGGTGGTGCGCATCTTCAACACCTACGGCCCGCGCATGCACCCGAACGACGGAAGGGTGGTGTCGAACTTCATCGTGCAGGCCTTGAAGAACGAGCCGATCACGCTCTATGGCGACGGCACGCAAACCCGCGCCTTCTGCTATGTCGACGACATGATCGAGGGGTTCCTGCGGATGATGGAGACGCCCGACGAGGCGACCGGTCCGATCAATCTCGGCAACCCGGTCGAGACTTCGGTGGCCGAACTCGCCCAATTGGTCATCGAGATGACCGGCTCGCGTTCGCATATCGTGCATCGGCCATTGCCGGTCGACGACCCGATCCAGCGCTGCCCCGACATCTCGCAAGCAAAGACGCTGCTCGACTGGCAGCCGAAGACCGCGCTGCGCGCCGGCCTCGAGCGTACGATCGGCTATTTCGATGCGCTGCTGAGCGAACGGGGCGAATTGCGCCGCCGGAAACCCGCCGCGGCGGCCTGAGCGGCCGCAGCGCTTACGGCCCGAACAGCGGGACGTGGTCCTGACAGCGGCCGCGCACCTGGATCAGCTTGCCGCTCGAGGCGCCCAGGGTTTTCGCCTCGACCGGTTGGTATGGCGTCGCGCAGACCTGGTCGGCCAATAGCGCATTGACCTGCGGGTTATACGCGTTGAACTGGGCGAATTCGGGCGGGATGTTCCCGGCCGGCGCGAGCGCGCTGGTGCCGAAATCATCCTTGACCGGAATGTACGGCGTGCAGCCTGCCGCAAGCGACGACAACAGGACGACGGCGAAGAAGGCGCGCATGGCGATCCGCGGCAATAGACGACCGCGCGAGTATGGCCTGCGCGGCGAAGCCGGCGCAACCACGATCCGGAACTCGACGACGCTCAGCAGCGCGCGAGCGCCGGCAGCAACCGATCCATCCGATCGATAACCACCGCAGCCCCGGCCGCGGCGAGGCGTGGCGCGTGGTCCGGCGGGCAATGGCTGCCGCCGGTAAAGCCGATCGCCGTCATGCCGGCGGCGACCGCGGCGGCGATGCCCGGCAGGCTGTCTTCGATGACGACGCAGCGCTGCGCCGTCGCACCCATCCGATTCGCCGCATAAAGGAAAAGATCGGGCGCCGGCTTGCCGCGCTCGACCATCGATGCGCTGAACATGCGCTCGGCGAAATGTTCGGCGAGCCCCGCTATTTCGAGGCCGCGGCGAATCTGCGTCATCACGCCGCTCGACGCGACGCAAAACGGCACCGCAAGCGCGGCGAGCAATGCCGCGACCCCGTCGATCGCCTTCAGCGACCGGCGATATTCATGCGCGATGATTGCGGCCAATCGCTCGTCGTAATCCGCCGGCAATTTCCGGCCCGATTCGCGCTCGATGGCGGCAAGCATGTCCTTGTCGGAGATACCGCAGAACCGTTCGAGCAATTGGGCTTCGCCGATCGGGCAGCCGCAGATGGCGAGCGATTCGGCATGCGCACGGCTGACGATCGGCTCGCTGTCGATCAGCACCCCGTCGCAATCGAAGATGACCAGATCGAATCCCATCCGCGGTCTCACGCCGGCGGCGGCGGCACCCCGGCGCGCTGCAACGCAAGGCGCTGGCGCTCGGCCAGAACGCCTTCGTCGAAATCGTCGATCAGCTCGTGAAACAGCCGGTGCCAATTGACCTTGGCCTGCAGATGCAGAAACACCGAGCCGAGGCCGATCGCGGCGCGGTCCATAAAGACAAAGGCGCGCGGCGGCGCGATGCCGCCCAATCGCCGGATGTCGCGGTGCACGTCGTCGATCAGCGAGCGGCCATCTTGAGAAGCCGGGCCCGGCGCCCGCTTTTCCTGGATCATCCGCGCCCGGTCGTCGAGCAGCGGGCCATAGACGAACGCGGCCCAGCGGTTCAGCACCTCGATCATCTCGTGCGATAATTCGCCGAACCCCCAGCATCGATAGGCGGCGACGGCGAGATCCCGATCGTCGCGCTCCAGCGCGTGGTAGAGGTCGATGACGCCCTTGACGAAGCTTGCCGGAAACACCCGGATGCAGCCGAAATCCAGCAGATTGACGGTGTGATCGCCATTGGCCCCTGGCGCCACCGTGTAGTTGCCGAGATGCGGGTCGCCGTGAATGACGCCGTAGTAATAGAACGGCACGTACCAGACGCGAAACATGCGCAATGCCAGTTCGTTGCGCAGCTCGAGCGGCATCTTGGCCGCGACCTCGAGGATCGGGCTTCCCTCGAGCCAGGTCATCGTCAACAGCCGCCGGCTCGACAATTCGGCGACCGGCCGCGGCACGGCGACCCCGGCTTCGTCTTTCAGGATTTCGCCGTAGAGAAGCAGATGCGCAGCCTCGCGCGTATAATCCAGTTCCTCGCGCAGCCGGTCGGCGATCTCGGCGTGGATCGCCGCGGTGCTGACGGTGCGGTCGTAGCGCTCGTAAAGGCCCATCGCGAGCTTCAATTGGCGCAGATCGGCCTCGACCGCGGCGTCCATCTCCGGGTACTGCAATTTGCAGGCGAGCGGCGTCCCGTCGAGCGCATTCGCGCGGTGCACCTGACCGAGCGAGGCGGCGCGCACCGCCTCGTGCTCGAAGCTCTTGAAGCGGCTCTGCCAGTCCGGCCCCAATTCCCCCATCATGCGGCGGCGCGCGAAGGGCCAGCCCATCGCCGGCGCATTGGCCTGCAATTGCACCAGTTCGCGGACATATTCCTCGGGCAGCGCGTCGGGGATCGTCGCGAGCAGTTGTGCGACCTTCATCAGCGGCCCCTTGATGCCGCCCAGCGCCGCCTTCAGATCGGCCGCGTGACGCTCGCGGTCGATCGGCAGCCCGAGATAGCGCTCGCCGGCCAGCCGCGCGCCCAGACCCGCCATCGCGCCGCCGACCCGCGCATAGCGCCGGACGCGGCCGCCCAAGGTGTCTTCGTCGCTCAACGATGCAACCTATGATTTTGCGGGCGGAGAACCGTCACCTGATAATATTGGAAAAGAACAGGCGATCGTCTCGCTCCGGTTGTCACGCCGCCGCCGGCGGCGGGTGAGTTTTACCCTCATCGGGGATATCTGGGAAATGCGGTCGGGCGTTTCAAGAACAAAAATGGAACAACCCTGCCCCGCGGACAATCGCCTGGGCGACGCGCGCTCACGCCCGGGTCAGCAATGTTCCGATCA
>DATLUE010000416.1:0-2609 GCA_035533255.1 Allostellaceae bacterium | reverse complement strand
GGACCCACCGCTCGTCTCGTTCCTTCCTGCGATCACACCGCGATAGACGGATAGAGATCGATCCATTGCGGATTGTCCGCCTCGAGGAGCTGGATTTTCCACGCTCGCTTCCATTTCTTCAGCTGACGTTCGCGCACAAATGCCGCTTCCAGGGAGGCATGCTGCTCGTACCAAACCAATCGATCGACGCCGTACTGGGCGGTGAAACCCGCGATGGCTTTCGCCTTGTGCTCCCAGACGCGCTTCACCAGATTGGCCGTCATGCCGATGTAAAGCGTCCCGAACGGTCTGCTGCACAGCAGATACACGTAGAACATCGGACGAGATCATCGGTGGGTCCCTGCTTCCGCAGGGACGACATCGGCTAATGGGGCTGCAGCGTCGAGAAAGTCGCCATGCCGCTCGACATGCCGGGCGAGCCCCAGCGTGTGCTCGCGCGCCAGGCGCTCGGCGAGCGCAGCGTCGCGCCGCTCCAGCGCCTCGATGATGCGGAAATGGTCGACGATCGAGCGCGCCGCCCGGTTGTCCTGGTGGATCGTGATCTTGCGGATCGCCCGCATGTGGATGAACAAATTCTCGCTCATCCCGGCCAGGAGCGCGCAGCCGCTCATCTTGAGGATCGCCTGGTGAAAGGCGATGTTGGCGTCGGAATAATCGTCGAGCCGGGCGCCCTCGTTACCGCTTGGGAAATCGTCCATCAGCCGGCGCAAGCCGGCGATGTCGGCGCCCGAGGCGCGCTCGGCGGCGAGCCGCGCCGCCATGCTTTCCAACGCCGCCATGACCGTGATCATCTCGACGATCTCGCGCTTCGATTTGCGCACGACAAAGATGCCGCGGCGCGGCCGGGTGCGGACAAACCCTTCCTGCTCGAGGAGCGTCATCGCCTCGCGGATCGGCGTCCGGCTGACCCCAAGCCCTTCCGACAGACGCCGCTCGTCGAGCCGGATCTCGTCCGGATGGTCGTAAATGTCCATCGCGCAGATCGCCCGCTTCAAGGCGGCGTACGCCTCCTTGGCGAAGGTGCTGCCGGTATCGAGCCGCGGCACGTCGAGCGTGGGGCTTGGCTGGGGGCTGGCTTCGGCCATGCCGGAGATATATGGTATACCAGAAAATCCGGCAACCCGCTTTTCGGCAAAGGACGAACGCGATGCTCAGGCTCTACTACGCTACCGGCACCTGTGCGCTGGCGACGCACATTGCGCTCGAAGAGGCCGGCGCGTCCTACGAGGCGGTTGCGGTCGATTTCCGCGCGCAGGCTCAGCGCAGCGCCGAATACCTCGCGGTAAACCCGAAGGGCCGGGTTCCCGCGTTGGTGACCGACAGCGGCACGCTGACCGAAACGCCGGCATTGCTGTGCTATGTCGCGCAGCGTTTCCCGCAGGCGGGCCTCGCGCCGCTCGCCGATCCGTTCCTCCTGGCGCAGGTCCAGGAGTTCAACAACTACCTGTGCGCGACGGTGCAGGTCGCGCACGCCCATGGAAGGCGGGCCGCGCGGTGGGCCGATGATCCGGCAGCCATCGATGCGATGCAGCGCAAGGTGCCGGCAACCATGACGGAGTGCTTTGCGCTGATCGAAAACAAGCTGCTGAAGGGTCCGTGGGTCATGGGCGAGCGCTATACGATCTGCGATCCGTACCTGTTCACGCTCGGCTCGTGGATCGAAGGCGACGGGGTCGACACCGGCAAAATGCCGCGCGTGATGGCGCACCGCCGGCAGATGCTGGCGCGTCCCGCCGTGCAGAAGGCGGTGGCGGCCGAAGGCACGCAGATCCCGTGAGGGGCGGCGGCCCCGGCTCGCTGGCCCCCGCGCCTTCGATGCATTTCCTGATCATCGGCGCCGGCGCCGCCGGGCTGATGGCGGCGCGCGAGCTCGCCCGCGCGGGCAAAGAGGTCAGCGTCCTCGAAGCGCGCGAGCGCTGCGGCGGCCGCATCTGCCCGCTGCCCGCCGAGGAGTTCGGCTACCCGGCCGAGGGCGGCGCCGAGTTCGTCCACGGCGCCGCGCCGGTGACGCGCGCCCTGATGCGCGAGGCGGGCCTGGCGCTGGCGCCGCGCGCCGGCACGCGATGGAGCACCCGAACCGGCATATTGTCGCCCGCCGACGATGCGATGCCGCATGCCGACCGGTTCTACCGGGCATTGCAACAGGTCGAAGCCGACCTGCCGATCGCCGACTTCCTGGAGCGGCATTTTGCCGACCGGCGCTATGACGAGTTGCGGCATTCGGTCACGCGAACCGTCGAGGGCTATGACGCCGCCGACCCGCGCCGCTTCAGCACCCTGGCGTTGCGCGAGGAATGGCTGGCCCGCGACGATGGCGAACACGGGCGGCTCGGCGCGGGCTATGGCGCGCTCATCAATTTTCTCGCCGCGGAATGCCGCCGGCACGGTGTCAGTATCCGCTTCGGCGCGGCCGTGACGTCGATCGAGGCATCCGGTGGACGGCTCGCCGCGCGGTGTCGCGACGGGACGATTGTCGAGGGCGACGCGGCAATCCTGACCGTGCCGCTGCCGCTATTGGCGCAGATCGCGCTGCCGCCGGCGGCGCGCGCCCGGGCCGATGCCGCCGCCGATATCGGGTTCGGCAACGTCGTCAAGATCCTGCTGCGCTT
>DATLUE010000415.1:0-7418 GCA_035533255.1 Allostellaceae bacterium | reverse complement strand
GCAAAAGCCAGAAGCCCTCATCGAAAGGATTATTCGAGCCTGTTCTGACGAAAACAGCATAGTGGCGGACTTCTTTTGCGGTTCGGGAACTACATTGGCCGTTGCAGAAAAACTAGGACGGCGGTGGATCGGCTCTGACCTTGGCCGTTTCGCAATTCACACATCAAGAAAACGATTGATCGGGGGACAGAGAGCACTTCATGACGCAGAGCAACCCTATCGATCATTCGACGTGTACAATCTCGGTCGCTACGAACGCCAGTGGTGGCAGAAGGAAGCGCTGAAGGGGGCAGAGGACGAGCACCGCGCGGTGGTGCTGAGGTTCTTTCGTGCTGAGAGCTTGCCCAATGCCCCGTCACCCTTAATCCATGCTCGCAAAGCCACGGCCTTTGTGCATGTCGACGGGATCGACAGCATTTTTTCGCGAGAAGAAGCGAAGGAGGTTGCGCGCGCTGTCAAGGCAGCCGGAGGAAAGCAGGTACATTGTCTCGCGTGGGATTTCGAGATGGACCTCAGGCAGGCAATTGCGGGCATAGAAACCGAGCTTGATGTGAAGATCAGGCTTCACCGCATCCCGCGCGAGATCATGGAAAAGAACCGGACGGAAGTTCCGCCGTTCTTCGAAGTCGCGCTGCTTGAGGCGGAGCCTGTCATTCGAAAAGGTCCGAAGGCAAAGACTGTCGAAATCAAGCTCAAGAACTTTCTGCCGAGCTTGACGGAGGTGCCATCGAAAGAGTTGGAGGCGTTGCAGGAGCGCGCAGTCCAAAGCGGCTTCGATTTCATCGACTTCTGGGCCATTGATTTTGACTGGGCGCCGGACAGGCCGTTCAACCATCACTGGCAGGACTACCGCACGCGGAAGGATCGCAGCCTCAAGACGGTGAGCGATGCCGAGTTCTCCTACGACAAGCCCGGCAAGCACACGGCCTGCGTCAAGGTCGTTGATGTGTTCGGCTGCGACACCAGCATCACGGTGGAGATTGAGGTATGAGCGAGACCAGCGCACCCGATGGCCTCGCCATCAACGCGGCAGCGCTTGAACCGCTGTTCGCCCCGTGGGAAGAGCCGAACAAGCACCGCGTCCGCGCGCAGAAGGGCTTGCCGCCCGAGATCAAGACCTATCGGCGGCAGTCGCCAATCCGCATGGTCAATCCGCTTCGCGCGGCTGTGAAGGAATGGCGGGAACTCAACTATTTCGGTGCTAGCGACACGACGCGCGAGCTACTGGCCCATTGGTTCGAGAGGCCGCACCGGCTGATCGGCGGGACCGGCGAGGAGTTCGACTTTCGCTATTATTTCTGTCAGCGCGAGGCCATCGAGACCTTTATCTATTTGATCGAAGTCCGGGCGATGCATTCGCTATCGTCACTCATCTTCGAGTTCGGCGGACCGAACGCGGAGACTGAAGCCCTTGGAATCAAGCCCGAGGATGACGAGTGGGCGCGCTACGCCTTCAAGCTCGCCACGGGCGCGGGCAAGACCAAGTGCATGAGCCTCGCCATCGTGTGGAGCTACTTCCATGCGCTCAGGGAAAGCGGTTCGGAGATGGCGAAACATTTCGTCATCATCGCGCCGAACCTGACCGTGTTCGAGCGTCTGAAGGAAGACTTCCGTCCCGAGGGAGGAGGCCCCGACATTTTCATGACGGACCCGCTCATTCCGACCGAATGGCGCGGCGATTGGAATTTTTCCGTCGTGCTTCAAGACGAGGCGAGCGGCTCGAGCACAGGCGGCGCGCTCTACCTCACAAATATTCACCGGCTGTTCGAGCCGCGTAGCGGAAGCCGCTCGGAAGCCGAAACTTACGATTGGGCCGGACCGACGGTCTCCAAGTCGAAAGCGCTCGACACTGGCGCTGAACTCCGCGACCGGATCACGTCCCATCACCGCGTGATGCTTCTTAATGACGAAGCCCATCATGTCTGGGACCCCGGCTCTGCCTGGAACCAAGCGATTCGTTGGCTTCACGAGACGATCAGGAAGCGTTCCGGAAATGGCCTTGTGGCGCAGCTCGATTTTTCGGCAACGCCGAAGGACAATAAAGGTCGCATCTTTCCCCATGTCGTCTGTGACACGCCGCTTGGTGAAGCGGTCGATGCTGGCATCGTCAAGACGCCGATCATCGGACGCACCAAGGAACTCGTCGAGCAGGCGCACGATGACGCTGCCTACCGCTACGAAGCGCATTTGCGCCTTGGTTATGAGCGATGGAAGCGCAGTTGTCAGGAATGGGAAAAGAGCGGCAAGAGGCCGCTGCTTTTCGTCATGTGCACGGACACCGAGGCAGCGAATCAGATCGCCAGCCGTTTGAACGCGGACAGCGTTTTCTCCGATCTGAACGGCAAGACGATCAACCTTCACACCAACCTCAAAGGCTCGGTCAAGAGAAGGAACATCGGTGGGCAGACCATCGAGGTGTTCGAGGAGAGCGAGAAGGACATAAACGACGATGATTTGAAGGCGATCCGGCGCATTAGCCGGGAACTTGATCGCGGGGACAGTCCTTATTCCTGCATCGTATCGGTGCTGATGCTGCGGGAAGGGTGGGACGTTCGCAACGTGACGACCATCGTTCCGCTTCGCCCTTACAGTTCGAAGGCGAACATCCTTCCCGAACAGACGCTTGGGCGCGGTCTTCGACGCATGACCCCGCCCGGACAGGCCAACGAGCTTGTCACCGTCGTTGAGCACCCGGCATTTTCGAGCCTCTACGAGCATGAGCTTGAGCAGGAAGGCTTGCCCATCGAGGTTCTCGATACCGAGAAGGTGCCCGCGACGACAGTCACCATCTTCCCCGACGAGAACAAGGACTTGACCGCGCTCGACATCGTGCTGCCCGCGCTATCGGCGGCCCACGAGATTCAGCCCAAGCTTGAAGGGATATCCATTGAGGATGTGAAGGCAGCATTCCGGCCGTACTCGCCGTTGCCCCTCGGGACCAAGGGCGACGTCGATGTGAAATATGAAGGGCGGCACCTCATCACCAATGAGGTCGTCGAGCAAATGAACATCAGCCTGCCGCTCCTACAGAACGGCATTACGGCCATTTCCTTCTACGTCCGCGAGTTGGAGTCCGCGTGCAAGGTGCAATCGACCCACGCCGTTCTCGCGCCGCTCTTGCAGACCTTCCTTTCGGAAATCCTCTTCAGCGAGAAGGTGTCGCTGGTCGATAAACGGCTGACGGGCAGGCTCGCCGATCAGGATGTGCGGGAGCACATCCGCGCGGTTTTCATCCCGCTCATCCGAAGCCGGACCGTCAAGACTGAGAAGAGGCGTGCCCAAGGCACGGGCGCGCAACTTCGCAACTGGAAGCCCTATCAGGCTACGCTTTCCGAACGAAAGCCGGTCGAGAAGGCGAAGAACACGCTGTTCAACCTCGTTCCGTGCGACCAGTCGCTCGAAGTGGCGATGACATCGTTCCTCGACAACGGCACGGACGTGAAGGCGTTCGCCAAGAACGCAGGCCCGCAGGCCCTCCGCATTGACTACCTCACGGTCGACCAGCGCCTTGCGTTCTACCGGCCTGACTTTTTCGTGCGGATGGATACGGGCGGATACGCGCTCGTCGAGACGAAGGGGCGGCAGGATAGCGATGTTCCTCGCAAGGCTGCCGCCGCTGTCGAATGGTGCAAAGCCGCGTCGAAGGGCGGCACCAAGTGGCAATACGTGTTCACGCCACAGAATGTCATGGAGCGACTGACCGGAAATCGGTTCGGCGATCTCGCAAGGGCATGTGTTCCTGCCCTGCAAAACCTTCTTAGCGAGAGGACAACGCAACCCGAGTTGCCGTTGTTCGGCGCGCGTTCGGATAACGATGCAGAACAATTCTTTACCAAAGAGGTGTTCGACAGCTTGCCGCTCCGCGCGAAGAAGGCCGCAAACGACGCCTTGGAGCTTTACCGGTTCTTCGAGAAGAAAGAGGACGTTCCGAATTTTGCGCCTGTCTTCAGCGCTCTTCTTGGCCCTTACGACGAGGCTTGCAAGAGCACAATCATCAAGCGCTTGCAGGACAAGATGCCCGCGACCCCGGTGGACCAGCGCGATTGGTTCGAGCCTTATCTGGGCGACGCCGACAAAAAGAACCTGAAGCACTACGAAAACATGGCGAAGAACTTGAAGCGGGGACTGGTTTACGGCAATCCGCATTCCGTAATCGGCTTGCTGCGATCCTGTTTGGATTTCGCATTGAACGATAAGACCAAGATCGACGGGGTCTTCGAGGCGGTCCGCGTGGCATTCCGGTTTGACGGTGCTCGCGCATTCCTCGTTCAGGTGTCGGCAGTCAACGATTTTCGCAACACCTATGTCGCCCACGCCGAGAAGGAACTGAAGGACGCGGCGACCGCAGAGAAGAATTTGAAGTCTTGGATCGTCACCTTGTCAGGGATCGTCAGCAAGTGATGCATGCTGGGCATTAGCGAGGAGCCGGGGGCGCAATCATGCCTGTCAGGAAACGCCGGAACGCTCTTGAAAAATGGGAGATTGCTCTTATCAAGGCGATGGACGCGCGCGGCAATTGGCCGAATAACCAAGACATCCTCGCCTACTTCACGAGGCCTACCCGCTCGATCATACGCCTGCAACGGCCTCTCGATCCGCATGGAGAAGGCGGACGAGGCCGTTCTCGGCGCGGTCAGCGAATAGGTCCTCGAACTCCAACGCCTATCCGAACTGATGGTCCGTATGGTAGCCAAATCGGCGGGGCAAGAAGGTGAGATCACTAAACAGGTTGCCCATCATCACAAGGCGCTGGAGAAAACCACAAAACGGCTCAGCCGCATCTACGATTCCCTCGGAAGTCGTCTTCCCTTATTGGAAACGCGAGCGGACGGCAAGGCCACGGGTAATGCGAGGGTCATGAGCGGGGCTTTCCTGCCTCAAGCAGATGGCGCGGCAAGCCGAGCGATGGCGGGTGGCGCTGCGATATGTGCGGTCTCCGCGCCGCCTGCCATCGCTCAGGTCCGATCCTGCTGCGGCTGCTGCCTGGAATGCGCGCCGGCTGGGCGATCCGCTTCGAACGCCGTCTGCCCGAGTTTCGTCCAGACCTCGCACGCCCGTTTGGCGTCCTCGCTTTGAAGCTTGTCAGCAATCCAGATAAGCGCGCCGTAGATGGTGACGCGGTCGTCGCCGGTCAGGTCCACAATGCCCGCCTTGACGACGAGACCGCCCAACTCAATCAGATGGCGCGTGCGCCTGCGACGTTCGACCTGCCAGGTGCGCATGTCATGCCGGGCGAGCGCCGCCTGATGGCGGTTGCGCGCTGCCCGGTTGCGGTTGAGCGCCGCCAACGTCGCGGTCAGGCGCCGATGCAGTTCGCCGTGTCCGCCCCTGAAAGAACGCCGCGCCACGCTTCGCCCATGCCTCCCTCTTTCCGGCATCCTTTGTCTCGGTCAACACAATCAACGCGCCCGCTAGTTCGTCAGCGTTGAGCGCGTCCGCTCCGGTGGCGATTACCAGTTCGCCGAGTTGCTGCACCTTGCGGGTTTTCAGTTCGCGGGTCTTGTCCTCCAGCGCCTTCAGTTCTGCATCGTAGTCGCGAGGTTTGCGCATCATGTCCTCCATCAATGCCGATAGAGCGATGATAGGCGAGCACTCTGCATGATGCAGTCGTGTCACCGGGACAGTTTGAGACGGTGCGGTCCCTCCCGAGAAATTAGTTTCGAGGGCGCGCTTATACGTCGTTCCGACGTGCGCTTCGCTGTGATGATGTTCGGATCGCGATGGCGATCTATCATCTTCACGTCAAGGTCATTGGCCGCAAATCCGGCTCCAGCGCAGTGGCGTCCGCCGCCTACCGCTCAGCCTCACGGCTGCGCGACGACCGGCTGGACCGCGACCACGACTTCTCGAATAAGTCCGGCGTCGTCCATTCCGAGGTCATGCTGCCGCAGGATGCGCCCGAGCAATGGCGCGACCGCGAACGGCTCTGGAACGATGTTGAAGCCTTCGAGGTCAGGAAGGACGCCCAGCTTGCCCGCGAGGTGGAGTTCGCCCTTCCGCGCGAGATGACCCAAGCCCAGGGCATCGAACTCGCCCGCGACTTCGTGCAGGCGGAGTTTGTCGCGTCCGGCATGATCGCGGACCTCAATGTGCATTGGGACATGGCCGAGGATGGGACGCCCAAGCCCCACGCCCATGCCATGCTGACCATGCGATCCGTGAACGAAAACGGCTTCGGCCAAAAGGTGCGGGACTGGAACCGCACGGAAATGGTCGAGCGTTGGCGCGAACGCTGGGCGGAGTTGGCAAACGAGCGCCTGGCCGAACTCGACATCGACGCGCGCATCGACCATCGCAGTCTGGAGGCGCAGGGCATCGCGCTAGAGCCGCAAAGCCAGATCGGCGCGGCCGCCCAACGCATCGAGGGCGAGGGGTTAGAGGTCGCCGATCGCGCGGAAATGCACCGCGAGATCGCCCGCAACAACGGCGCGCGGATCATCGCCAATCCTTCCGTCGCGCTGGACGCCATCACGCATCAGCAAGCGACATTCACCAACCGCGACCTCGCCATGTTCGCGCATCGACACAGCGATGGTTTGGAGCAGTTCAATCAGGTGATGAACGCGGTTCGCGCGTCCCCCGATCTTGTCGAGCTGGGCCGGGACGGACGGGGTGAAGACCGCTTTACCACCCGCGAGATGATCGAGGCCGAACAGCGGCTGCACCGCGCCGCCGAACTCATGTCCGAAAAGAAACGGCATGAAGTCGGCGATAGGGACCTGGTGGCGGCGCTGGCGCGGGCGGAAGCGCGCGGCCTTGTCCTGTCCGGCGAGCAGGCCGAGGCGCTGGCGCATGTCACGGACGGGCGCGATCTTGGCGTCGTCGTCGGCTACGCCGGGACGGGAAAGAGCGCGATGCTGGGTGTGGCGCGCGAAGCCTGGGAGGCTGCGGGTTACGAGGTCCGGGGTGTGGCGCTGTCCGGCATCGCAGCCGAGAATCTGGAAAACGGATCGGGTATCGTGTCACGCACCATCGCCAGCATGGAGCACGGTTGGGGACAGGGCCGCGACGTGCTCACTTCCCGCGATGTGCTTGTCATCGACGAGGCGGGCATGGTCGGCACGCGCCAGTTGGAACGGGTGCTGTCCCATGCCGCCGAGGCCGACGCCAAGGTGGTGCTGGTCGGTGATCCGCAGCAGTTGCAATCCATCGAGGCGGGCGCGGCGTTCGGCTCCATTCACGAACGCCACGGCGGCGCGGAGATTGGCGAGGTGCGCCGCCAGCGGGACGACTGGCAGCGCGACGCCACGCGCGATCTGGCGACCGGCCGCACGGGTGACGCGATCCATGCCTATGACGGTCACGGCATGGTCCATGCCGCGCCGACACGGGAACAGGCGCGTGACGATCTGATCGACCGCTGGGACCGCGAGCGGCAGGCATCGCCCGACCAGAGCCGCATCATCCTCACCCACACC
>DATLUE010000414.1:0-8169 GCA_035533255.1 Allostellaceae bacterium | reverse complement strand
CGGCGGCTGCGACATCATCCGCGAGATGTACGAGAACGGCGAGCTGCAGGAATACCTGAAAGACCACGGCGTCGCGCCCGCGAAAGCCTGAACAAAGGCCGGGCGGGACCCGGGAAGCGCCAGGGGCTTTTCTTCGTCCTGACCGCGACCCTTCGCCTCCACGGCGGCGGTAAGCTCGTTATTGCGCGCGCAATGACAACCCCGGAAAAACGCGGCTGACAAAACGCTTTACGCCGCCGCGGCGAAGCGGAACGCCGACATGCTGAGTCCGCCGAGCGAGAAGCCGCGGTGGATGCGCTCCGCTTTGGCCGCCTCGCCCGCGGCGCCGAGCGCGACGAACAGCGGCAAGAAATGCTCGGGGCTCGGATGGGCGCGGCGCGCGTTCGGCGCCTTGGTCTGCCAATCCAGCAAATCCTCGAGCCGCCCGGCCTCGAGCGCCTCGCCCAGCCAATCGTCGAATGCCTCGGCCCATTGGGGCGGCGCCCCACCGCGCGGATCGAGCTCGCGCAGATTATGGGTCGCGCCGCCGGTCGCGAGGATCAGCACGCCTTCCTCGCGCAAAGGTGCGAGCGCCGCGCCGATGCGGTAATGCCAGCGCGCGTCGCGCACCGGCTGCACCGAGAGCTGCGCCACCTTCACGTCGGCCTCAGGATAGAACGAGCGCAGCGGCACCCAGGCGCCGTGATCGAGCCCATAGTTCGGATCGGCCGCCGCCGGAATCCCGGCGGCCCGCATCAGCTCGACCGCGCGCGCGGCGAGCTCGGGCGCGCCCGGCGCGGGATAGGCGATGCGGTAGAACTCGTCCGGGAAGCCGTAGAAATCGTGGATGGTCTCGGGCTTGTCGGTCGAGGCGACCAGCGGCAGGTCGGTGAACCAATGCGCCGAGACCGCGAGCACCGCGCTGGGGCGCGGCAAGCTCTCGGCGAGCGCGCGCCAGAAATCGCCGATCGCGCCCGGCGCCAGCGCCAAGGGCGGCGCGCCATGCGAGATGAAGAGCGTGGGAAGAGGTTGGGTCATGACGATAAGGTGGGATAATTGCACGCGATGTACAAGAATCTCTCTTCCCCGACGCCCTTTGTCAGGCTCAGGAGTCGGGATCCATTCATCTACCACGAGGTTGGCTTATAGGCTGCGATTTTAGAAACTGCGTAGAATCGGCGTCGGAATAGGTTTAACTGCGGCACATCGGCAGCGCCGCTCACCAGCATTCGGGGGAACCTGTGAATTAAGGAGACATAGTACATAATTGTGGAGAATTAAGTATTGCGTCCCCATAACAAGGCGTTTTGCATCCGACCAAAGGAGAGGCCGCTGCTACCGGTGGAGAAAACTGCAACGTAAGGACTGGTATTGGGAATCTCCATTTGTTGAACTGCGGCTTCGACAAAGGTGAGGAGTTGAGCTTGATCCATATGGGCCCTCCAACAAAAGCGCTGTTTACCGACGTTGCTCTGGTGCCCGCAGAGCGGACTCCACAGTCCTTATTGTCGCGTATCGACCTGCCGCACGTATTCCAAGTAGCCACCCTTGCTTTTTAGGACGAGCCACCACGCCCCATTGGGCGTCTGTGCACGCCGATGCAAAGCGATTCCCGACCCGAAGGCCTGCCAACACCAACGAATTATCTCCCGGGAGATATCGGACGTTCGTATTTTCAGTGACTGTCACGCGCGTTGCGCGCTGAAGCACTCGCAAGTCGCTAGGAATTTCTCGAAAGATCGGATCCGCTAGGTTTGGCTTTGGGCTATTTAAGACGTCGTGATAGGCCGCGAGCGTCTTTGACCTATTTTGGGCGCATTTAGCAGCCGCTGATTGCGACACGGTGATAGATACGACCAGACAAAGCACCACGCGCAAAAAAATAATAGCGGCAGCACTGGGCGGAAAATCAATCCGGGATAGTGCAGACATTGTACCCTTCGTTAGTCTTTTCAACTTATCTCTCCCTCAAGCTTTCTTGCTTGTATCGCAGTAAAGGGGAGAGAAGGTACTCGATAACCCGGCGTTTGCCCGTTTTGATTTCCACAGTGACGGCCATGCCCGGCGTAAGATTGACGAGCTTGCCATCAACCAGCATTTGCGCTCGATCAAGTGACACGCGCGTCGCGTAGACGAGCTCTTGGCCAGTCGGTTCGCTGCTATCGTTCGTCGACTCTTTCGTCGATCCATCGGGTTTGCCGTCCGCTGGCTTGTCGCGCGCAATCGCGTCTTGGGAGACGTTTAGGACATCGCCATGCAATAGCCCGTACTTCGTGAAATTGAACGTGTCGATCTTTATACTGGCCGTCTGGCCCGGGTGCACGAATCCGATGTCCTTATTCGGTACCATGGCCTCGATCTCAAGATGGCTGTCGGCAGGCACAATCACCATAAGCTGCTGGGCGGGCGTGACGACGCCCCCGACCGTGTGAACCGCCACCTGCTGCACGGTGCCATCGACCGGCGCTGTCAAAGTCTGGAGCTTCTGACGTTCCTGCGCTTGCACGAGCTGTTCATGCAGGCTTGCCGCCTTCTGTTCGGCATCCGCCAGATCGGATAGATTTGTGCGCCGAAATTCGGCTTGGGTTTGGCTACGCTGTTCCTGCAGGGCGGCGATGTGAGCCGTCGTTTCCACGACTTTGGCATCTTTCGCTTGAAGGTCCTGCTGATGCTCGATCAGATCCTGCGCGAGCTCCAAATATTGCGGCTTCTGACCCCAGCCCTCGTCGAAGAGCTTTTTGAAGATAGCCACTCGTTGCTCGAGGAGGGGGATCGCCAGCTTTAGCTTTTGAACATCCGCTTTGGCGCCAGTGAGCGTGGCTTCGCTTTCTGCGATCTGGCGGTCGAGATTGGCGAGTTTGGCGGTGATCTCTTGGACCTGATTGCTCAACAGGTTACGCTGTAAGGCGATTTTGAATTAAGGGGACACAGTACATAATTGTCGAGAATTAAATATTGCGTCCCCAGGATTGCAAGCCTGGAATTAAGGGGACATAGTATATAATTGTGGAGAATTAAGTATTGCATCCCCAGGATTGCGAAAAGAAAAATACCGCCCCACCGGCAACGATAAGCCCGAGTCGATTGCGCATCTTTACCCCCCAGGCGAGTGATCGCAACGCGCCGGCCGACCCCTCGGTGGCGCGCCGGAATGATCCTTCTTTTCGCAGCCATTTGGCAACACGATTCGGACGCAGCCTCACCCCTCACTCTTTCGCCGGCGTGATCAGCACCCGGTCGACGCGGCGGCCGTCCATGCCGATCACCTCGTAGCGCACGCCCTCGACATTGACCTGGCTGCCGACCGCCGGAATGCGATGCAGCCGCGCCATCACGAAGCCGCCGAGGGTGTGATAGTCGCCGCTGTCATCCTCCGGCAGGCTCGACCAGCTCAAGAGGTCGCGCACCTGATCGAGCGGCGTCATGCCGTCGACGATGAACGAGCCGTCGGGCCGGCGCTCGATGCTGGGGCTCGACGCCTCGCCCGGCTCGGCGATGTCGCCGACCAGCGATTGCAGAATGTCGTCGAGGGTCAAGGCGCCCTGCAGATCGCCGAACTCGTCGACCACCAGCTCCATCGGCTCGCCCGATTTGCGGAACAGCTCGAGCGCGCGCAAGGCGGTTGCGGTCTCGGGAATGAATAGCGCCGGCCGTACCAGCGGCTTCAAATCGAACGGCGTGCCGCTCATCTCGGCGGTCAGGAGGTCCTTCACCTGAACGATGCCGGCAACCTGCGCCGGGCCGCCGTCGAACACCGGGAAACGCGAGTAATTGCTGTCGCGCACCTTGCGCCGGTTCTCCTCGGCGCTGTCCTGCAAATCGAGCCATTCGAGCTGGGTGCGCGGCGTCATCACCGCGTTGACGCGCCGGTCGCCGAGGCGCAGCGCCATCTGGACGATCGCCGTCTCAGCGGCGTGGACATTGCCGGCGGCCTGCGCCTCGCGCAGCATGATCGCGATCTCTTCCTCGGTCACGGCCGCCGATTCGCTCGGCGCGCGCGGCAGGAAGCGCAGCACGAGATTGCTCGATACCGAGAGAAACCACACGATCGGCGCCGCCAGCCGCGTCATCACGCGCAGCATGCCGGCGAGATGCCGCGCGATCGCCTCGGGGCGGCTGAGCGCGACCCGCTTGGGCACCAGCTCGCCGAGGATCAGCGTCAGATAGGAGATCATCACCACCACCAGGGCAAGACTCAGCGGCCCGGCCTGCGGGCCGAGCGCCGCGAGCTTGCCGGCGATCGCCTCGGAAAAGGTCGCGCCGCCGAGCGCGCTGGTGAGGACGCCGATCACGGTGATGCCGATCTGCACGGTCGAGAGAAACCGCCCGGGATCGCGCTTCAGCTCGAGCGCGGTCTTGGCGCCGGCGCCGCCGATGTCGGCCGCGCGCTGCAGGCGCACGCGCCGCGCCGAAATCACCGACATTTCGGCGAGCGCGAAAAATCCGTTGAGCAGGATGAGCAGGAGAATGACGGCGAATTGCAGCCACAGCATGGCGGACCCGCGAAGGTTGTTCGTTGTCGCCTAGAATACAAAGCTTTGGCCGGCCGTGCCCGAATTTGAAATGCCGCGCCCGACCGCCTTGGCCGCTCGCGCCGTCCCGCTTGCCAGGAGCCGCCACAAGCGGGCAGACTGGGTGCCGATAACATAAAACGTCAGGGAGGAGCCTTATGTGGTGTAAGCGGATGATTGCCGTTGCGGCCCTTGCGTTTCCCGTCGCAAGCTGGGGATCGGGCGCGTCGGCGGAGACGATCCATTTCGGGGTCACCAAGATCGCCAATTGCGCGCCGATCGCGATCGCGCTGGCCAAGGGCTATTTCGCCGCCGAGGGGCTGCAGCCGCAGCTCACTTTCTTCCAGGCGCAAGCGCCGGTCGCGGTCGCCGTGGCGTCGGGCGATCTCGATTTCGGCGACGCCGCCGAGACTGCCGCGCTTTACAATCTCGCCGCCGGCGGACGGTTGCGCATCGTCGCCAGCGGCGCCAACGAGGCGCCGACCTTCCACTCGCTGGCCCTGATCGCCTCGAACCAGGCCTATGCGGCGGGGCTCAAATCGCCGCGCGATCTGCCGGGGCATTCCTTCGCGCTGACCCAGATGGGCAGCGGGCTGCAATACAGCCTCGGCGAGATCGCGGTAAAAGAGGGCTTCGACGTGAATACCGTGAAGCTCCTGCCGCTGCAGTCGAACCCCAACATCGCCTCGGCGCTGTCGGGCGGCCGGGCGGATGCCGCGGTCTTCGATTCGACCAACGCCCTGCCGCTCATCCAGAAAGGCGATGCGAAGCTGCTCGGCTGGGTCGGCGACCTGGCCGGCTACACGCCGGCGTTTCTCGTCTTCGCATCGCGCAACATGCTCGACCATCATGGCGACACGGTGAAGCGCTTCCTTGCCGCCTATCGCAAGGCGACGCGCGATTTCTACCTCGCCTTCACCGATGCGCAGGGCATGCGCAAGGACCAGCCGACCGCGGCCGCGACGCTCGACATTCTCGCGAAATGGATCGGCCAGCCGGCGGCGCGCGTGCAGCTCGGCCTGCCCTATTTCGACCGCGGCGGACGGGTGGACATGACGGCAACCCAGAAGCAGATCGATTGGTATCGCTCGATCGGCGCCATCAAGGGCAAGCTGGTCGCAACCGCCGTGGTCGACAAGCGCTTCGCCGCCGAGCGTTCCGAGACGCAGACGGCCGCGCACTGACCGCGCGCCCCAACCACAGCTTGCTCGGACCGCCGGCGCGATCGGGCATTGGGAGGAACGCATGAGCCGATCCCGTCTTGGCCTCGCCGCGGCGCTGGCCGCTTTGCTCTGCGCGGCGTCGGGCTCGCCGCAATCGCAAGCCGCGCCGGCGAAGATCACCGTCGAGACCACGGCGGGCAGCGCCGGCGCGTCGCTGTTCGCCGCCAAGGCCGAGGGCTTCTTCGCGAAGCGCGGGCTCGACGTGAACATCCTGATCGTCAATCTGATGCCGAATTTTCCGCCGGCGCTGGTTGCGCGCTCGGCCGATGTCGCCTTCATGACGACCACGACCTTCCTCCAGGCGATCGACGGCGGGCTCGACCTCGTCGCCTTCGCCGGCGGCACCGTGACCTCGCATCGCATCGCCGATACCGCCGTGGTCGCCTATACCGGCGCCGGAATCAAGACCGCCCAGGATTTCATCGGCCGCAAGGTCGGCGTGCCGGGCATCGGTGCGGCCTTGCAGGTGATGTTCCGCTATTGGCTCGATCTGAACCACGTCGATTCCAGCAAGGTGAAATTCGTCGAGGTGTCGTTCCCCACAATGCGCGACACCCTCGCCGCCAAGAGCGTCGATGCCGTGGTCGGCACCGACCCGTTCATCGCGCAGATGGTCAATAGCGGGGTCGGCTACGCGGCCGTCGTGCTCAACCCCGCCATGCCCGAAGGCAAGGCGCTGGTGATGTACACCGCGACGCGCGAATGGGCGACCGCGCATGCCAAGGAGATCGTCGCCTTCCGCGACGCGATCGTCGAGGGCGCCGCTTTCTCCGTGGCCCACCCCGACAAAACGCGCGACGATATCGACGTCTACGCGAAGCTGCCGCCGGCGATCATGAAGAAGATCGAGCTCGGCGCGCAGCAGCCGATCCTCGCGCCGGATCAGATCTCCTGGTGGATCGACGTGATGAAGCGTCAGCGCATGCTCACCGGCACGCCCGATGTGACGAAGCTGATCTGGCGGTAAGCGTACGTTTTGATGTCACGCGTAATCTTCGTCGCCCAGCGAAAGCCGATCGACCGCCTCACGACGAGATATTTTGAACAAGTGTCGGAGGCGCTTCCTCTCCTTCACCTATGCCCATCGACGGCTCGAGCATTGGCCGTCTTTTGGTTAGCTGTCGGGCGATCATTGTGAGCGGGAGTTCGAGGCGAAGGTGAGCAACGATTCCGACGAGGGCCACAACGGCAAACGCGCCCACACCGATCGCAATGATAATGGGGATGCCGAAGCGGCTCAGATGCAGCGCGATTTTCGCAAAGACTTGCGTGACAAAAAAATGCGTCAAGTAGATTGAGTAAGATGCGGCGCCAAGGAGCTGCAGCCACTTCGCATTGAGCTTAATTCCCGAAATTTCAAGTGCTAAAGCAGATCCGACAATTAAGAACGCAGGGATGCCGGCACTCCAAGCACGGTCGAGGTTCGGCCAAAGCGTTGGACCTGCAAGCATGAATCCAAAAGCGACGATCGCAACAACAATCGCTGGATATCGAACATGGCGCGAATTTGAAAAGCGGCGCGAGGTGAGCATTAATCCGAGGCAAATGCCGGCACCAAATTCGAGGATGATCGGCGCCGTGTAAAAAGCGCCAATCGTGTTGGCGGGATGAAGGATCAGACCGGCAATGGCAGCAACGGCGAGAACGATCAAGACAAACCATAAACCAAGGGTTCTTTTCGGCAGCAGCATTCCTATCGAAAAGATTAAATAGAACAACATTTCGTAATTCAGAGTCCATCCGACGAACACGATGGGATGAACTGCGCCGTCCGGCCGCTGATAGGGAATAAAGGCGAGCGAATCGAGAATCTCGCGAGGCCCGGCAGTCGTCGATTGGAGCAACGTTGGCGCCAGTAAGGCGATTGCGACTACGATCAGCGTAATCGTCCAATAGAGCGGGACGATGCGTGTAATCCGACCGCGGATGAACTCATACGCCGGCTGTGGCTTCTCGGCGGTTGTAACCACCATGATCAAGCCACTGATTACAAAGAAGAGATCGACTCCCGCATTGCCAAACGCTGTGGAATTTGCGGGGAATCCGCAAAGCCGAGCGAGGACGTCGATATGAACAAATACGACCAAAAAGGCCGCCAGTGCGCGGAGCGCCTGCACGTTTACCAGCATCGCACCGCCTCTGGCTGGCAATTCAGATTTGCTCGACACGACGTCCATGACCCAGAACGCGCATGGCAGCACGATGTTCCGGTGTCTTTCAAAATCTTTCGGGTGAAACCGACGTGAATCCGACGGGGATGCCAACTACAAAACTGATCCTCAAAAATCGACTCCGCGCCGCGCTCCGGTCGTTTTCGTGACCGACTACCCAGCGAGGCTAGCTTAACAAAGAGGCGTCGGAACGATGATCGCTGCCGACGCCTCATACTCATAAAAAATCTTAACTTGGCGGCTTCCAGATCTGGATGTTCTTCACGCAGTACACCCACTTGTTAG
>DATLUE010000413.1:0-5908 GCA_035533255.1 Allostellaceae bacterium | reverse complement strand
CAGTCGGGCTACGCCCTCCCTCCGTTACAAGCCCAACGGCCTCTTCTCATCTTGATTGACGCGCCCCTTCCATCCTGATTGCCGCGCCGCACTCGGGGTGCCTCCGCGTGTGGTTCGAGAAGCTGCGGTTCCGAGACCGTCCTTTTTTGCGCGATGCGGTTTGTGCTTTTTGCTTTTGTCGACCTTCGGCTCGAAACTCCCCGCCGCTTCAACGCTGCGGCGAGGCGTCGACCAACCAACTCGGCTGCTTCTTGGATCGGTGATGCCGCGAGATGCGCGTATCTCGCCGTAGTTGTCGGCTGCGAATGTCCTAGCAACGCCCCGATTATTGGCAGACTGAGTCCCCCGCTCGCGCCGATACTCGCAAAGCTGTGCCGAAGATCATGCAGTCGTAGGTTTTGCAGTCTTGCTGCTGTACAGATGCGCTTCCATGGCTTGCGAATTGATATGAACGGTTTACTTGGATGACGGCCCGGCAAAACATATGGATTACCTTTTACCGGTGTGAGTTCCCTCATCACTCTAATCGCCGCCGTGGAAAGATATACAGGCTTGGCACCTGTTTTGCTGTCCGGCAACAAAAGCAAACGGCGTTCCAAATCGACCTGGGGCCATGTGAGCAACAAGATTTCACTTACACGGCAGCCCGTGAAGAGCAGCAACCGTATCGCAGCAATTGCTGACCGATGCTGCCCCTGATCGGTGGTGCGCGTAGTAGACTGCTTAGATCCAGCGACCTGCGACACGGCCTTGCGTTCGGCTACAGCGAGTGCAGCACCGAGTCGGCCGAGTTCCTCAATAGAAAGAAATCGTTCCACTTTGTGCTCTGCGAACTTGGCTGAGTGACGGCAGGGATTTGAGCCCCGAGGGCGCAATCCCCACACTTCTGCAAGCGTCAGCATCTTTGAGAGCAACGCCAAGACGCGGTTCGCGACGCCCTGCCCGCCTTCTACAATTCGGCGGCCGCGCTTCTTTCCGGTTTTCTCATCTCTCGCTGTTTTACCAGACGCGATATCGCGAACCATCCGCGCCACATCCACAGGCTCAACATCCCCGATCAATATCGGGCCCAAGAGAGGGATTAGATGATTATCTAAGTTTCGCCGGTCGGTGGCTGCGCTGGCGGGTTTTTTGTGGGGAATTGCATGCTCTTCCATATACCGCTTGGCAAATTCGGCGATTGTTGGCGACGCACGATATTGGGCGCGCCGCGCCGCAGGATTTTCTTCACTCGCGACAAGTCCACGTAAACGAAGAGCTTCTCTCCGTGCCTCGTCCGCAGTCACGTCAATGCCATGCCTGCCGATCGTGTAGCGATGGACTCGGCGCTTATGGCGATATTGGAGAACGTAGGTCCGCCGGCCTTTCGGGGTAACCTTTACGCCAAAACCTGGCAGTTCGGCATCCCAGACAAAGATGTCGGAAGAACCGGAGGCGATCGCTTCAACGCTCCGCTTCGTAAGCCTCGCTTTCATCGTCTTCTCCTCAGATTTTGAAGATGTGGGTGCGCCCTCCAAAATCGGCAAGGTTCTAGCAATCGCCTAGCAATCAACTGAGAGAGGATGAGGGCGCAGATAGAGGATGAGGGCGCAGATAAGCGTGCGACGGCGTAAAGCGCGTCGTCGCGGAACGTCGCTAAGTCCCTGGATTAAAGTGACTTTTGTGATATGGGGAAATTTAGAGGTGGTAGCGGGGGAGGGATTTGAACCCCCGACCTTGGGATTATGATTCCCCTGCTCTAACCAACTGAGCTACCCCGCCGCCTTACCGATCAAGGACGTCATCTCGTCCCCGTGGTCCCAAACCTCAACGCGACAGGCTCTCGACGAAGCTGAGATTCGGGAGCGCGCGAGGATAGGAAAAACCGGCCGCGCCCGCAAATGATTTCGCCGGCCGTTTCGCCGGTCGCCCGCGCCCAGGCGTGGCTCGAATCATTACACGATGCGCTGCCGATGTCGCCGCAACGAAAGCCGCCGATCTCAGCCCGGCTGAGGAAGCTGCATGACGGCTTCCAGCGGCGCCGCGGCTTCGAGCGAGCGCGCGATCGTGCCGCCGCCGAGCACGCGGGTGCCGTCATAGACGACGCAGGCTTGGCCCAGCGCCACGCCCAGCGCCGGCGCATCGAGCGTGACGCTGCCGCCGCCGCTCTCGTCGAGCAATAGCGTCGCCGCTTGCGGCGGCTGCGCCGAGCGCAGCTTCACCGCGACGTGCAAGCTCGCTTCGGGCTTCGGCCCCAGCCAGTTGACCGCACGCAGCACGACGCGGCTTTGGCCGAGCGCTGCGCGCGGCCCCACCACGACGCGACGCGTCTCGGCATCGAGCCGCAGCACGTAAAGCGGCTCGCCGCCGGCAATGCCCAGGCCTTTGCGCTGGCCGACCGTGAAATGAATGATGCCGTCATGACGGCCGAGCACCCGGCCGGCCTCGTTCACCACCTCGCCCGGCACGCTGGCGTCGGGGCGCAGCTTCGCGACCAGATCGCCGTAAGAGCCCGTCGGCACGAAGCAGATATCCTGGCTGTCGGGCTTCAGCGCGACCGGCAGATCGAAGCGCCGGGCCAGATCGCGCGTCTCGTCCTTGGTGAAGCCGCCCAGCGGGAAGCGCAGATAATCGAGCTGCGGCTGAGTCGTCGCAAAGAGGAAATAGCTTTGGTCGCGGGCATCGTCGACGGCGCGATGCAGTTCCGGCCCGGCATCGCCGATCACGCGGCGCACGTAATGCCCGGTCGCGAGCACGTCGGCGCCGAGCTCTTGTGCCATCCCGAGGAGATCGCGGAACTTGACGGTGCGATTGCAGGCAACGCACGGGATCGGCGTCTCGCCGCGCGCGTAAGAGTCGGCGAAGCTGTCGATCACCTCGGCACGAAAGCGGCTTTCGTAATCGAGCACGTAATGCGGAATGCCGAGCCGCTCGGCGACGCGCGCGGCGTCGTCGATGTCCTGGCCGGCACAGCAGGCGCCTTTCTTGGCCGTCGCCGCGCCGTGATCGTAAAGCTGCAAGGTGATGCCGACCACCTCGCAGCCGGCCTCGACCAGCAGCGCCGCGACCGTGGCGCTATCGACGCCGCCCGACATGGCGACGACGACGCGGCAATCCTTCGCGGGCCGCGGCAGGTCGAAAGGATGCGCCGCCATCGGCCGCCGGCTCAGACGTTCATCATGTTGCGCGTCGCCAGCGGCAGACGCACGGTCAACCCGTCGAGCTCCTCGGTCATGATGATCTGGCAGCCGAGCCGCGAGGTCTGGGTTAGGCCGAAAGCGAGATCGAGCATATCTTCCTCGTCCTCGCTCGCATCCTTCAACAGCTCGTACCATTCCGGATCGACGATCACATGACAGGTCGAGCAGGCGAGCGAGCCTTCGCACGCGCCCTCGATGTCGATGTCGTTGCGATGCGCGATCTCGAGCACCGACAAGCCGATCGGGGCCTCGACCTCGCGGCGGGAGCCGTCGCGGCCGATAAAGGTCATCTTGGGCATGGGATCATGAGCTCAGGTCTTGGGGGCCAAATCCTCGGCGCGCAAAGCCGCTTCGAGCGCCGCGTTCTCGAGCGGCGCGGTGCCGACGTCGAGCGTGTCGAGGAGCGCGAGGCCGGCGGCTATCGCGGCGACCGCCAGCGGCCCTTCCTCGATCGGCGGCAGGGCGATCACCGCATGTGTCACCGGCCGCGCCAATTGCTTTTCCGCCCGCGCGCGCAGGCCCAACAGCAGCGCGCCGAGATCGTCGCCGGCCAGCATCCGCTCGCCATCGCCACCCGGAAGGATCTCGGCATTGCCGCCGACCGCGAACGCGATGATGCCCGCCAGCGTGGCGTGGGGGGCCTTGCCGAGCGCGATGCCGACCGCCGCCCCCGGCCCGGACGAATCGAGCGGCGGGCCTTCCGGCTCTTCGATCTGGAACAGCTTCATGACGCCCAGGTCAGAAATTCAGACGTGAAAAGATTCGCCGCACCCGCAACGGCCCTTCTCGTTGGGATTGCGGAAAGTAAAACCCGATTGCAGCTTGTCCTCGACGTAATCCATCTCGGTGCCGATGATGAACATGCTCGCCTTCGGATCGATCAGAATGGTGACGCCGCCGGCCTCGACCACGTCGTCGAGCTTGCCCTTCTCGTCGGCATATTCGAGCGTATAGGTGAGGCCGGAGCAGCCGCGCGACCGCACGCCGACCCGAATCCCGGCCGACGGCTTGCCGCGCTTGGCCAGCAGCGCCTGGATGCGCCCGGCTGCCGCCTCGGTTACCGTCATCGCCTGTTTGCGGGAAATCGCCCCAGCCATATTGTTCGCCATTTCGCTTGATACCACCCTTATGTGGTTGCCGCCAGGGCGGTTGTCACCCCCGCGGCACCCCAATGCCGGACCGCGGCCGCCAGGGTCTCGACCGCGAAATCGACCTCGTCCGCGGTGGTAAACCGGCCCAAACCGATCCGCAGCGAGGCGGCCGCGAGATCGTCCGAGAGGCCCAGCGCCCGCAGCACGAAGGACGGCTCGATCTCCGCGGCGGTGCAGGCCGAGCCGGTCGAGAGCGCGAGGCCGGGACAGGCCTCCATCAGCGCCGGCGCCGGCATGCCGGGAAAGCTCAAATTCAGATTGCCGGGCAGGCGCCGCTCGGCATCGCCATTGAGCCGGGTCTGCGGCAAGGCGCGCATAACGCCGGCGAGAAAGCGCTCGCGCAGGGCCAGCAGCCGTGCCGCCTCGCCCGCCATCTCGGCCTCGGCCAGCGCCGCCGCCTCGCCGAGGCCGATGCAGAGCGGCGTCGGCAAGGTGCCCGAGCGCAGGCCGCGCTCCTGCCCGCCGCCATCGATCAGCGGCGCGATCCGCGCCCGCGGCCGGCGGCGGACATAAAGCGCGCCGATGCCTTTGGGGCCATAAACTTTGTGGCCCGAGATCGACATCAGATCGATCGCCATCGCATCGACATCGAGCGCGATCTTGCCGACCGCCTGCGCCGCGTCGGTATGGAACAGCACGCCGCGCGCGCGGCACAGCGCGCCGATCGCGGCAAGTGGCTGGATCACGCCGATCTCGTTATGCGCCGCCATCACCGAGACCAGCGCGGTCTTGTCGTCGATCGCGCTCGCGAGGCGATCGAGATCGACCAGGCCGCTCGGCTCGACCGGCAGATAGGTCGCGCGACAGCCGTCTTGCTCCATCGCGCGGGCGCTCTCGAGCACGCATTTATGCTCGGTCACCAGCGTGACGATCTGGTCCTTGCCGAATTGGCGATGGAAGCGCAGCGCGCCCTTGACCGCGAGGTTGTTCGCCTCGGTCGCGCCCGAGGTGAAGACCAGCTCGCGCGGCTCGGCTTTGATCAGCGATGCGAGCTGCGCCCGCGCGCGCTCGACCGCGGCTTCGGCCTCGCGGCCATAAGCATGCGTGATCGAGGCGGGGTTGCCGAACTTCTCGGTGAACCAGGGCAGCATCGCCTGCACCACGCGCGGATCGCACGGCGTCGTCGCCTGGTAATCGAGATAGACCGGCGGCCGGTTGGCTTTGCGGGCGATCGCGGCGGTCATGCGGCGCTCGCGCGCGTTCGGGCATAGAGCGCACCCCAGGCATCGATCAGATGGTCGATGTCGGCTTCGCGGGTGCTCCAGCCGAGGCTGATGCGGATCGCGCATTCGGCCAGCGCCGGCGCGACGCCCATCGCGTCGAGCACATGGCTGCGCGCGACCTTGCCCGAGGAGCAGGCCGAGCCGGCGCTGACCATGACGCCGGCAAGATCGAGCGCGATCACCTGCGTCGATGACGCCACCCACGGCATCGCGAGGCAGAGCGTGTTGGGAAGCCGCGTTGCTTCGGCGCCGAACACGACCGCATCGGGCGCGAGCGCGAGCAGGCGCTGTTGCATATCGTCGCGCAGGATCGCGATCCGCGCATAGGCATCGAGCGCCGCGGCAGCCGCGCTTG